>NZ_JAULLN010000052.1:0-28643 GCF_041357655.1 Bradyrhizobium sp. DN3 | reverse complement strand
TCCGGGACCCATAACCACCGAATTGCGTTGCTGCACGAGCTGGCAACTCCGAATCTTCGCAAAACGATTGCTGCGGAGTATGGGTCCCGGATCTGCGCTCCGCTCCTGACAACGCTGCGCGCTGCCAGGGCTCCGCTTGTCCGGGACGACAGTGGAGGTCTGAATCTCACTCCCGCCCGAACGCCCGCTTCAGCTCCACCTTCGCGCGCTCCAGTCGCGTGCGCTGCGTCTTCGGCAGCGTCTTGCCGGCGCGGTTGATGTAGAACGTCAGCATCGACAGCGCGGAGCGATAGGCGCCAGTCTTGCGGCGCGAGCTGTGCTCGGCCGAGCGCTTCAGGGAGCCTGCGATTTTCTTGGGGTCCTTGAGCTTGAACACACCGCGCTTGAGATCGAGTGCGTCACTCTCCTTCGTCACACGCTGCGACCATCGCTTCGGTGCTGCGCGTCGGCTTGACCTCTTGCGTGTCGTGCTGGCCTTGCGGCGCGCGGAGTTGCGCGCGCCTGTCTTCCGTGAATGTGTCGTCTTTCTGACCTGAGCCATGCGTCAACTCCTTGCAGCTCCATCGAAAACGGATGTTCTCGGCAGCTGTTCCTATGGGAACCCAGCCTCGTCGCAAACGTTGTCGCAGGTGGCAGGCGGAATGCCGCATCCCCATCATCGGATCGACCCCGTCCACGTCATGTGAACCGGGGCCGCTTCCATTGATCAGACACAACAACGCGATGGAATTGCAGCAAAGCCCAGCGCTGAATTATGAATCTGCGATCTCGGCGGTGGCGACGGATCGCGTCGTCGAGACCAGCATTCCCTCGCGCCTCGATGCGCTGCCGTGGAGCGGCTTTCACACGCGCGTCGTGCTCGCGCTCGGCATCACCTGGATCCTCGATGGACTCGAGGTGACGCTGGCCGGCGCGCTCTCGGGCGCGCTGAAGCAGAGCCCCTCGCTGCATTTCTCCAATCTGGATCTTGGCATCGCCAATTCCGCCTATCTTGCCGGCGCGGTGCTGGGTGCGCTCGGCTTCGGCTGGCTCACCGATCGCATCGGTCGCAAGAAATTGTTCTTCATCACGCTTGCGCTCTATCTCTCGGCGACGGCTGCGACTGCTCTGTCATGGGATATCGCGAGCTACGCGCTGTTTCGTTTCCTCACCGGCGCCGGCATCGGCGGCGAATACACCGCGATCAATTCGACCATCCAGGAGCTGGTGCCGGCGCGCTATCGCGGCTGGACCGATCTCATCATCAACGGCAGCTTCTGGATCGGCGCTGCGATGGGCGCGGTGGCGGCCATCGTGCTGCTTGATCCGGCCGTGATCGGTCCCGATCTCGGCTGGCGCCTCGCTTACCTGATCGGCGCGACCGTAGGGCTCGTCGTGCTCTTGATGCGGATGTGGATTCCGGAGAGTCCGCGCTGGTTGATGATCCACGGCCGACCCGACCAGGCGCATGCCATCGTCGACGAAATCGAATGCTCGGTGATCGGACAAGGCCAGGATACGAGCGACGGACGCTTTGCGAAGATCCGCCTGAAGATGCGCGATCACACGCCGATCCCCGAGGTCGTCCACACGCTGTTCTCGGCCTATCGTCAGCGCGCGCTGGTCGGCCTCGTGCTGATGAGCGCGCAGGCGTTCTTCTACAACGCCATCTTCTTCACCTTCGCGCTGGTGCTGACCGATTTCTACGGCATCAGCGCCGATCATGTCGGCTGGTACCTGCTGCCCTTCGCCGCCGGCAACTTCCTCGGTCCGCTGCTGCTCGGCCGCCTGTTCGACACGCTCGGCCGCCGCACCATGATCGTGTTCACCTATGGCGTATCGGGCTTGTTGCTGGCGCTGTCAGGCTATCTGTTCTCGATCGGCGCGCTCAGCGCGCAGGGGCAGACCGTGGCCTGGATGGTGATCTTCTTCTTCGCCTCGCCGGCGGCGAGCGCGGCCTATCTCACCGTCAGCGAGAACTTTCCCTTGGAGGTTCGCGCGCTGGCGATCGCAGTGTTCTATGCAGTCGGCACCGGCATTGGCGGCGTGATCGGGCCGGCACTATTCGGCGCGCTGATCGACACGGGATCACGCACCAGCGTGTTCGCCGGCTATCTGCTGGGGGCAGTCCTGATGATCGCGGCCGCGATCGTGGCGTGGCGCTATGCCGTCTCGGCAGAGCGCAAATCGCTCGAACAAATCGCACGGCCGCTTGCCTTTATGGAGTAGACTATGAAATCGGAACTTGCGGAAATGGCATTGGACGAGAAGCTCACCATCCCTGGTGACGACGAGACGCCGGAAACGGTGCCGGTGCCGCATGCGCTCGTGCCGCATCTGGACGAGACCGCGATCCTGCTCGACATCGACGGCACGCTGCTCGACCTGATGCCGACGCCGCGCGAGGTGTGGGTGCCGCCGGGGCTGTCGGACACGCTCAATCGTCTGGTGGAACGCACCTCCGGCGCGCTGGCGCTGGTCAGCGGCCGCTCGCTCAATGACATTGACCTGATCTTCGCGCCCGACGTGTTTCGCGCCGTCGCCGGTCACGGCGCCGAGATGCGGCTGTCAGTGGACAGCGAAGCCGATGACGTCCACGCGCCGCCGCTGGACAAGGAGCTGAAGCGGCGGCTGGCTGCGATCGCCAAGCTCAGCCCGGGAATTCTGCTCGAGGACAAGGGCTATTCGCTGGCACTGCATTACCGCCTTGCGCCGCATGCGGAGAAGGCGATCTACGAATCCGTGTCGCTGATCCGCGCCGATCTGCCCAATGCGCCGATCGAGGTGCTGCCTGGCAAATTCGTCTGCGAGATCAAGCATTCCGGCTTCACCAAGGCGAGCGGTGTGCACGAATTGATGCAGCATGAGCCATTCAGGGGACGTCGTCCTCTGTTCATCGGTGACGACGTCACGGATGAGACCGTGTTCGCGATCATGCCTGATATGGACGGGCTCGCCTTCTCGGTCGGCCGCCGCGCCATGGGTGTGAATGGTCACTTCGATGCGCCGAGCGATGTGCGTGCGTTCCTTGCGCGCCTGCTCGATCCGAGGTGAAACAAAGGCAGCGCCACCTCGCGGACATAATGCCCGGCAGTATCGTTGCGCATCGCAATGCATGCTGCGCAACACACACCGTAAAAAGCTGATGAATTGTCGGGTTCCGCGAAGGAAGCCAGTTCCAACGCGCACGCCCGATTTTGGTTTCAATTCGTTGAAACGATGATCCGGAACCATATTGATGAACGGCAGTTAAACGGGCTGGAATGAAACAGGAGGGGACGACCTGTGAACTTAGTTGTCGTTTCAAATCGCGTCGCGCGCGGCAAACCCAATGAACCCATGACGGGCGGCCTCGCGGCGGCCTTGCTGCCGGTGGTGGAACATTCGGGGGCCATTTGGGTGGGCTCTTCAGGCCGCGTGCGTGATGGCCATCAGAAGGAACCGTTCGCCGAGATCGAAGCACTGGGCTCGGGCGCGATTGCGACGCTGGATCTGCCGGCGGCACATTACGGCGGCTATTACGAAGGCTTTGCCAATTCAGCGTTGTGGCCGGCACTGCATTCGCGCAGCGATCTGATCCGCGTCTCGCGCGAGGACTATGTCAGCTATCGCGAGGTCAACGCCTTCATGGCGCGCGCCTTGATGCGTTTTCGAAAAGCAAAAACCGCGTTCTGGGTGCAGGATTATCACTTCCTCGCGCTCGGCGCAGAACTGCGTAGTCTCGGCGTCGGCGATCCCATCGGTTTCTTTCTTCATACGCCGTGGCCGGTCGCCGCGGTGGTGCAGGGCGTGCCCAATCATCGCGAGCTGATCACGGCGATGCTGGCCTATGATCTGCTCGGTTTCCAGACCAATGAGGACTGCCAGAACTTCCTCGCTTATGTCGGCGGCGAGCTCGGCCTCGCCATCGAGGACGGTGTTGCGATCTCTCAGCATGGCCGCACGCGCTGTGAAGTGTTTCCGATCGGCATCGATGCGGAAAAGTTCGCGCAATATGCGGCGAAGTCGGTCTCGCATCCCGACGTGTCGCGGCTGCGGCGCAGCCTCAATGGCGAGCGCCTCGCGATCGGCGTCGACCGCCTCGACTATTCGAAAGGCCTCGTCAACCGCATCAGTGCATTCGACCGGCTCTGGACGGAGCATCCGCAGTTTGCGCGCAGCATCTCGCTGCTCCAGATCGCGAACCCCTCGCGAGGTGGCATCGAGGCCTATGGCAACCTTCAGAACGAGGTCGCGCGCCTCGTTACCGACGTCAACGGTCGTCACGGCGAAGTGGACTGGACGCCGATCCGCTACCTCAACAAGGGTTTTAGCCAGACCGTGCTCGCGGGCCTCTACCGCACGGCGCAAATCGGCGTGGTGACTCCGCTGCATGACGGCATGAACCTCGTCGCCAAGGAATACGTCGCCGCGCAAAACCCGGCCGATCCCGGCGTGCTGGTGCTGTCGAAGTTCGCCGGCGCGGCCAACGAGCTCGACACCGCCTTGATGGTCAATCCGCACGACATCGACGGCATGGCGCGCGCGATCGCGGTCGCGGCCTCAATGCCGCTCACCGAGCGCAAGATGCGCTGGGACGTGATGATGAAGAAGCTGCGCGGCCACACCATCCAGCAATGGTCGACCGATTTCGTGGCCGAGCTCGAGAAATGTCGGACCGAGAAGGCCGCCGTTGTCCCGCTCGCAGCGCAGCCGCCGCAGGCGCTGCGCTGGCTGAAGTCGGCGATCTCAGGTGTGCGGTTGATCTAGTTCTTCTCCCTCGCCCGCTTTTACGGGGAGAGGGGCCGCACGTGATTTATGAAAGGACCTGTACCCCCTTGCCCGGATCGCGCCGGACGACGCTTCGCATCGCCGGGGCGATCCGACCGTCCCCGCTTGCGGGCGAGGTGAAGAAAGGAAGCCCCGCGAAACCCGCTTCCCCAAATTAGTTATATCCTATAATGATTGGCGGAAGCGTTGACCGGCCGGTCCACAATGGCTGGGGAGGAGTTCGCCAAATGACATTCATCTATCCCACGGACAGCAACAAGGCGCATCCGCTGCCGCTGTCGCCCGAGTACAAGAGCTCGATCAAGCGCGCGCCGAACAAGCCCTTGATCCCGATGCGCCACACCCTGTCGGAGCTGACCGGTCCGGTCTATGGCCACGAGACCGTGCGCGAGGGCGACAACGATCTCACCCATCAGCACAGTGGCGAGCCGCTCGGCGAACGCATCATCGTGCACGGCCACGTCCGCGACGAGGACGGCCGCGGCGTGCCGAACTCGCTGGTCGAGATCTGGCAGGCCAATTCCTGCGGTCGCTATGTCCATGTCCGTGACCAGCACCCGGCGCCGCTCGATCCAAATTTCACGGGCGCCGGCCGCACCGTGAGCGATGCCTCTGGTTACTACCGCTTCGTCACCATCAAGCCGGGCGCTTATCCCTGGGGCAATCATCACAATGCGTGGCGGCCCGCGCACATCCACCTGTCGGTCTTCGGGCACTCCTTCGTCACGCGCCTCGTGACTCAGATGTATTTCCCGAACGATCCGCTGTTCCCGTTCGACCCGATCTTCAATTCGGTGCCGGACGAGAAGGCGCGGGCGCGGATGGTCTCCTCGTTCGATCTCGAGAACACAAAGCCGGAATGGGCGCTCTGCTACCGCTTTGACATCGTGCTGCGCGGCCAGAACGCCACGCCTATGGAGAACCATTAAGTGCAGGATTCTGTGAAGCCCAACGGTATCACCCCATCGCAAACCGTCGGCCCGTTCTTCAAATACGGCCTGACGCCAAACGGCGAATACGCCTGGAACGACGCGTTCACCAACTCGACACTGACGCCCGACGTCACGGGCGACCGTATCCGCATCGAGGGCCGGGTGTTCGACGGCGACGGCATCGCCGTACCGGATTGCATGCTGGAGATCTGGCAGCCGGACGCACAGGGCCGCTTCGCCGACCCGCAGGACAAGCGTGCGCTGCCGAATGCGAGCTTCCGCGGTTTTGCCCGCTGCGGCACCGATAAGGACGGCAATTATTCCTTCGACACCATCAAGCCGGGCGCGGTGCCCGATCCCCAGGGCAAGCCGCAGGCGCCGCACATCCTGCTTGCGGTGTTCGGGCGCGGCATGCTCAGGCATCTCTATACCCGCATCTATTTCAGCGACGAGGCCGGCAACGCCGCCGATCCCGTGCTGGCGCTGGTGCCCGCTGAGCGCCGCACCACGCTGATTGCGACGCGCGAGGCCGGCAAGGCGGTCTACCGCCTCGACCTGCGGCTCCAGGGCGAGGACGAGACGGTGTTCTTCGACGTCTAACTCCCGCCTCGTCCCGGATCCGCGCGCGCCCGAAGCGCGCTTGTCCGGGACGACCGCCGGGGCGGGTGTCGGAAGCCCCCTCTGACCGTTTTCCCGTAATTCCCCGGAGTTCGCGCGGATTCAATTTCCGCGCGTAGCAATCCCGTGTTTACCGCAGTCGTTTAGGATCCATTTGGATTTCGACGTGCAGCATTGGATTGTTCCATGAAAATTCGTCTTTCCCTTTCTTCTGCGATCATTGCATTCGGCATCGTCCTGGCCCTCGGTTTCACGGCCGTGGTCTCCACCAGTCTCTATACGCTACGCGAGCTCAAGGTCGGCGGCCCGCTCTATTCTGACATCAAGCTCGGCAACGACCTCATCGCCGACATCCTGCCGCCGCCGGAATACGTCATCGAAGCCTATCTCGAGGCCACCCTCGCCATGCGCGAGCCGGACCAGCTCGCGGCCCATGGCGAGCGCCTGATCCAGCTCCGCAAGGACTACGACGAGCGCAAGGCATTCTGGGTCTCCTCCAGCCTGTCGGCTGATCTGAAGACCGCGCTGGTGTCGAAATCCGATGCCGAGGTGCAGAAATTCTGGAAGGCGTCCGACCAGCTCCTGCCGGCCCTCAAGGCCAAGGACGCGGCCGCTTCCGAGCGCGCCTATGCGCAGCTCAAGGACGCCTACACCGCGCATCGCACCGTCATCGACAGCATCGTCGAGAGCGCCAACAGGCAGAATGCCGCCATGGAGAAGCTGGCCGCGGATCGCGACAGCTCGATGCTCTACATCCTCCTCGGCGTCTCCGCCGCTGTCCTCGCCTTTATTGCCGCGGGCCTGCTCGGCGTTGCACTCGGCGTGGTGCGCCCGATCGTGCGCATGACTGACACGATGCAGAAGCTCGCGACCGGCGATCTCGCCGCCGACATTCCTTTCGCGCACCGCCGGGATGAGGTCGGCTCGATGGCCGGTGCACTCCTGGTGTTCAAGCAGGCGGCGGTCGAGAATTCCCGCCTGCGCGAGGAGCAGTTGCGGCAGGAACAGGAGGCCGCACTCGCCAAGCGCGGCGCCCTGCAGCAGATGGCGGAGACCGTCGAACGCGAGACCGGCCGATCGGTCGACACCGCGAGCGCGGCGACGCATGGCGTGGAGCGCGCCGCCACCAGCCTGTCCGAGATCGCAAGTTCGCTCTCTGCGCAATCGCAGGCGGTCGCCGCGGCCTCCACCCAGGCTCTCGGCAGCTCGCAGACCGTCTCGGCTGCGGCCGAAGAGCTGAGCGCCTCGATCCGAGAGATCGCGAGCCAGGTCGCGCGAACCAGCACCGTTACCAAATCTGCTGTCGCCGGCCGCGAGCAGGCGCGCTCGACCATTCAGGCGCTGGCCGGGTCGGTGAAGAAGATCGCCGAGGTCTCCGATCTGATCGGCGGCATCGCCGGCCAGACCAACCTGCTCGCGCTCAACGCCACGATCGAGGCGGCGCGCGCCGGCGAGGCCGGCCGCGGCTTCGCGGTGGTCGCCGCCGAAGTGAAATCGCTGTCCGATCAGACCGCCAAGTCCACCGAGGAGATCGGGCGGCTGATTGCCGAAATCCAGACCTCGACGCAGGCCGCGGTCGATGCAGTCGAGACCATGGGAGGCCACATCGTCGAGATCGACGGCGTCGCGACCTCGGTTGCCGCCGCGATGGAAGAACAGGATGCCGCGACGCGGGAGATCACGCGGTCGATTTCCGAATCGGCGTCCGCGGCACAGGAGGTCTCGGCCAAGATCGGCAATGTCAGCCGCGACGCCGCCGCGGTGAACGAGCGCGCCGCAGAGGTCAGGCAGGCGATCGCCGGCATGGCGGCCAATCTCGAACAGCTGCGGTCGGTGGTGGTCAGGACCGTGCGCGACTCGACCGCGGCGGCGTGACGCCCGGCATCAACTCGGCCGCTGGTGTGTGGGGTTATGATCGTGCAGTATGGCGCGGGACAGGGGCATCGTGGTTATGACATCCCCACAATTGCCGGCGGTCATTGAGCCCGCCCGACTGACGGCCGCGCTACGCAGAGGCGGCGTGCTGGACGCTGGCGCGGTCCGCGAGGTGAAGGTGCTGCATCAGCGTGACACCGTGGTGTCGCACATTGCCCGCCTTGGACTGCGCTATGTCGGCGAATCGGCCGGCGCGCCGCAATCGCTGATCCTCAAGACGCCACATGCCGACTTTGCCAAGACGCTCGCCGATGGCGGCCGGCACGAGGTGGCCTTCTATACGAAGCTCGCACCGAACATGCCGTGGGGTTTGGTGCCGCGCTGCTTCGACGGACGCTTCGACGAGCCGGGCGGGACCTGGCATCTCCTGCTCGAGGACCTCACCGATAGCCATGAGATCGCAACCCAATGGCCACTGCCGCCGTCGCGCGAGCAAATAGTCGCGATCGTCACCACGCTCGCGCGTTGGCATGCGGCCTGGTGGGACCATCCCGATCTCGGCGACACGATCGGCACCTGGGCGAGCCCCGAAGACAGCGCGCAGTACATGGAGACCTTTGCCGGCCATTACGACCGGTTCGCCGATCTGCTCGGCGATCGCCTCAGCGAAGAACGCCGGCTCCTCTATCGTCGCCTGATCGACCAGTCGGCCCGGCTATCCGAGCGCTACCATTCGCGCCGTAACCTCAGCATCACCCATGGCGATGCCCATACCTGGAATTTTTTCCTGCCGCGCGCTGGCGTTGCCGACACCGTGCGCATCTTCGATTTCGACCTGTGGGGCGTCAATGTCCCGACCAACGACCTCGCTTACATGATGGCGCTTCATTGGTTTCCGGAGCGCCGGCAGGCGCTCGAGCGGCCCCTGCTCAATCTCTACCACGAGACATTGCTCGCAAGCGGCGTCACCGGATACACGCGCGGCGCGCTCGATCGTGACTACCGCTTGTCGGTGCTCTGGCACATCACTAAGCCGGTCTGGCAATGGGCCATCAACATCCCGCCGGTGATCTGGTGGCACCATCTGGAGCGGATCATGATGGCGGTCGAGGATCTGGGGTGCGAGGAGTTGTTGGGGTAGGCGGTGCGCCGCTCCCTCGTGAGGCGCGATGACGGCTCAACCTTCTCGGTGTCGTCCCGGCGAAGGCCGGGACCCATACTCCCAGGCAGAGGTTGTAGCGTGAGCTGCCAACTCCGAGTCTTCGCCAAACTCAATCTGGTGGTTATGGGTCCCGGCCTTCGCCGGGACGACGACGTACCTACTCCATCACCGCGTGCTCCGGCCCTGCGGCCTGCTTGCGCAGTGTGGCCTTGGTCGAGCCGATCAGCAAAGCGAGCGGGATGGTGCAGAGGATGAAGACCATCACCAGCTGGTAATCGTGCGCGAAGGCGATGATCTGCGCCTGCACGCTGACCATTCTGTCGGCCATGGCGCGGCCGGCGTCGGTGGAGAGATTGATCATGCCGCTGACGCTGGGCATCTGGAGCGCGTGGTTGAACGGGTTGATGTGCTCGGAGAGGATCGCGTAGGTCCGCCGCGTTCCCTGCGTCAGCTCGGCGATGACGACGGAAATGCCGACCGAGCTCGCGACGTTGCGCATCAGGGTCAGCATCGCGGTGCCGTCGGTGCGCAAATCGTTCGACAGCGTCAGGAACGCCACGGTCGAGAGCGGCACGAAGACGAGGCCGAAGCCGAAGCCCTGGATGACGCTGACGGTGACGATCTCAGGCACCTGGGTCAGGTCGGTCCAGCCGGTCATCTGGAACAGCGAGCCTGCAGTCAGCGCCAGCCCTGTGATGATCAGCGTGCGCGCCTCGAAATAACGCATCATGCGGCCGACCAGCATCATGGCGAAAAAGGTGCCCAAGCCGCGGCTCGCCAGCAGCAGGCCGGCGGTGATGATGGGATAGCCGATCACGTTCTGCATGTAGGGCGAGGCCAGCGCCATGGTCGAGAACAGCACGAGTCCCATCACGATCATGAACACGCAGCCGGTGACGAAGTTGCGATCCCGAAACAGCGCGAAGCGGATGAACGGCGTTGAGGTCGTGAAGGAATGCGCGAGGAAGAAGTAGAAGGCGATGGCGGAGACGATGAACTCCGCCAGGATCTCGTTGGATTCCAGCCAGCCCAGCTGCTCGCCGCGGTCGAGCGCGAGCTGAAGCGCGCCGATCGCGATCGCCAGCGCGGCGAAGCCGAACCAGTCGAATTTGAGGCTGAAATCCTTCCGGGTCTCGTCCATGAAGACGATCAGCCCGAGCACGGTGATGGCGCCGAACGGCAGGTTGACGAAGAACACCCAGTGCCAGGAATAGGTCTCGGTCAGCCAAGCGCCCAGCGACGGGCCCATGATCGGGCCCATCATCACGCCCATGCCCCAGATCGACATCGCCTTGGCGCGCTCCTGGAGCGTGTAATAGTCGAGCATCACCGATTGCGACAGCGGCACCAGGGCGGCGCCGAACACGCCTTGCAGCAGGCGGAACAGCACCATCTGGTTGATGTCCTGCGCGAGGCCGCACAGCACCGACGCCATGGTGAAGCCGGCCGAGCAGATGATGAAGATGCGCTTGCGGCCGAAGCGGTTGGCGATCCAGCCCACCGGCGCCGTCATGATCGCGGCGGCGACGATGTAGGAGGTCAGCACCCAGTTGATCTGGTCCTGCGAGGCCGAGAGCGTGCCTTGCATATAGGGCAAAGCGACATTGGCGATGGTGGTGTCCAACGCCTGCATGATGGTCGCGGTCATGGCGCAGATCGTCACCATGTTCCGGCGCAGGCCGGGGACCATCAGGTTGGCGTGGGGACCGGACATCGGATCAGTCCTTGTCGTGGTCTTGGCCCGCGGTCGCCGACAGGCCAAACAGGCCGGCGAGTGAGCGCCGGTGGCCGGTGTCAATGGTGGCGTAGACGCTCATGCCGGCCTTCAGCTTCCGCACGTATTTGTCGGTCTCGTCGAAATAGATCCTGACAGGCACGCGCTGCACCACCTTGACGAAATTGCCGGTGGCGTTCTGCGGCGGCAGGATCGCGAATTGCGCGCCGGTGCCGGGCGAGAGCGAGCCGATCTTGCCCTTGAAGACGTGGTTCGGGAACGCGTCGACCTCGAGCGTGACCGGCTGTCCTTCGGTGACGTAGGTGAGGTCGCTCTCCTTCGGGTTGGCGTCGACCCAGGGATGAGCGACGTCGATGATGGAGAACACAGGCGCGCCGGCGGCAACGTAGCGGCCGAGCTGAATCTGCTCGACCTGCGTCGCCACGCCGTCCATCGGCGCGCGCAGCACGGTGTGGTCGAGGTTGCGCTGGGCGTCGTCCAGCTTGGCTTTTGATTGCGCGTAAGGCGGGAACTGCTCCAGCGGCAACGCGGGATCGCCGAGCAATTGCGTCTTGGCGTTGGAGAGCTGCTGCTTGATGAATTGCGCCTGCGCGCCCGCGGTGACCAACGCATTCGCCGCGTTGTCGAGATCGAGCTGGGAGCCGTAATTGTTCTTCACCAGCGCCTGCTTGCGCTCGACGTCGCGCTGCTTGAGATCGACGCCCTGCTGGGCGAGGTTGAGCATGTCGCCATAGATCTTGATGTTGGCAACGAGGTTGTCGTAGGTCGTGCGGGCCTGTGCGAGCTGCGCCTTGGCTTCATCCACCGCGTGACGGAAGGGAACCGGGTCGATCTCGAACAGCTCGTCGCCTTGCTTGACGACTTGACCTTCTTTCACCACGACCTTCTGGATCTTGCCGGAGATGTCGGGCGTCACCAGCACCTTCTGCGCGCCGACATAGGCGTCATCGGTGCCGACATAGCGGCCGCCATGCAGATAAAAGGTGATGCCGCCGATGGCGACGATGACAGGCAGGACGACCAGAAGCAGGAAACGGCGATAGCGGCGCAGGCCCGCCACCAGGCGGCGGCGGGGGTCGCTGCCGGCTTTCTTCGTCGGCTTGCCGCTGTCGCTCTTCTGCTCGGGCTGGAACTTGAGAACCTGATCAGCCATAGCGCTGCTCCCTACGCGCTTGCTCCGCGCCGCTGGTCTGGGTCGCGTTCCGCACGTTTTCCTTGATTGTTTCGAGTTGGGTGAGGAGGCGGTGCGCATCGGCCGGGGCGATGCCGTCGAGCGCGTTGGCGGTGATTTCGGACCGGAGCCCGCTCATCCGGCCGAGCAGCTGCCGGCCCGCCTTCTTCAGGTACAGGCGCTTGACCCGGCGGTCCGAGGCGTCGCTGCGGCGTTCGATCCAATCATTGTCGCAGAGCTTGTCGATCAGGCGCGTCAGCGTGATCGGCTGCACCTCCAGGAGCTCGGCGAGCTCCGACTGCTTCATGCCCTCGCTGCGCTCCACCTTGGCCAGCACCGCCCATTGCGCGCGGGTGATGCCGAAGCGCGACGCCTCCTTGTCGGCATAGACGCGCAGCAGGCGATAGAGCTCGGCGAGCGTGAACAGGAAGTTCTGGTCGACAGACCCGCGGGTCATGAGCTTCGTCTCCAATGAGCCTGCAATATAATAAGCAAGCTTATGATTATTCCAGGAGGGTTGATGCGACGCTGTCCCGCAGCGAAAGCATGGCTGACAGCCGCAATGGCGGTCGCGCTTTGGGTTCCCTCGCCGAAATGCTAGAAGATGGGCCGCATGACCCTCGCAAAGCCGGCATTCCCCGCGCCTGACCACGATCACGGCCGCTGCACTGCGGATGCGCTGGCGCATGCCGAACAGGTCTGCGAGCAGCGCGCGCAGAAATTCACGCCGATACGCCGTCAGGTGCTCGGGGCGCTGCTCTCCAGCCACCGTCCGCTCGGCGCCTATGAGGTGATCGACGAACTCGCCAAGTCGATGGCGCGACCGGCGCCGATCACGGTCTATCGTGCTCTTGATTTCTTGATGGCCAACGGCCTCGTGCATCGCATCGAGAGCCGCAATGCCTATCTCGCCTGCGCCGCCCACGACCACGACGCGACCTCGGCCGTCGCGTTCCTGATCTGCGAGCGCTGCGGCCTGGTCGGCGAGATCCCGTCGGCCTCCTTCGCCAAGGATCTCAATGCCGCCGCGCGCAGCTCAGGCTTCGCCCCCAAATTGTCCGTGGTGGAGATCACGGGCGTCTGCACCCATTGTCAGAAAGCTGCTTAAAGCAACAACGGCACAAAGCCGGTATTCGGGAAGAGATGTCCTCGCCACAAGCCATACCATCCGCCGCACGTCCCCTCAGTGCCGGCGCCATCGCCCTGATGCTGATGCTGTGCCTGACTTGGGGGTTCAACCAGATCGCGGTGAAGCTGGTGCTGCCGGACATCCCGCCGATGCTCCAGGCCACGATCCGCTCGATGGGCGCGCTGCCGGTGCTGTTCATCATCGGCACCCTGCGTGGCGTCAATTTCTTCGAACGTGACGGTACCTGGAAGCCGGGCCTCATCGCCGGACTGATGTTCGGCATCGAGTTCGTTCTGATCTTCCAGGGCCTGCGCTTCACGCCGGCGTCGCGCGCGGTCGTGTTCCTCTACACCGCCCCGTTCTTCGTCGCGCTCGGCTCCTACCAGGTGCTCGGCGAGCGGCTCGGCGGTACGCAATGGCTGGGGCTCGCCGTGAGCTTTGCCGGCGTCGCGCTCGCCATCGGCGTGCCGCAGCCGGATGTCGATGCCAAGGTGTTGCTCGGCGACCTCATGATCGTCGGCGGCGCGGCGTTGTGGGCGGCGACCACGCTGGTCGCCAAGGGCACGCGGCTGCGCTTCGCCGCGCCCGAGAAGGCGCTGGGCTACCAGGTCGCGACCTCGATCCCGATCCTGGGGCTGGCAGCCTGGCTGTTCGGCGAATCCATCACGCACACGCCGGCGCCACTATCCCTCGCTCTCATGGCCTTCCAGGCGATCTGGGTGGTGGGAACCACGTTCACGCTTTGGTTCGCGCTGGTGAAGGCTTATTCGGCCAGCAAATTGTCGGCTTTTACCTTCATCACCCCTTTGTTTGGCGTGGTCGGTAGCTATTTCATCATGCACGACACCCTAAGCCTGACATTCGGGGCCGCCGCGGTCCTTGTAATTGCTGGGCTTTTTCTGGTTAACCGTCCGAGCCAAGCGGCTGCGGCGCCGCGTGATGCATTGCTGAACGTCACCAAAACCTGATATTTGGACCCCATGAACAAGCTCGAAAACACCATCGATTCCGATCTCGCAGGCCCCGCGCCCCGGCACCGGACCACCCAGGTCAAGGTCGGCGACGTCTCAGTGGGCGGCGGCGCACCGATCGTCGTGCAGTCGATGACCAACACCGACACCGCCGACGTCGACGGCACCATCGCCCAGGTCGCAGCGCTCGCGCGCGCCGGCTCCGAAATGGTTCGCATCACCGTGGACCGCGAGGAAGCCGCTGCCGCCGTTCCACACATCCGCGACGGCCTCGCCAAGCGCGGCATCACCACGCCCTTGATCGGCGACTTCCACTATATCGGCCACAAGCTGCTCGCGGCCTACCCGGCTTGCGCCGAGGCGCTCGCCAAATACCGCATCAATCCCGGCAATGTCGGCTTCAAGGACAAGCGCGACACCCAGTTCGCCGACATCATCGAGATCGCGAACAAGAACAACAAGCCGGTGCGCATCGGCGCCAATTGGGGCTCGCTCGACCAGGAACTCCTCACCAAGCTGATGGATGAGAACGCGGCCTCGGCCAATCCGCGCGACGTGCGCGCGGTGACGCGCGAGGCTATGGTGCAGTCGGCGCTCTTGTCGGCCGCGCGCGCCGAAGAGCTCGGCATGCCGAAGAATCGCATCATCCTGTCCGCCAAGGTCTCGGCGGTGCAGGATCTGATCGCGGTCTACCAGGATCTCGCCAGCCGTTCCGACTACGCCATCCATCTCGGTCTGACCGAGGCCGGCATGGGCTCGAAGGGCATCGTGGCGTCCTCGGCCGCGCTCGGCATCCTGCTGCAGCAGGGCATCGGCGACACCATCCGCATCTCGCTGACGCCGGAGCCCGGCGGCGACCGTACCCGTGAGGTGCAGGTCGGCCAGGAGCTGCTCCAGACCATGGGCTTCCGC
Organism: Bradyrhizobium sp. DN3; assembly: GCF_041357655.1. NCBI lineage: Bacteria > Pseudomonadati > Pseudomonadota > Alphaproteobacteria > Hyphomicrobiales > Nitrobacteraceae > Bradyrhizobium > Bradyrhizobium sp. DN3. The sequence goes on along the minus strand of NZ_JAULLN010000052.1, from coordinate 13,389 downwards.
ACCTTCGTGCCGCTGGTCGCGGCCTGTCCCGGTTGCGGCCGCACCACCTCGACCACGTTCCAGGAACTGGCCCGCTCGATCCAGGATTTCATCCGCGACGAGATGCCGACCTGGAAGACGAAATATCCCGGCGTGGAAGAGCTCAACGTCGCGGTGATGGGCTGCATCGTCAACGGCCCCGGCGAATCCAAGCACGCCAATATCGGCATCTCGCTTCCCGGCACCGGCGAAGCGCCGGCCGCGCCGGTGTTCGTCGACGGCAAGAAGTTTCGCACCTTGCGCGGGCCCACGATCTCCGCCGACTTCAAGGCGCTCGTGATCGACTACATTGACCAGCGCTACGGCCAGGGCGCCAAGGTGCCGGTGACGGTGGCGGAGTAGTTTTCTCTACTCTCGCCCCACACACCTCCGTCGTCCCGGACAAGCGCGCCTCAAGCGCGCGCAGATCCGGGACCCATAACCACAGAGTCTGTGGTTATGGCAGGTCGTCACTCCGAGTCTTCGCCAAACCTAACCCTGTGGTTATGGGTCCCGGATCTGCGCTTACGCTTGTCCGGGACGACGGCCATGTTTGCGGTGCAGATTGCACATCCGTCACCGCGCGCTACCATGCTCTCAATCAAAACGATCGGGAGACACGCCATGAGCTCACTCGCCGGCAAGCAAGGTCCGCGCTATCGCCATACGGCGGAAGACGGTGCTCCCTACGAGACCATCGCGGTCGAAAAGCTCACGCCCATTATCGGCGCGGAAATCTCCGGCGTCGACATCGGCAGGCTCGTCGATGGCGATAGCCGCTCCAACCGGCAGATGTACGAAATCCACCGCGCGCTCGCCGAAAACCTCGTGATCTTCTTCCGCGATCAGCACATCACGCCACAACAGCATCTCGCCTTCGGCCGCAAGTTCGGCGAGCTGCATTTTCATCCGGCCGCACCGCACGAGGACGAAGACCCGGCGCTGATGAAGATCTATGCCGACAAGAACTCGCCGCGCGCCAATGGCGAGGGCTGGCATTCGGATGTGTCCTGCGATCTCGAGCCGCCGATGGGCTCGATCCTCTACATCAAGCAATGTCCGCCGCGCGGTGGCGACACGCTATTCGCCAACATGTACGCGGCCTATGACGCCCTCTCTGATCGCATGAAGGCCTATCTCGACGGGCTCACCGCGCTGCATGACGGCGAGCCGATCTATCGCGGCCTCTACGCCAATTACGGCGTCGCCGACCGCCCCTCCTACCCACATGCCGAGCACCCGGTGGTGCGCACGCATCCGGTCACGGACAGGAAGGCGCTCTACGTCAACCGTGGCTTCACCCGCCACATCAACGGCATCCCGCGCGACGAGAGCGACGCGATGCTCGCTTATCTCTACCAGCACGCCGAGAACCCGCTGTTCCAGTGCCGCTTCCGCTGGACCGAGAATGCCATCGCGTTCTGGGACAACCGCTGCACCCAGCACCGCGCGATGTGGGACTACTGGCCGCACACGCGTTCGGGCACGCGAGTGACGGTGAAGGGGGAGCGGCCGGTGTAAGCGCCGCCGCGAGGAGAGCTTCGGCATCAGTTAGGTGGTGTCATGGATGCTCCCTTGGGCAACGCCGCATTGGAGGTGCCGCTGGTGTTTTGCGATGATGTGCTTCCGGAATCGGCAGCATTGAGTATGGTGCCGAGTTTGGTGGCCCAATCCTGCACCTGCTTGCCGTACGTGTCGTCTTTGTCCTTCGGGTCGAACTTTGGACACTTGTCCGGTGGTTGCAAAGTCGTGCTCGCGATCTTCGCCGCGATGTCTGAATGAAGTTGACGAAGTCCCGCCAGTGAGCGCTCGCTCTTTAGATATGATTCCCGAGGACCGTAGAAGGAGTTCAGCGCGGAGGTCGCCGTGCCCAACGAAGAGAATATTATGGCGAGGATGCCAACCCAGAGCGACAAGTTGTTCGTCGTGGGGGAATCGCCCGTCGGTGCAATGGATTTGATGCTGATCAAGATTGTGGTGATCGCACCGATCCCGACGATCGCAAGCTGAAACCAGAACATGCTCGAATAGTTCAGGTTCGCGGCGGTGGCCGATTCGACTCTGCTGCGGGTGATCGAATCGCTCAGATATATGACGGCGCGCTGGTAGTTCGACAGCGTCAGCGTGCCGCTGCTTTGTCGTTCTTTGGAAGGAAAGTAGCCGCGGCTGCCGTTGGGCAGCGTGTCCAGCCTTAGCGCAGCCCGAATGAAATCCGGTTGGGCATCGAGATCCTGTATGTTCGAGCAGGAGGCGACCGCCGCGGCGATCATCTCGTGGTCAGCGCGGGCAAGCTGCCATTCCTGTATCGCGGCGATGCTGACGTCCGAGTAAAGTTGCGCGACTCTCGTCCTGTCCGAGCTCGGTGCGTTGAAACTGTCGTAGGCGTATCGCGCGAGAAACAAGGCAGCGACGATAATGACGCTGCCCAGGGCGAGCTTCCCTATGGTGCGAACAATCCGCCAAAAGCCCGTGCCGCCCGTTGGCGGGGGAGCGACAGCAGGGGGCGGATCAGGGTCATGCGGCGGGGTATCGGGCAATTGATCCTCCAAATCTAAGAATGAAATAAGGAAATGATACAACTTGAGCGTCGATCGATCAATTGCTCTTGCAGGCCGCAAGGGTGCCACGGAAGTGACTATTCGCAGTCTATTGACCGTTCGTTTGAGCTGCGCGAAGCTTGCCCGCCGGCGTCACCAGCAAGACCAAAGACCTGCCCGCCGTGATGCTGGAACGTTTCGGCGATGTCGCGGGCTTCGTCGGTCGCCCGCGGATCGCGGCAGCGGAGTAGAGCTTGGGGCAATCGCGCAGCATCATCGCCGGGCTCGTCGCATCGATCCTGCTGTCGCCGCTCGCACTTGTCGACGCGGGCGAGGCTGTTGCCGCGCGAAAGATCGCGAGATCCAGGCCGAAGCCGTCGCCGCCGGCCAAATGCGAGATGCCGAAATTCCGGATCGTCGTGGATGTCGGGCACACCCCGGACTCCTACGGCGCGTTGAGCGCGCGCAATGATCCGGAGTTCGGCTTCAACTTCCGTCTCGCAAGTCTCATCGCGGCAAGACTCAAGTCAGAAGGCTTTGCCGCAACTCGCCTGCTCGTCACGGATGGCAAGGCGAGGGCGAGCCTGTTCAAGCGAGTCAGTGTCGCGAATGACGGCCGGGCCGATCTGTTCCTCTCGGTCCATCACGATTCGGTGCCGGACAAGCTGCTCGAGAGCTGGGAATTCGACGGCGCCACCAGCTATTTCAGCGACCGCTTTTCGGGACATTCGCTGTTCGTGTCGCACCAGAATCCGCACTTCGCCACCAGCCTGTTGCTGGCCCGGATGATCGGCAGGCAGTTGAAGGAGCAGGGCCTGCACTATGCGAGGCAATACACCCTTCCGGTGATGGGCCGCTACCGGCACCAGCTGCTGGACAAGGACGTCGGCGTCTACCGCTACGACGGGCTCGTCGTGCTCTCGCGGACGAGAAGCGCCGCGGTGCTGCTCGAGGCCGGCTCGATCATCAATCGCGACGAGGAGATGGAGATGAATTCGTCGGAACGGCAGGATGCGGTTGCGGGGGCCGTTGCGGCCGCGATGAGGGAGTTTTGCGAGCGGCGGTAGATTGCTTCGCTGCTTCAATGACGGAAGCTACAGCGGCGCGCCCCGATACTCCCTGTTTGCCAAACTCGCCTCCTCCAGATCGAGATCCCGCTCGATCCGCCGCCGCGTCTCGTCGGTGATCTGACCGTCGCGCAAGAGGTCGTGGATGAATTTGCGCTCGGCGACGATCAGCTCCCGGGTCAGTGCGATGCCGGCGGCGGAGACGTCGTGGTGGGTGGGATCGAGCGAATCGGGAAGCTGGTTGATGCGGATCTCGTGGCGGGCGCGAAGGAGCCGCATCACTTCGTCCGATACTTCCTTCTCCGCGGTCAGCGCGTCGAGCGACTTCAGCGCGGCGTCAAGCGCCTGGCGGCGTGCTGCGATCTCGGCCTCGTGCTCGCTGACATGCTCATTGCGGCCGGCCTCGGCAATGCCGAGCCAGCGCACCACTGGCGGCAGCGTCAGGCCGACGCCGATCAGCGTGATGAAGATGACGCCGAAGGCGACGAACAGAATCAGGTCACGGTACGGAAATGCTTCGCCGTTCGGAAGCGTGAACGGCAGCGCCAGTGCCGCCGCCAGCGACACCGCGCCGCGCACGCCGGTGAAGGCGAGCGTGAACGCCCATTGCCAGGGCGGCGACGGATCGCGCTCGCGCAGCGATTTGCTGAGCATCCGCGGCAGATAGGTCGCGGGATAGAGCCAGGCGAAGCGCGCGATCACGACGATCACCAGAACCACGGCGGTCGCGATCAGGATGTCGTCGAGCGGAAAGGCCTTCGACTTTTCGTAAAGCGCGCGCATCTGGAAGCCGGTGAGCAGGAACAAGAGGCCCTCGATCAAATAGATCACGAGGTCCCAGAAGAAGATGCCCTGCAGGCGCGTCGCGGAAGAAATCAGCAGCGGACCGTTCCAACTCACATAGAGACCGCAGGCGACCGTTGCGATCACTCCGGAGCCGCCGACATGCTCGGGCAGCCAGTAGGAGACGTAAGGCGTGATCAGCGACAGCGTGAGCTCGACCTGCGGATCACCCGACCATTTGCGGAAACGCAGGGAAAGCCACCCCACTCCGATGCCAAAGGCGATCTCGCCGGCGATGATGAGAAGGAATTCGCCGGCCGCCAATGGCAGCGAGAAATGCCCGACCATGATCGCGGCGAGCGCAAAGCGGTAGAGGATCAGCGCGGTGGCGTCGTTGGCGAGCCCTTCGCCCTCGAGCACGACCAGGATCCGGCGCGGCATGTGCAGCCGGCGCGCGATCGCGAGCGGCGCCACCACGTCGGGCGGCGCGACGATGGCCCCCAGCAGGAAGCCGATGGTCCACGGCAGGCCGATCATGTAATGCGTGGCGGCCGCTACCATGGCTGCAGTGAAGATCACCGCGCCGACTGCGAGCAGCACGATCGGGCGCAAATTCTTCTTGAACTCGCGCCAGCTCATGGCGACGCTTGCCGAGTAGATCAGCGGTGGCAGCACCAGCAGCAGCACCAGCTCGGGCGGCAGTTCCACCGATGGCATGCCAGGCACGAAGGCGAGACCGACGCCGGCCAGCATCAGCAGGATGGCGGGCGCGATGTTGAAGCGGCGTGCGGCCAGCGCCACGCCTGCCAGCACGGCCAGCAGGATGAGAAAGGTCTGAAACTTCGCTTCCATGACGGTCTGTCTTGACCCGGAAGCGGCTGCTGCGTCAATGCGCGCGGCTTACGCCAATCGCTCCGCCACCATCCGCCCGATCCGCGCGAACGCCGCCGCGATCTGTGCGGCGCTCGGCGTGCCGCCCTGGGTATAGGCCGCGATCAGGATCGGGGCATCCGGCCTCGGCCACACCACCGCGATATCGCCCGATGCGTCCTTGCCGTTGTTGCCGGTCTTGTCGCCGATCTTCCAGCCTGCCGGCAGGCCACCGCGCAGCCGATTTGCGCCGGTCTTGCAGTTCACCATCCATTCGGTGAGCTGCGCGCGCGAGGTCGGTGACAATGCTTCCCCCAGCACCAGGCGGCGCAGGTTTCCGGCCATCGCCGCCGGTGTCGTGGTGTCCCGGGGATCGCCCGGCCGAGAGCGGTTGAGCTCGGGCTCGTTGTGGTCGAGCCGCGAGGTGGTATCGCCGATCGATCGCCAGAACGCGGTGAGCGCGGCCGGCCCGCCGATCCGCGCCAGCAGCAGATTGGCGCAGGTGTTGTCGCTGAGCTCGACGATCGCCTTGCACATCTCAGTGACCGACATTGCGCCGGCCGCGAGATTTTGCTTGGCGACCGGCGCGTACTCCAAGAGGTCGGCATGGCCGTAAGGAATCATGGCCGCAAGGTGCTCCTCGCCGCGATCGACCCGCGCCAGCACACAGGCCGCGAGCGAGGCCTTGAATGTCGAGCACATGACGAACCGCTCGTCGGCGCGCCAGGCGAGTTTTGCGCCGGTCGGGAGGTTTTCTGCATAGACCCCGATTCGCCCGCCGCTCTCGCGTTCGTATGTTTCGAGCTCAGGCGGTGCATCCGCGGCAAGTGCGGGAGAAGCGGCCATCCAGCACAATGAGGCGAGCAGGGAGCGACGGTCGAGCAGCATGGGGGACTTTCGGGCGAGTGTGGTAGGGAGATGTAGCCTATGCTTCATCCGCACCGTCATTGCGAGCGCAGCGAAGCAATCCCGAATCTCTCTGCGGAGGGATGCTGGATTGCTTCGTCGCAAGGGCTCCTCGCAATGACGTGTGGCGAGAGTTGGCCCCGCACTGACGGAGAATAGAAGAGAGCGAGTCCGAATTCGGGCAGCGGAGGGTCGAGAGACTCCCTCACTCCCTCAGGTCGTACCGGTACGACTTCGACACGATCTGCCAGCCGTCGGCGAGCTTCATCGCCACCAAATAGTCGGTGAAATAGCGCGGCGGCAATTGGCACCGGACCTTGATGAAGGCGGTCTTGTCGTCCGAACGGTCGATGGTGACGATGAAATCCTCGCGCGGCTTGCCTTCGGCCTTGCCGGAGGGGCGCTTGCGCACGCGGTCGAGCCAATCGGGCACGGTCAGCACCTGCAATTCGCCCTTCTCGACCCAGCGCAGGTCGGCGGAGGGATGGAAGATGGCGCCGAGCTTTTCGGCGTCGCCCTCATAGAGGCCGTCAAAATAGGATTGCACGACGGCTTCGACAGTTGAACGATTTGGGCTCATGGGTCATCCCTTCGAATGATGGCTTGGGCGAACTTAGTCGTGCGCATCAAAATGCGCTATGGGTGTCTGTCGCCAATTGCGCGAGGACGCTGAAATGACCGCATCAGAGAAATCGAACGCGCGTATCCTGATCGGCGAATGCTATTGCCGCGCCGTGCGCTTCGAGGTGGCGGATGCGTTCTCCTATGCGATGAACTGCCACTGCTCGAATTGTCGCCGCACCACCGGCGCCGCCTTCAAGCCGTTCGCGGGCATCGCCCAGGACCAGCTCCGCATCGTCAGCGGCGGCGACCAGCGGATCATTTTCGGCGACGACACCACTCATGACGCGCACTGCGCCCGATGCGGCTCGCTGCTCTATTCCCGGGTGCGTGGAGGAGAATGGGTCCATGTCGCCATGGGAACCCTGCTCGATACCCCCTCGATCCGGCCGAGCGCCCACATTTTCGTGGGCTCGAAGGCGCCCTGGCACGAAATCACGGACAATCTGCCGCAATATCGGGAGCACATCGGGGTTGTCTGAGGGAACCCGATCTTCCCCGCGAACCCGCGATCCCTCTGGTGCGACAAACAAAAGTGGCCTTTCCGCTTGTCGTTGGTACCTTCGTGACCTCCATCACAAGCGCCCGCGGTGGATCTTGCTAAAGCGGTCCCAAAGGGCCCAAGCGGCCCCGAATTTCGGAAGTCGTGTCATGCGCAATTTGCTCAGACTGTGTCCGCTTCTCCTCGCCCTCGCGCTGCTGCTCGGCGCCCAACCTGCTTTCGCCGGCAAGCGCGTTGCGCTGGTGCTCGCCAATTCGGCCTATCAGCATGCGCCGTCGCTGGCCAATCCCGTCAATGACGGTTCGGTGATGGCGAAGACGCTGAAGGAGGCCGGCTTCGACGTCGTCGATTCCCGCCACGATTTGTCGGCGCTGGATACGCGGCGGGTGCTCCGCGACTTCGCGGATGCAACCCGCGATGCCGACATCGCCGTGGTCTACTATGCCGGCCACGGCATCGAGGTCGAAGGCTCCAACTATCTGATCCCCGTCGACGCCAAGCTCGAGCGCGATACCGACGTCTACGACGAGGCGCTTTCGCTCGATCGCATCCTGGTCGCGGTCGAGCCCGCAAAGCAGCTCCGCCTGGTGATCCTGGATGCCTGCCGCGACAATCCGTTCGGCAAGAGGATGAAGCGCACGATTGCCTCGCGCGGCATCGGCCGCGGCCTCGCCCAGGTCGAGCCGACCAGCCCCAACACGCTGATCGCCTATTCGGCCAAGGCCGGTTTCACGGCGCAGGACGGTGACGGCGCCAACAGCCCGTTCACGGTCGCACTGTCGAAGCATCTGACGACGCCGGGCCTCGACGTCCGTCGCGCCTTCGGCTTCGTGCGCGACGACGTGCTCAAGTCGACCGGCAACAAGCAGGAGCCGTTCGTCTATGGCTCGCTCGGCGGCGAGGATGTTCCGCTGGTGCCGGTGAAGATGACGGCTGCGGCCCCCGCGCCTGCGGCAAACCCGCAGGCCGATATCCGCCGCGATTACGAGCTCGCGCTCCAGGTCGGCAACAGGGCGGCGTGGGATGCCTTCCTCGCCCAGCATCCCGACGGTTTCTATGCGAGCCTTGCCAAGCTTCAGCTCGAGAAGATCGGCGCCGAGCAGGCCCATTCGGCGGCGATCGCGAAGGCGAAGCAGGCCGAGGCCGAGCGCGATCGGCTTGCCGCGCTCGGCGCCCAGAAGGATGCGCAGGCCAAGGCTGCGGCCGATGCCAAAGCCGCCGAACAGGCGCAGCTTGCTGCCCAGAAAACGAAGGAGCAAGCGCAGCAGCAGGCCGCCGCGGCTGAGCAGCAGCGCGTCAACCTCGCCGCTGCGGCACCGGGCGCAGCGCCGGCCAGCACGGCCGGTCCGGCCGGCACCAACGTCGCCGCGCTGACGCCTGCGACTACGCCGGCCGATCTCAGTCGCTCGGTGCAGACCGAGCTCGGCCGCGTCGGCTGCTTCTCCGGGCAGGCCGACGGCAATTGGAATGCGTCGTCGCAGCGGTCGCTGTCTCAGTTCAACCGTTATGCCGGCACCAAGCTCGACGTGAAGGTGGCGAGCACCGATGCGCTCGATGCGGTCAAGTCGAAACCATCGCGCGTCTGCCCGCTGGTCTGTGAGCACGGCTTCAAGGCCGACGGCGACAAATGCACGAAGATCGTTTGTCGTGAGGGCTATGCGGTCAATGACGACAATGAGTGCGAGAAGCAGCGTGCCGCCAAGCCCGCAACGGCCAAGCGTGTAACTGCCAAGCGCGACGACGGCGATGAGCGTCCCGCACGGCAGCGTCGTCAGTCCGCCGGCGCAGCGGGCGGTTATGGTGCCGCTGCCGGCGTTGCTGCTGCCGCTGGCGCCGGCCGCGCGACGGGTGGCGGGCAGGTCTACTGCAATAGCGGTGGCTGCCGTCCGGTCCATCGCGGCTGCCGTCTCGAATATCGCGGCGGCGGCGGCCCCGGCAACGACGCCAATGCCGAGGTCTGTTACTAGGGATCGCGGTGTCCCCACATGGGTCGTCCTGGCGAAAGCCAGGACCTATTACCACCGGCCTTGGTTTTGCGAAGACTTGTGGTTGGCAACTCAGCGCAGCAACTTCTCCCTGGGGTAATGGGTCCTGGCTTTCGCCAGGACGACTCGCCGGAGTGAGTTCAGGTCGCAATTGCGCTTGCCGCGATGTTCACCGTCAGCGCCAGCAACGCCGTGTTGTAGATGAAGGACACGATGCCGTGCGCGGTCGCCGTGCGGCGGATGGTCTTGTCGGTGATGCCGACGTCGGAGACCTGCGCGGTCATGCCGATCACGAACGAGAAATAGACGAAATCCCAATAATCGGCGTGGTCTTCCTTGTCGCCGCTCGGAAACTGAAGGCCTCCTGCCGTGCCGTGCCGATAATAATCATGCGCGTAATGCAGCGCGAAGGTCGTGTGCACGGCAGCCCATGACAGCGCGATCGTGGTGATCGCGATCGTCAGCTCCAGGACGCCGCGATGCGACGTGCCGAGCTCGGAGACGATCGCCGCGATGCTGGCGAAGGCGCCGGTCGCAGTCACTAGCAGGATGACGAAGCGGCCGTCGTCCTGCATCGCGGCGGCGCGACGGATGTGCTGGTGGTCGTTGCACAGCATCATCGCATAGACCAGCACGAGATAGACCGCGATCAGCGCGTCCCAGCCGAACAAGAGCCGCGTCACCAGCCGGTGCGTGCCTGGCAGCAGCAGGCAGACGAGGACGCCGACAGCGAGTGCGATGAACGTTCGCGGCCGCGCATAAAGCAGCCGCATCGGCCGCGACATCTGGCGGAAGCGGACGAGGACGGGATCTTCTTTTTGCATGCAGATCGTCCGGTAAGTCCTGAGCGACATCGCTGGTGCGCTCCCTCCCCCGCTTGCGGGGGAGGGTTGGGGAGAGGGTGTCTCCACAAGCGAGAACCTCCAGAGAGGAGAGAGCCCTCACCCGCGCCTTCGGCGCGACCTCTCCCGCAAGCGGGAGAGGTGAAAATCCAACGTCAGTTCTTCCGTTCGGCGACGAATCGCGCCGCGGCTTGCAGCACGGCGGCGCGGTCGCCGAAGATCGACACGGCGCTGTCGGCGCGCGCGAGCAGGTCGCGCACGCGCTGCTTGGCGCCCTCGATGCCGAGCTGGGTGACGAAGGTGGTCTTGCCAAGCGCGGCGTCCTGGCCCGACGGCTTGCCGAGCGCAGCCGCATCGCCTTCGACGTCGAGCAGGTCGTCCGCGATCTGGAAGGCTTCGCCGAGCGCACGGCCGTAATCGTCGAGCGCCTGGTATTCTTTCTGCGAGGCCTGGCCGAGGATCGCGCCGGCGATACAGCCATAGCGCAGCAGTGCGCCGGTCTTCATCTGCTGAATACGGGCGACATCGATCGGTTCGTTGCCGCCGAAGCGGCCTTCGCCGGCGAGATCGAGGATCTGGCCGCCGACCATGCCGCCGATGCCGGCGCAGCGCGCCAGCGCGCGCGTCAAGAGCAGCCGCACATTGGCGTCGCGATGGATCTCGTCGCGAGTGACGATGTCGAAGGCGAGCGTCAACAGGCCGTCGCCGGCGAGGATCGCGGTGGCGTCGTCGGTCTGCTTGTGCAGGGTGGGGCGGCCGCGGCGCAGGTCCGAATTGTCCATGGCCGGCAGATCGTCATGGATCAGCGAATAGCAGTGAATGCATTCGAGCGCGGCGCCCACGAGCAGTGCTGCTTCGCGCGGAACGCCGAACACGGTCGCGCTCTCGACCACAAGGAACGGCCGAAGACGCTTGCCGCCGTTCAGGCTCGAATAGCGCATTGCGTCCATCAGTCGCTTGGGCCGGGCGATCTCGTCGTGCAGGATGTCGTCCGACAGCAGGCGCCTGAGCAGGGCCTCGGTGTCATCAGCGGTCTTGTCCAGACGCTTGGCGAAATCGGACGGGGACGTGCCGGTCATCAAGAAGGGCTCCAGAACTAAAATTCGGCGGACAATCCTTTATGCGCCCGCCTCAGTCAATCGTTTGGAAGGCCTAAAAAGTGCTGGAAAAGGCCCGAATTATCACAGACTTAATGGCCCAGCCCGTGGCCGCGTTTCATTTTGCGCCGGAAAGGTCGATTTGCGCATCGTCAAGATCCTGCTGGTCGTGCTCGCGGTCGTGGCTCTCGCGCCCTATGTGATCGCGCCGTTTTACCGGACCGGCCATCCGGTTTCGACGCTGATGGCCTGGCGTTCGCTTCGGGGCGCGCCGATGCAGCGGCAATGGATCGATCTGGCGGCGATGTCGCCCTATCTGGCGCGGTCGGTGGTGGCAGCCGAGGACGCGCATTTCTGCAAGCATCACGGCATCGACTGGGGTGCGCTGCGTGAGGCGATCGATGATGCCCAGGAGGACGGTACGCCGTTCCGGGGCGCCTCCACCATCACCCAGCAGGTCGCAAAAAACCTGTTCCTCTGGCAGGGGCGGGACTTCGTCCGCAAGGCGCTGGAATTCCCGCTGGCGCTGTGGATCGACCTCGTCCTGCCCAAGTCGCGGATCCTGGAGATTTACCTCAACATCGCAGAGCTCGGTCCACAGGGGCAGTTTGGCGTCGAAGCGGCCAGCCTCTATGCCTTCGGCAAGTCGGCTGCCAGCCTCTCCCCCCGGGAAGCCGCCCTTCTGGCCTCGACCCTGCCCAATCCGGTCAAACGCAGTGCCCGGACCCCCGGACCCGGTGTCAGGCGGCTGGCGGCGACCTATATGGCGCGGGGGCAGGCGAGCTCGCTTGCGACCTGCTGGCGCGAAAATCGCTGATTTCGGGCCCATTTCGGGCGTATTTTCCGGCCCAAGAGCCTAGCTTTACGGCCAGCCTTCCTCTATAAGCGCGGCCTTGATCGGCATTCAGCTCGCCTCGTATTGCGGGTGCTGAGCCGTCCTTTCACGGACGATGCCCTGATGACACCAATCCCTAGAGGATATTGAAATGGCCGTTCCGAGAAGAAAAACCTCGCCGTCGCGCCGTGGCATGCGCCGCTCGGCAGACGCCATCAAGAAGCCGACCTATGTGGAAGACAAGGACTCCGGCGAGCTCCGTCGTCCGCACCATCTCGACCTCAAGACCGGCATGTACAAGGGCCGCCAGGTCCTGAAGAAGAAAGAGTCCTGAAGGCAGGATCTTTCTTCAGGCGGGATGATTGGGCCCGCCTGATTTCGGCCAACCCATGAGATAGACGGTGACGGCGGCGGAGCAAATGCTTCGCCGCCGCATTGTCCTGTCCGGATATCTTGATCGAGAAGGCATTTTGCCGATGGTCGGTTTCCCGCTGCTCCTGATTCCGCTCGCGGTCTACAACATCATCGCCTTCCTGATGCCGACGGTGTCCTTTACGGACGTGCTGTTCAAGGTGCCGATGGTGTCGGGCGAGACCTGGCCGGTCACGCTTGCCGACCTCCTGCTCGCGCTCGGCGTGGTGCTGCTGCTGCTCGAGGTGGTCAAGGGCGCGCGGCCCGGCTCGAAATTCCTGATGGATCACCTGCTGTCGCTGATCGTGTTCGGCGCGGCCGCCGCCGAATTCGTGATGTGGCCCAAATTCGGCAACTCCACCTATTTCCTGCTGGTGCTGCTCGCGATGGCCGACTTCCTCGGCGGCATCGCCCAGCGCACGCGCCGTCGCGTCACCTATGTCGCCGAGACGACGGTGGCGACGCCACGCAAGGCCAAGCGCCAGGAAGCGCCGGAGGAGGATGTGGCGTCCGAGCGCAAGTTCGAGCCGGTGATTGCGCCGCAGCCGGCACCGGCGGTGCCGCCCGCACCGTCGGCGCAATCCGTCGCCGAATCCGTGCTGATGGATCATCCGGCGCCCAAGCCGGTGCAGGGCGCGCCCTCGCCGGAAATCCCCTCGCCGCAGCTTCAGCCGGGCAACGGCACGCCGTCCTCGCCGGACGCGCCACCGCGCTGATTTCTCTGGATTCGCCTGCATCTCACCGCGGCGGCTGTGTGCTCCCTCGCCCCGTTCTTACGGGGAGAGGGTTGGGGTGAGGGGCCTCTCTCCACGGATGAGATAGCTGTGAGACCTGTACCCCTCACCCGGATCGCGAGAGCGATCCGACCTCTTGTGTCTGTAAAATCTGCCAGGATGTGCGAACGGGCGGTTCTGA
>NZ_JAULLN010000051.1:0-32628 GCF_041357655.1 Bradyrhizobium sp. DN3 | reverse complement strand
GCTACGCATTTCGCTTCGCTGCATGCGTAGCGACCCTCCCCCTCCAGGGGAGGGTAAGAGAAACGCCCTCTACACCACCTTGCTGCTTCCCTGCGTGATCAGCCGCGCCGCCCGCTGGTCGCGGGAGTAGATCCAGAGCCAGCTGAGGGCGACGCTGAGGCGGTGGCGGAGGCCGATCAGGAAGTAGATGTGGGCGATGCCCCAGATCCACCAGGCGATGGTGCCGCGCAGCTTGATGCGGCCGAAGTCGATCACCGCGAGCCGCTTGCCGATCTGCGCGAGGCTGCCGGCGTGCTTGTAGCGGAAGGCGCCCTTCGTCTCGCCACGCAGCCGCGCTCTGATAGTCTCAGCGACATGGCGGCCTTGCTGCTTGGCCGCGGGCGCGATGCCGGGCACCGGCTTGCCCTCCCAGGCGTTGATGTTGATGGTGTCGCCGATCGCAAAGATCTCGGGATGGCCCGGAATCGTCAGGTCGCCCTCGACCTGCACGCGGCCGGCGCGATCGCTTGGTGCGCCCAGCCATTCGGCAGCGGGCGAAGCGCGCACGCCGGCGGCCCAGATCCTGGTCTTGGCGTTGAGCCGCGTGCCGCCGAACACCACGCCGTCGCGGTCGATCTCGGTCACGGGTTGCCCCAGCACCACCTCGACGCCGATTTTCTCCAGCGAGGCCTGCGCGTAAGCCGAGAGGTCGTCGGCAAAGCCCGCGAGCACGCGCGGGCCGGCTTCGATCAGCACGACGCGCGCCTTCGTCGTGTCGATGTTGCGGAAATCGCCGGGCAGAGTGTGGTGCGCCATCTCGGCGATGGTGCCGGCGAGCTCGACGCCGGTCGGGCCGGCGCCGACGATGACGAAGGTCAGCCGCGCCGCGCGCCTCTCCGGATCCGTCTCGCGCTCGGCGCGCTCGAATGCCACCAGGATATGCCGGCGCAGCGTGGTCGCGTCCTCCAGCGTCTTCAGGCCGGGCGCGAACTGCTCCCATTCGTCATGGCCGAAATAGGCGTGCCGTGCGCCGGTGGCGAGCACGAGGGTGTCGTAAGGCACCTCGCTGCCGTCGTCGATCAGCACGCAGCGCCTGTCGGTGTCGACGCCGCTGACGGTCGCAAACAGCGTCGTCACCTCGCGCCGGCCCCGCATGAGATGGCGGACTGGCCAGGCGATCTCGCTGGTCGCGAGCGAAGCGGTTGCGACCTGGTAGAGCAGCGGCTGGAACAGATGATGGTTGCGGCGATCGATCAGCGTGATCTCGACCGGCGCGCCCGCGAGCCGGTAGGTCGTCTCCAGCCCGCCAAAGCCGGCTCCGACGATGACGACGCGGTGCGGTGTCGTGGTCATGATGTGCCCCTCGAATCTCGCTGCTCTACCTTCTCATTTAAGTGCGGATTGGCCGTAGCGGTCCAATAGCCGTCATCAATCGGAGCATAGGCCTGGCGTATCGATCCGCCGCGAAAAAGTGCCGCAGCCTTGACCATGCCTTGGCCGAAGTGAGTAGAATTATATTTCTTGCCATCCCCAATTCTGGCGAAATATGGTGCAGGGACGGACGCTGAGCCATTGGCGGCTCGACAGATTTTGCGTTCAATAAAGACTGGCCCGGTGCGGCGATCACCCCGTTTCCGGGATCGATAATCAAGGAGGGGAGTGGTTATGAGGACGGCATTCTGGCTGGCGGGCGCAGCGGCGCTGGTGCTGGCAAATCCGGCATTCGCCGGCGACACCATCAAGATCGGCTTCGTCTCGACCTTCAGCGGCCCGACCGCCGTGATCGGTAATGACATGCGCAATTCCTTCGAGCTCGCGCTCGACCATCTCGGCCGCAAGATGGGCGGCAAGCCGGTCGAGGTGATCTACGAGGACGACGGGCAGAAGCCGGATGTCGGCAAGCAGAAGACCGAGAAGCTGGTGCAATCCGACAAGGTCGATTTCATCGTCGGCTACATCTGGTCGAACGTACTGCTGGCCTCGCTCAAGACCGCGGTGGACTCGCAGACCTTCCTGATCTCGGCCAATGCCGGTCCCTCGCAGCTCGCCGGCGAGCTGTGCTCGCCTTACGTGTTCTCGACCTCCTGGCAGAACGACCAGACCCCGCAGGCGGTCGGCACCTATATGAACCAGAAGGGCGTCAAGTCGGTGTTCCTGATCGGCCCGAACTACGCCGCCGGCAAGGACATGCTGGCCGGCGTCAAGAGCACCTTCAAGGGTCAGGTCGTGGGTGAGGAATACACGGTGTGGCCGAGCCAGCTCGACTTCTCCGCCGAGCTCACCAAGGCCAAGAACTCCAAGGCCGAATCGATCTTCGTGTTCTATCCGGGCGCGGCCGGCGTCCAGTTCCTCAATCAATACGCCCAGGCCGGCATCAAAGCGCAGATTCCGCTCTACACCGCCTTCACGATCGACGAATTGTCGCTGCCGCTGCAGAAGGACAACGCGCTCGGCGTGCCTGGTGCGCAGCAATGGGTCAACGATCTGCCCAACGACGAAAACAAGAAATTCGTCGCCGACTACCGCAAGAAGTATACCGGCCTGCGCCCGACCTTCTACGGCGCGCAGTCCTATGATGCCGCGAACCTGATCAACAGCGCGGTCGTTGCCGTGAAGGGCGACACCTCGAAGAAGGACGCGATGAAGGCCGAAATGGAGAAGGTGAACTTCAAATCGGTGCGCGGCCCGTTCAAATACGGCAACAACCACATCCCGATCCAGAACTTCTACCTGCAGGACGTGGTCAAGGACGCCGACGGCCAGCTCGCACTGAAGACCGTCGCCACCATCGTCGAGCACGACCAGGATCGTTTCCACGACAAGTGCAAGATGAAGTGAGGTCTCGCTTCTCCCTCTCCCCGCTTGCGGGGAGAGGGTAGGGTGAGGGGGAGCCCCCGCGGGGACGGAGACAGTCGAATTCCCCGATGCTCCCCACACCGTCCTTGCGAGCCAACGGGTCCGCGCGAAGCGCGGCCCGATGACAGGCTCCGCGAAGCAATCCAGAGTCTTTCCGCGGAGGGATTCTGGATTGCTTCGCTGCGCTCGCAATGACGTGTTGAGGGAGCTTGGTTCCGACGGACATCTGACTCGCGGAGAGTCCCCCTCACCCGCCGCGCTACGCGCGTCGGCCTCTCCCCGCTGGCGGGGAGAGGCGAAGGGCCGCGCTTGCAGAGTTAAATTCTTGGCACGCTCGATGGGCGCACTTCGCGAGCCTGCGCTGCGAGCCTGATGCCGGCGTTGGCCGCGCCAAAGCCCTGATAGTTTCGCCGCTCGACGATCTCAAAGAAGAAGCGCTCGTCGAAGATGTGGGTGTAGACCTGGAAGAATTCGCCGTCGCCCTCACGGTCGTAGAGGATGTGGTTGGCGCGCAGTTGCGCCATCAGCTCGGGCGCGAGGTCGTATTTGGCCTCGATGTCGTCGTAGTAATTATCAGGGATATCCAGGAAATCCGCGCCGCGCTTGCGCATCTCCGCGACCGTCGCAAAAATGTCCCGGCATGCGAACGCGACGTGCTGCACGCCGGAGCCGAAGAACTCCGAGATGAAGCGCGATGGCAGCGTGCGGTTGGCGGAGGAACCGTTGAGGACGAAGCGCAGGCTCTGGTCTGCGTTGATGATGGCCTGGCTCTGCACCAGGCCTCTGGGGTCGGCGATCTCCATCTGCGGCAGCCGCGTCAGGTCGAGAATGCCGGTGTAGAACAGCAGCCAGGACAGCATCTCGTCATAGGGCATCGATTGCGCGATGTGATCGACCGCCAAAACTGCATCGGCGCTCGTCTCGCTCGCGACCGGTTCGAAATCGGTGTCCCAGTTCTTGCCGGCCTGATCCAGGAAATAGAGCAGGCTGCCTCCGACGCCGTGGATCGCCGGGATCTCCAGCTCGCCCGGTCCGACCGGCTGATAGAAGGTGCGCGCCTTCAGCGCTTCGGCGCGCTGCATGGCAAGGCCCGCATTGTCGACGTTGAGCGCGATCGCACAGACGCCGGGACCGTGGGTGACGTAATGCGAATGCGCGAAGCCGTCGGTCTCGCAATTGATCACGAGCTCGACCTTGCCCTGCGACCAGCGCTCCACCGCCTTGCTGCGGTGCTTGCCGGTCTTGCGGAAACCGAGCTGCGCGAACAGGCGGGCAAGCTCGCCCGCCTTGGTCTCGTTGACGGCGAATTCGACGAAGCCGGTACCGTAGCTCCTGGCCTTCGGCGCCAGCGGCTCGTGGACGAGCTTTGGCCAGTCCGCTGCGAGCTGGTCCTCGAGCAGGATCAGCGAGCGCAGGCCATCGATCGCGGTCTGCGCCGCCGAGCCGGCGCGAAATTGGTCGTTGAAGATCTCCAGCGACAGCGGCCCGGCATAGCCGGTCGCCGCGACCGCCGCCATGAACTCGCCGACCGGCAGGTCACCCTGGCCGGGGAAAGAACGGAAGTGCCGGCTCCAGGAGAGGATGTCGAGCTCGAGCTTTGGCGCGTCCGCAAGCTGAACCAGAAAAATCTTGTCGCCGGGGATCGAGGCCATCGCGCGCGTTGGAAAGCCCGGGGCCAGCGCGTGAAAACTGTCGAGGATGATGCCGATCGCGGCGTGATCGGCGCGGCGCACGATCTCCCAGGCATCGCGGTAGTCGTTAACATGGCGTCCCCAGGCCAGCGCCTCGTAGCCGACGCGCAAGCCACGTTTCGCCGCACGCTCGCCGAGCTCGCGAAAATCGTCGGCGGCGCGATCGATGCCGCCGAGCGAGGCGGGCGAAACGTTGGAGCAGATCAGCAGGAGATCGGTGCCGAGCTCCTGCATCAAATCGAACTTGCGCTCCGCGCGGGCAAAGTTGCGCGAACGCTGCGGCTCCGGCATGCCTTCGAAATCGCGGAACGGTTGGAACGCGCAGATCTCGAGATTGAGATCCTTGCACAGGCGCGCGACCTCGCGCGGGCTGGCGCCGAACGACAGCAGATCGTTCTCGAAGATCTCGACCGCGTCGAACCCGGCTGATGCGGCGGCGCGGAGCTTCTCGTCCAGTGCGCCGGAGAGGGAAACCGTTGCGATCGAGCGCTTGTTCATGCTGCCTGCTCCATGATCCGGCCCGGCGATACCGTGCGTCCCGTGCGCGCGGCTTCGCTCACGGCTTCGACGACCGCGAGCGTGCCCATCGCATCTTCGACCGAGATCAGCGGCTGCTCGCGGCCCGCGATCACGGCCTGGAAATGCCGCAGCTGCTCGGCGAGCGGATCGTAAGCGGAGAGTGCGACGGGCTCGCGAACCAGGGGCGCGTGCCAGCCGGGATTTTCTGGATACGACCACAGCTCCATGGTCGGCACCGCCAGCGAGCCGTTGGTGCCGGCGAAGACGTAACAGGGCTGGTCCTGTCTGGGATAGACCGCGTTCTCGCCCGCCGTCAGCTCCCAGCTCCACGGTGCCGGCGTTGCATCGGAGACCGTCACCGTTCCGAGCGCACCATTGGCAAAGCGCAGCAGCAGCGCGGCAGTGTCCTCGACCGCGAAGCGGCGGACTTTGTTCGACGTTAGCGCCTGCACCTCGGCGATCTCGCCGCAGACGAAGCGGAGATTGTCGATGTCGTGGATCAGATTGATCAGCAGCGGCCCGCCGCCCTGTTCGCGCCGCCAGGCGACCTCGAAATAATCGTCGGGTTTCTTCAGCAGCCACAGCCCGGCCACGGCGGTGAGCTGGCCGAGCTTGCCGGTCGCGACCGCCTCGCGGGCGGCCTTGATGATCGGATTGTGGCGGCGGTGGTGACCGACCAGCATCGGCACGCCGCTGCGCTTGACCGCCTCACAGAGGCGACGTGCCGCTGCGACGCTGTCGGTCACCGGCTTTTCGATCAGCGCCGGCACGCCCGCCGCGGCGCAGTCGAGCGCCATGGGCAGATGCAGCGTGTTCGGCGAGGCGATGATCAGCCCGTCCGGCTTCTCCTGCTCCAGCAAAGTGCGATGATCGGCATAGCAGGGCGTGTTGTGCGCCCGCGCAAAATCGCCAGCGGCCGGCGAAGGATCGGCAATGCCGGCCAGCACGCAATCCGGCGATGCCTCGATCAGCTCGATATGGCGGCGGCCGATCAGGCCCGCGCCGGCAACGGCGATGCGTATCTTGGCGCTCATGCCGCGCTCTCCTCCATGGCACCGCCCAGGAAGAGCTGGCCGATGCGGGGATCGTTCAAAATGCGCTTGGCGTCGTCGACCATGCGGGTCTGGCCGAGCTCGAGCACGATGCCGATGTCGGAAATCTCCAGCGCCGAGCGTGCGTTCTGCTCGATCATCAGGATCGTGACGCCGCGGTCGCGCAAGCTCTTGAGGATGTCGAAGGTCTGCTGCACCATCAGCGGCGACAGGCCGATCGAAGGCTCGTCGATCAGCACCAGCTTCGGTTCGAGCAGCAGCGAGCGGGCGATCTCGAGCTGCTTCTGCTCGCCGCCGGACAGCGTAGAAGCCTGCTGCGTCGATTTCCGCCGCAGCGCCGGGAACAGGTCGAGTGCCGCCTCGATCCGCCTCGGTAGGTCGAGGCCCTTCCCGGCAGCGACGCCGCCGAGCTCGATATTGTGGCGCACGGACAGCTCGGGAAAGATGTTGCGGCCCTGCGGCACGTAGCAGATGCCGGCATTGAGCAGCGCGCGCTGGCTCAAGTTCGTGACGTCGCTGCCAGCAAAGCTGATCTTGCCCTCGCGCAGCTTGAGTAGGCCGAAGATGGCCTTGAACACGGTCGACTTGCCGGCGCCGTTCGGGCCGATGATCGTCGTGATCGTGGCTTGAGGTAGGGCGAAGGTCGTGCCGTTCAAAATCGTCATCTTGCCGTAGCCGCCGACGAGATTGTGAACCGCGAGGATCGGGTCGCTCATGGTCCGCTCCTTCAATGACCCAAATAGGCTTCGATCACGGCGGGGTTTTTCCTCACCTCCTCCGGTCGTCCCATCGCCAGCACCTTGCCTTCCGCCATCACCATGACGCGCGAGCACAGCGACATCACGAACTCCATGTTGTGCTCGATCACGACGAAGGTGGCGTTCTTCTCGCGGTTGATCGCGACCAGGCGGTCCTTCAGGTCCGCCAGCATCGACGGGTTGACGCCGCCAGCGGGCTCGTCGAGCAACACGAGGCGCGGGCCGCCCATGAAGGCCATGGCGGCATCGAGCAGCTTCTGCTGGCCATAGGAGAGGCCGCCGGCCGGCTCGTCCGCGAGATGGTCGAGCTTGAAAAAGCCGATCATCTGGTTGGCGCTATCAGTCAGCCCGGCATCGGAGCGGCCGACCAGGCGCGAGGCCATGTTGCCCTGGTGCTCCTGGCCCGCGAGGATCAGGTTCTCGCGCACCGAGAGCTTTGGGAAGACCTGCAGGAGCTGGAAGGTGCGGCTGACCCCAAGCTTATTGAGCTCGGCGGGCCGCAGGCCCGTGACGAGCTTGCCGTCGAGCTTGACCTCGCCGCCTGATGGCGTGAGCTGGCCGAGGATGCAGTTGAACAGGGTCGACTTGCCGCAGCCATTCGGCCCGATCAGGCCGAGGATCTCGCCCTCGCGCACGTCGAACGAGACGCCGTCGACGGCGCTGATGCCGCCAAAGTTCTTCTTGATATTGGTAACCTCGAGGACCGCGCTCATTGCACCGTCTCCAGGCGGGATTTGGCGACGGCGCGCAGCGCGGACGCTGCCTTGGTCCGCCGTGCCGCCATGGCGCGGTCGAGGATTCCCAAAATGCCGGTCGGCGACCAGATCAGCAGCAGCATGACGGCGATCGCGTAGAGCATGAGATAATAGCCCTCCGTGAAGCGCAGCCATTCCGGCAACAGCACCGCGATCATCGCGCCGAGGAAGGGGCCGAAATAGAAGCCGGCACCGCCGACGATCACCATCATCAACAGATCGAGCGAGAGGGACAGGTTGAACGGCACGGGATCGATATATTGCGTCAGCGGCGCGTAAAGCGCGCCGGCGACGCCGCCAAGCGCCGAGCCGATCGCAAACGCCATCAGCGTGTAGCGGCGGGTGTCGACGCCGAGCGATTGCGCGCGCAGCGGGTTTTCGCGCAGCGCCATGAAGGCGCGGCCCCAGGGCGAGCGGATCAGCCACCACACCGCAAGCGACACGATCGCGAGCGAGCCGAGGCAGACATAGTAGAACGGCAGCGGCTTGTTGGTCGCTAGCCCAAAGATATGCGGGCGCGGGATGTTGGAGATGCCGTAGATGCCGCCGGTGAGCCAGCTCTCGTTGCGGAACACCAGGAAGGCGAGAGTGGAGAAGGCGAGCGTGACGAAGGCGAGGTAGTGGTGCTGCACGCGCAGCGCCGGATAGCCGAGCACCCAGCCGACCGCGAAGCTTAAGGCAATCGCGACCAGTATTGCCGCCGGCAGCGGCCAGCCATGGGTGGTCATGATCGCCGCCGCATAGGCGCCCATGCCCACGAAGGCCCCCTGCGCCAGCGAGACCTGGCCGGCATAGCCGAGCGTGAGGTTGAGCCCCATCGCGGCGATGCTCATCACCGCCCATTGGCTGAGGATGAACAGGCCGTAGCGGTTGAAGTTCATGGGAACCACGATCAGCGCGGCGATGACGGCAAGGCCGAGCGCGATCTTCAGGGGTTTGGCGAAGCCGCTCATACGGTGCGCTCCTCGGCGCGGCCGAGCAAGCCCTGCGGCCGGAACAGGATGACGGCGATTAGGAAGATCATCGGCACCGCGGCGCGGTACTGCGTCGAGACATAGGCGGCCGCGAGATTGTCGAGCACGCCAATCAAGAGACCGCCGGCGATCGCGCCGCGCACCTGGTTGAAGCCGCCGACGATCGCGGCGATGAAGGCGGCCTGGCCCAGCACTTCGCCAGAGGAGAATTTGGCGAGATAGATCGGCGTGATCAGCAGCGAAGCCAGCGCCACCAGGAAGGCGTTGATCAGGAAGGTCAGCAGGATCATGCGCTCGACCGGCACGCCGATGATGCGCGCCACCGTCGGGTTTTGCGCTGCCGCCTGCATCTGGTGGCCGAGCGAGGTGCGGTTGAGAAGTGCCGTCAGTCCGAAGACAGCGAGAATAGCGACGACGAGCACGCCGATGCTTTGCAGCGACACCGCATGGCCGAGAATGGAGATGTCGCCAGTCGGCACGATCGACGGGAAGGGCGAGGCCTCGGCGCTGAAGAACTGCTTGACGGATTCCTTGATGCCGATCGCCAGCGCCATGGTCGCGATCGCCAGCGGCAGCACGCCATGGCGCATCATCGGATCGACCAGCAGCATCTTGAAGGCGAGGCCGAGCAGGATCATCGATAAGAGGATGCCGAGGATGATCGCGAGCCAGAACGGCGCGCCGGCATGCATTACCGCCAGCATCAGGAACGCCGGCAGCATCACGAACTCGCCTTGGGCGAAATTGATGGTCTGCGAGGTCTGCCACAGCAGCGTGAAGCCGACCGCGACCAGCGCATAGATCGCGCCGGTGGCAAGTCCCGCGACCAGAAGATCGAACAGATTGGACATGGGTTCTCTTTGATCGTTAGAGCCCGAGGGAACTGGATCGACGCGAGTTCAGGTCTATCACTCCCTCTCCCCGCGAAGAGCGGGGCGAGGGAGAAGAACTCCCCGCAAGCGGGGAGAGGTGAAGGACCACGTCCCTCACTTCACTTTCGGCAACACCTGCTTCACCACCTGCTTGCCTTCGACCACCTCGACCAGGAAGCTCTGGCGGTCGATGTCGCCGGTGTCGCTGAAGGTGACGTCCATCAGGATGCCCGGCTCGTCCGCGGCCTTGATGGTCAGGCCGTGCAGCGTGTCGGCAAACTTCTTCGGATCGACCTTGCCCATCTTCTCGGTGGTGGCCTTCACCATGTAGACGGCGAGATAGCCCTTCAGGCCGTTGTGGTCGGGCACGTAATTGTACTTCTTCGAAAACTTCTCGCGGAACGCCTTGATCAGGTCGACCGGCGCGTCGGTGGTGAGGCCGACATGGCCGCGCGCGCCATTGGCGGCATCGCCGGCGAGTTCGATCACCTTCTGGCCGATCAGCGTGGTCTCGCCCATCAGCGGCGCGGTGACACCCTGGCGCTTCAGTTCTTTCAGGATACGCGCGCTCTCTTCTTCGTTCAGGTAGATGAACACGGCATCGGGATTGGCGGCCTTGATCTTGCCGACGTCGGCGGCGAAATCGGCCTGGCCCGCTTCGGTCGAGAGGTCGGCGACCACCTTGGAGCCGAGCCGATCGAGCTCCTTGACGACGACATCGCGGCCGCCGCGGCCGAAATCATTATTGACCCAGACCACCGCGACCGACTTCGCCTTCATCTCGTCGTGGATGTATTTGGCGACCTTCGGCATCGAGGATTGCTGGCCGAACGAGGTGCGGAACAGGAACTTGTTGCCTGCTTGCGTCAGCTCGGCGGCTTCGCCACCCATGATCTGCGCGATGCCGGCTTCGGCGGCGAGCGGCGCGGTCACCTTGACCGAGCCGGAATAGCCGGGCCCGAGCAGCACATAAGGCTCGGCGTCGAGCGCCTTCTGCACCTGGGCGCGGGCGACGCCCGGGTTGGACTGCGAGTCGGCGTGAGTGACCTCGAGCTTGCGGCCGAGCACGCCGCCCTTGGCGTTGATCTCCTCGATCGCGAGGTCGATGCCGTTCTTCCAGTTGGTGCCGACGGTGGCGCCGCCGCCCGAGAGCTCGGCGACGTCGGCGAGCTTGATCGCCTGGGCCAAAGCGCTCGTTGCCGTCATGGCGGTGAGCAGCGCGCCCACCAGTAGCGTTGATTTCATCGTCCTCTCCTCCCGTTTCAAATCTTGCAAGCGGCCTTGTGCCCGGCCGCTTCGTCTCAAGCTGCCTGATAGGCGGCGCTGCGCGCGGCCATCACCGCATCAAAAGCCTCTCCCATGATCTCGGCCGATGGGGCAAGGCCCGTGAACAGTTCGAAGGCGTCGGCGGCCTGGTAGATCGCGAGCTCGCGGCCGGTCATGATCCGAGCGCCTTTCTCTCGCGCTGCGGCAAGCAGCGGCGTGATCAGCGGCGAATAGACGGCATCGGCGACCCACAGGTCTGCGCTGAGCAGCGCCGCCGGCACTGGCGTGTCTCGGCTCGGTAGCATGCCGACCGGCGTGCCGTTGACGAGGCCGGTTGCGCCATCGAGCGCATTCTCGACGCTTCCGGCCATCCTCGCGCCGCCCTGCCTGGCAAGCAGCGAGGCGAGTTTCTCGGCGCGCGCAGGTTCGCTGTCAAAAATGCGGATGTCGGTCACGTCCAGGCTCGCCAGCGCAAACGCGATCGCCTTGCCGACGCCGCCGGCGCCGATCACGGCAACGGCATTGGCGGACGGCGCCAGCAGCGGCGCCACCGCGCGCGCAAAGCCGGTGGTGTCGGTGTTGTGGCCGGTCAGCCGGCCGTCCCTGACGACGACGGTGTTGACCGCCCCCATGGCGGCAGCGCCTGGCGCCAGCGCGTCGAGCAGCGGGACCACGGCTTCCTTGTAAGGGTAAGTGACGTTGACGCCGGCAAAGCCGAGCCGCCGCACGCCTTCGAGCATCAAACTGAGCCCGGCCGCATCGGCGCCGGCCACTTCGATGAGCTGGTAGTGGCCGCGCAGGCCAAGCGCCTCGGCGGCGCGCTCATGCATGGCGGGGGACGCGGAATGCGCGATCGGCGCGCCGATCAGGCCTGTGAGAAGCTTCTTGCTGGCAGCGTATCCGCGCTTCGACATGGTTCGCTATCGTCTCGTTGGGAGCGTCCGGTCCCGGCCATTAGCGGGGAAATCCGCGCAATTCCAGCTGCGACGATAGTCTTTCCCCGGCCTAACACAATTACCCTTTTATCCGGCAAACCTAACATAATGTTATTTCTTCCGCGCGCGTGCCGGACCGGCCTTGCTGTTGCCGCGGGACGGCTCGACCGCGCGCATCTCGGCGCGCAGGGCGTCGATGAAGTACTCGGCATGGAGCGACAACGGCGCGCCGCGCTTCACGGCGATGTAAGTGTCGAACCGCGTCGGCTCGGTGATCTTCAACAGCTCGATTCCGGGATAGCCGCCATGGGCCACCGTGAACTGGTCGATGATGGCGATGCCGAGCCCGGCCTTCACCAGCGCGCAGACCGTGGTGCCGAAGCGCGCGCGGATGGTGATGTTGTAGTCGAGCCGGTTGCGCGCGAAGATCTCGGCCATGATCCGCCCGTAGGGATCGTTGGGATCGATGCCGATCAGCGGATAGCGGGTGATCTCGGCGGCGGAGACCTGCTTGCGGCCGGCGAGCTCGTGACCCGGCGGCACGATGCAATAGAGCTCGCCCGAGGCGAGCGGCATGAAGTCGAGCCCGGAATGCTCCAGCCGGTAGCTCATCGCCACGCACTCGCCGCGGCCGAGCATCAGATAGTCGATGGCTTCCTCGAGCTTGAGGATGTTGATGTCGATGCCAAGATCGGGATAGCGGCGACGCACGCGCTCGATCGCGCGCGGCACCATCACCTGCGAGATGCTCGGCACCGAGCCGATGCGCAGCTCCGACAATCCACCGCGGCCGATCTTGGAGATGATCTCGGAGAGATCGTCGACCTTCTTGTAGACGCCGTTGATCTGCTCGAAGATGTTCTCGGCTTCCGGCGTCGGGAAATAGCGCCCGTTCTGGCGCTGGAAGAAGCGGATGCCGAGCGAGCGCTCGGTGTATTTGACGAGGCGGCTGATCCCCGGCGCCGAGACGTTGAGCAGCTTCGCCGCGCCGCCGATGGTGCCCGTCACCATCACGGCACGGATCACCTCAACCTGGCGCAGCGTCATCATGTCCTGGCATCCGAAGCATGATCGTGGTGGCGGGCGGCCTTCCCTCTCCCCTTGTGGGAGAGGGGTCTCGCCGCGAAGCGGCGAGACGGGTGAGGGGTTCTCTCCGCCTTGCGAGCTCTCGCATTTGAACGCGCGGAGACAACCCCTCATCCGGCGCTTCGCGCCACCTTCTCCCACAAGGGGAGAAGGGAAGGCAATGGTCAAACTGTTTCGACGAAAATCGGCACGTTCAAGGGCGTCGCTCGCGCTGGGCGCGTCGTTTGCTGCGGCTGCGTTCTAGCTTGCCGGGCCCTCGGGCAAGAGGCTGTCCGCCAGCTCCGCGCGCTCGCTTTGCAGCACCTCACGCGCGAACTCGATGATCTTCTGCTTGTTTGCCGTTTGGCGGACGGCGAAAAACACGCGGTTCAATTCCAGGCCGAGCACGCTGTTGAGGGCGATGTCCTCGTCTTGCATCGTGGTTTTCCCGCTACGGACGCGTTCAGGTGTATCTGGACCTCACTTCTTCCACAAGTAGATTAAATCTTCGGTGCGGACGGAACACCGGCAAACTACGGGAGCAGCGAATTGAGGCAGCCCCCAAATACGTGCTATACGGCAGGGCGAGAGTCAGGAAATGCACTGATGTCCGCCGTAGACTATGGCCGGGAGGCGCTCGACTTCATCGAAGGCCTGGGAGCCTATACCAAGGTTCCGGACGCCATGGACGCGCTTGCAACCGCGTTCGGCCGATACGGTTTCGAACATATCATCGTAACGGGCTTGCCGAATCCCGATCAACGCTTTTCCCAGATGGTACTCGCCAAGAAGTGGCCGGCGGAGTGGTTCGACCTCTACATCCAAAAGAGCTACGACCGTGTCGACCCCGTGATCCGCAAATGCCGGCAGACGGTGAACCCTTTCGAGTGGTCTGAGGCGCCGTACGATCCGGAGCTGGAGCCGGGCGCGGTGGAGGTGATGCGGCGCGCCGCCGATTTCCGCATGTCGCGCGGCTTCGTCGTGCCGATCCACGGCTTGACCGGCTATGAGGCCGGCGTCTCGCTCGGTGGTGTCCACCTCGATCTCAACGCGCGCAGCAAGCCCGCGCTGCACCTGATCGGGATGTACGGCTTCGATCACATTCGCCGTCTGCTCGATCCGGCGCCGCATCCGTCGATGCGCCTGACCCCACGCGAGCGCGAGGTGATCGCCTGGGCGTCGCAAGGCAAGTCCGCCTGGGAGATCGGCGAGATCCTGCACATCACGCAACGCACGGCGGAAGAGCATCTTGCAACTGCCGCGCGCAAGCTCGGTGCCGTCAACCGGACGCATGCGGTCGCGATCGCGATCCGCCACAGAATCATCAATCCCTGAAATCCTCGCCTACTGGGAAATTTCCCAATAGTCGACTTTGCCTTTTTCGCTGAGGCTCCCCCTCATTTCGAGCCATGGGGGAGTTCATGATTCATGTGATTTCTGCCGTCAATCGGCACCTCTACGAAGACGTTCTCGAACAGTATTTTCGGGTTCGTCACGAGATTTTTGTCGAGGAGCGGAAATGGGAGGCGCTACGCAAGCCCGACGGCCGCGAGATTGATAGCTACGACAATGAGGACGCGGTCTACCTGCTGGCTCTCGAAAACCGCCGGGTGCTCGGCGGCTCCCGCCTGTATCCCACCACCAGACCGACGATGATGAGCGAAGTCTTTCCGCATCTCGCGGCGGTGCGTGGTTGCCCGTCGGACCCGCTGGTCTGGGAGTGGTCGCGCTTCTTCGTGTCGCGCGAGCGACGCGACGGCGCGTTCAATCTGCAATTGATGACGGCTGCGCAGGAGTTCTGTCTCGATCAGGGCATCGAGCGTCTGTGTCTCGTCATGGAGACGTGGTGGTTGCCGCGGTTCAACGACATCGGATTCGTCGTGACGCCCCTGGGATTGCCGGCGCTGGTGGAAAATTCCTGGACCATGGCGGCAACGATCGAGGTCCGTCAGGAGTCGCTCGATGTCGTACGTGACCGTATCGGAATGACGAGCGTCATCCAGCAGGACGGTCCGCGGATCGACTGCATTGCCCGTGCCAACCTCCGCGGCCTTGCCGCGCAACGAAAGAGCGCCTGAGATGTCGAACCTGATGCGGGACAGCCAGATCATGGCGCAGACCAAGGACGAGAACCTCGGCTACATGTCCGACATGGCGCTCGAGCTGGCGCAGATGGCGGACGATTCCGGATTGGCGACGCTGGCCTACCTGTTCCGGATGGCCGCGCTGGAGGCCTCGACGGCCAACAGCGTGCTCGCCGAACCGGACGACTTTCCCCAGCAGATGACGTCGCACTAGACGCATCTCTCGCCAAATTTCGACAACATTCGCACCCTCCCTCGTCCTGCCGGGGGAGGGTGATCGTTTGGGTGCGGCAGGTTGCCCCATGCCGCGCGGCAACCTTTTTGCACTGCAGAGCAGGTTTCGGCCGCGCACGCCGAGATGCAACAAAGTGCATGTTTGGTGTCAAATCGCTCTTGCCTCGGAACGATACTGCCATTACCCATTTTTCGGCCTTGAACAGGCAGGGGGAGCTCTTTCACTGATGGCGACTGTGTTCGAACATCGGCGCGACACCGCGTGCGCCTGAAAGAGTCTTGATGCTGCTCGTCGTCGAACAGTTCTTGAACGGATTGCAGTTCGGCCTGCTGCTGTTCCTGCTCGCCGCCGGCCTGACGCTGGTGTTCGGGATCATGGATCTCGTCAACCTCGCGCACGGCTCGCTCTACATGATGGGCGCCTATTTCGCCGCGACCTTCGCGGCCTGGACCGGCAGCTTCCTGCTCGGTGCGCTGCTGGCGCTGGGCGCGACGCTGGTGCTCGGCATCGTGCTCGAGATGAGCGCGCTGCGCCATCTCTACGGGCGAGACCATCTCGACCACGTGCTCGCAACCTTCGGCCTGATCCTCTTCTTCAATGAAGCCGTGCGGCTGATCTGGGGCCCGGCCGGCCTTGCGCTGCCGCTGCCGGCTTGGCTCACCGTGCCGGTGCCGATCCTGCCCGGCATCCACTACCCCGCCTATCGCCTCGCCATCATCGTCGTCGCGCTGCTGGTGGCGCTGTTGCTCTATCTCGGCGTGATGCGCACCCGCATCGGCATGCTGATCCGGGCCGGCGCCTCCAACCGCGAGATGATCGGCGCGCTTGGCATCAACATCAAGCTGCTCTACACGCTGGTGTTCGGCTTAGGTGCCGCGCTCGCGGGCCTTGCCGGATTGATGCAGGCGCCGATCCTCACCGTGCAGATCGGCATGGGCGAGAACATCCTGATCCTCGCCTTCGTCATCATCGTGATCGGCGGCATCGGCTCGATCCGCGGCGCGTTCCTGGCCGCGATCTTCGTCGGCATGATCGACACGCTCGGCCGCGCCTTCCTGCCGAACCTGTTGCGGCAGGTGCTGAGCGGCGCCGCCGCCTCCACCGCCGCGCCCGCGCTGTCGTCCATGCTGATCTACCTCCTCATGGCGATCGTGCTGGTGGTGCGGCCGGAGGGGCTGTTTCCGGCCAGTCGTCGATGAAGGCTTTCACTGTGAGCAAGGCCGTTACGGCCCTGATGCTGGCGGGCCTCGTGCTGCTGCCGCTCTATTCGCATCTGACCGGCAACATCTTCATCCTGACGCTGTTCACCCGCATCATCATCCTGGCGCTGGCGGCCGCGAGCCTCAACCTCATCATGGGTTTCGGCGGCATGATGAGTTTTGGCCACGCCGCCTATCTCGGCATCGGCGGCTACGCAGTCGGGATGCTGGCGCAGGAAGGTGTCGGCAGCGGCTTCATCCAGTTTCCGGTCGCGCTCGCGGCCTCCGCGGCTTACGCGCTGGTGATCGGCGCGCTCTCGCTTCGCACCCGCGGCGTCTATTTCATCATGATCACCCTGGCCTTCGCGCAGATGGCCTATTACGTCGCCTCGGGCCTGGCGCGCTATGGCGGTGATGACGGCCTAACCGTTTACCAGCGCAGCGACTTCTCCGGGTTGATCAATCTCTCGAACCGTACGCAGTTCTATTATCTCTGCCTCGCCTGCCTCCTCAGTGTCGTCTTCCTGATCTGGCGCATCGTCAATTCGCGCTTTGGCCTCGTCGTGCAGGGCCTGCGCTCCAACGAGCAGCGCATGCAGGCGATCGGCTTTCCGGCAAAACGCTACCAGCTGGTATGCTTCGTCATATCAGGCACCATGTGCGGCCTTGCCGGCGCGCTGCTCGCCAATAACACCGATTTCGTCAGCCCGGCCGTGATGTACTGGACCCGCTCCGGCGATCTCATGGTGATGGTGATCCTGGGCGGCATGGGCACGCTGTTCGGCCCGATCATGGGCGCGGTGGTGTTCCTGCTGCTGGAAGAGTTCCTGTCGCAGATCACCGAATACTGGGCGCTGATCATGGGCCCGCTCTTGCTGCTCATCGTCCTGTTCGGCCGTGGCGGCATCATGGGTGCGCTCGGGAGGGCTGGCCGTGGCTGAACCCTTGCTCCGCGTCGAAAAGCTGGTGCGCCGCTTCGGCGGCATCATCGCGACCGACAACGTGTCGCTGGACGTCGCTAGCGGCGAGCTGCACGCCATCATCGGCCCGAACGGTGCCGGCAAGACCACGCTGATCAGCCAGCTCACCGGGCATCTCGAACCGCATTCCGGAACCGTCTCACTGGCCGGGCGGGACATCACCTATCTGCCGGCCTATCGCCGCTGCGCGCTGGGCCTTGCCCGTTCGTTCCAGATCACCTCGCTGCTGCTCGATTTCACCGCCGCGGACAATGTAGCGCTGGCAGCCCAAGCGCATGCCGGCACGTCGTTCCGCTTTTTCGCCAACGCGCGCAAGGAGAAGGGCCTGCGTGATGCCGCCCATGCCGCGCTCGATCGCGTCGGCCTGTCGCATCGTGCCGATGTCGTGGTGTCCAGGCTGAGCCATGGCGAGCGCCGCGAGCTCGAGCTTGCGGTTGCGCTCGCGAGCAAGCCAAAGCTCCTGCTGCTCGACGAGCCGATGGCGGGCTTAGGGGTCACCGAATCCCAGCGCATGGTGAAGCTGCTCCAGGAGTTGCGCAAGGAGGTCTCGATCGTGCTGGTCGAGCACGACATGCCGGCGGTGTTCGCGCTCGCCGATCGCATTTCGGTGCTGGTCTACGGCCGCGTCATCGCCTCCGGCGATCCGGCCGCGATCCGCCAGAACGAGGACGTCAAGCGCGCCTATCTCGGCGATCAGCATGTGGTGACGCATCATGGCTGACACGCTGCTCGACGTCGACGGCATCGAAACCTGCTACGGCCTGTCCCAGGTGCTGTTCGGGCTGTCGCTGTCGATCAAGCCCGGCGAGATGGTCTCGCTGATGGGCCGCAACGGCATGGGCAAGACTACCACGATCCGCTCGATCATGGGCCTGACGCCGGCGCGATCAGGCGCGATCCGCTTTGCGGGCGCCGAGGTGCGGCAGCTTCCGTCGTACCGGATCGCCAAACTCGGCGTCGGCCTGGTCCCTGAGGGACGCCAGATCTTCCCGAACCTCACCGTGCGCGAAAATCTCGTGGCGGCCGCCGCCGATCGCTTCGGCAGCCCCAATCCCTGGACGCTGGCCGCGATCTACGTGCTGTTTCCGCGCCTCGCCGAGCGTGCCGCCAACATGGGCAACCAGCTCTCCGGCGGCGAGCAGCAGATGCTCGCCATCGGCCGCGCGCTGATGACCAACCCGAAGCTTCTGATCCTGGACGAAGCGACCGAAGGTCTCGCGCCGCTGATCCGCGAAGAGATCTGGAATTGCCTGTCGCTGCTCAAGAGCCGCGGACAGTCGATCCTGGTGGTCGACAAGAATGTCGATCATCTCGCCCGCATCTGCGACCGCCACTACATCATCGAGCGCGGCAAGACGGTGTGGAGCGGCACCTCCGACGAGCTGATGGCCGCGCCGGATCTTCAGCACAAATATTTGGGAATCTGAGCCCCGCTCTCTTCCCGTCATTGCGAGTGCAGCGAAGCAATCCAGACCATCGCCGAGGAGGCAGTCTGGATTGCTTCGTCGCAAGGGTTCCTCGCAATGACGGTGGAGAAGGCGGGTGCTCTCACCAATAAATCCCGTGCCGATGCAATTCGCGGATCACACTCGCTTCGACCGAGGGCTGGCGGCGCTTTGGCTTGGCCGCTTCGGTCGTGCTGGATACCGGCGCTGCGGCTGACTGTGCAGGTGCTGTGGCAACCGGCGCAGTCGCGGCCGGCGCGGTCGTAGTCGTGGGCGTGGTGGTCGCTGTCTGGATATTTGCCGGCGGCGTTGCTGCCGGAGCCTGCGTTGCCTGCGGCGCAGCCGTCGTGGCCGGTTGCTCGGCTGCCTGCTTGTTCGGATTTGTTGCCGCCAAGCTCAGGCTCCGCGACCCACCGGCATGCACTTGCGTCGCCAGCAGCGACATCGCGGCAATCAGGATCAGCTTGCGCATGGGAATCCCCGTCATCTGGTCAGTCCGTCTTACCTGATCGCGCCGGTCAGCGCCTAACGCGCCAGACGGTGCGTGCCGATTTCGATCAGGGTGGACCGGCAGGAGAGGCGATAGATCAGACTGAACAACTGACTCAACATGATCGAACTCCATTGTTCATCATGGAGGTAGTCTGCGCCCGCTTTCTTTCCGGGGATTTTCGCCGCTATCGGAAAATGGCTTCGTGGGGCGGGTTTGCGATGTCGTCGGAACCCGGCGGATGAAACGGCCTCACGGCGGTGTGAGCGCGACCTGTCGTCATTCAGGGGCGGTCCGCAGGACCGAACCCGGAATCTCGCTGCACTATCCCGGAACGACGGCGCCCACGGATCAGAACACCTCGAAATATTCGCGGTGCTCCCAGTCGGTCACCTCGGCGAGGAAGCGATCGATCTCGGCGTTCTTGATGTGGGTGTAATAGTCGACGAATTCAGGCCCGAGCTTTTCGCGGAAGAACGGATCGTCCTTGAGTGCGGAAACCGCATCGCGCAGCGATTTCGGCAGGAGCGGCGCCTTGGTCTCGTAGGGGGTATCGGCGGAGGGGCCCGGATCGAGCTTGCGATCGACACCGTCGAGGCCTGAGAGAATCTGCGAGGCCATGTAGAGATAGGGATTGGCGGCGGGCTCGCCGATGCGGTTTTCCAGGCGCGTCGCCGCCTCCCCGGCCGCTCCGAGCACGCGGATCATCACGCCGCGATTGTCGCGGCCCCAGATCGCGCGGTCCGGCGCCAGCGAATAGGAGCGGTAACGCTTGTAGCCGTTGATGGTGGGCGTGGTGAACACGGTGGAGGCGCGGGCGTGGTCGAGCAGGCCGGCGAGGTACGCCTTGCCGAACGCGCTGAGCGGCTCGCCGCCGTCCTTGGACGTTTGCTTGGCCGTTTCCTTGGCCATGAACTGGTTCTCGCCAGTCGTGCGCGACACGATCGACTGGTGCAGGTGCCAGCCGCTTGCGAACACGTTCGGCAGTTTCGGCCGGCACATGAAGGTGGCGTGATAGCCATGCCGGCGCGCGATCTGCTTCACGGCGGAGCGGAACAGCACCATGTTGTCGGCGGGCTCAAGCCCTTTCCTCGGCGCAAACGTGAACTCGCACTGGCTCGGCCCGAACTCGACCTCGACCGAGCGCAAGGGCAATCCGAGCGCGACGATGTCGCGGCGCAAAATCTCCAGCACCGGCTCCATCTGATCGAAGCGCTGCTCGGTGAGGTATTGATAGCCGTGGCTGAGCAGGCTCACCGAAGGCGGCGTGCCGGGCTGGCCTGCGTCTTCCGGGCGCATATGCGGGTCGTCGAGTCTAAAGATGTGGAATTCGACTTCGAGGCCCGCAACGAAATCGTAGCCGCGGCCAGCGAGCTCATCGAGCACCTTGCGATAGAGCCCGCGGGTTGCGAACGGCACCGGACGGCCGTCGCCAAAATAGAGATCGCACAGCACCCAGCCCGTCGCCGGCGCCCACGGCAACACGCGGAAGGTGGTGGGGTCGGCGACCATCAGTACGTCGGCCGCGCCCTCCATCTCCTTCATGCCGAAGCCGCCGCCTGACGTGAACACCGGAAACACCGTGCGGTGCGAGGTGTCCTTGGCAAGCATGGTGGTGGTGATGGAGCAGCCGCTCTCCAGCGAGGTGAGAGCTTCGGCGGCGATGATGGTCTTGCCGCGCAAGATGCCGTGCTGGTCGGGAAAGGCGAGGCGGATGACCTCGAGGTTCTTTTCCTCGACGATGAGGCGCATGCGCGTCGCCGCGTCCCTCTGCTCATCCGACCACAGCCCATGACGCGCGACGAAAGTCACTTCTCCACTCCTCTAGTCGTTCGACGCGAAGCTGCTGCAACATACTCCGTCATTGCGAGCGTAGCGAAGCAATCCAGAATCTCTCTCCGCGGGGCATTTCTGGATTGCTTCGCTGCGCTCGCAATGACGAGGATAGAGCGTCACGTCACTCCGCCGCCGTCAGCCGATGCACGTTGTCGGCAATGTCCTTCGGCACCGGCGCGGTCCATGGCGCGCCGCGGCGGCGCTTGACGTCGACTTCCATCCAATAGGTCTCCCAGCCCCGCGTCGGGCCGATGCCGTCCATGGTCGCCGGTCCCTGGATGCTGCGTGCGTTGGCTTCGTCCAGGAACAGCATCGGCTTCTCGCCACCCGAAACCTTCTCGATCTCCTGCCGCAGCAGGCGGCGATATTGCACGATCGCCTTGTCGCTCTGACCGAGATGCTCCTTGGTGCGGTCCTGGATCGCGCCCATCGATTCCACCGCCCACTGGTCGTGGACGTTGATGTCGGTGCCCATGCCGGTGTAGGTCGCGGTCTGCTGTTCGCGCGGATCGAAGCCGTAATCGTTGCTGCTGTTCTTGCGCGATTTGTAGTCGGGCAGCTCATAGAGCTCGAGCCGCTGCTCGCGCATTTTCGTCTTGTCCACCGGGTTGGTGTAGCTGGTGAAGATCGCGTACCAATAGCAGTTCTCGTCGTCGACCGGCACGTGCCACTGGGTGATCGTCATCTCCGTGCTCATGGGGATGACGAAGCCATGCGGGAAGAGCTGATTGGTGACGCGCACATGGGTGCGCTCCTCGTCGATCTCGCGTAGCGCGATCAGCCTGAGGCCGTATTCGGTGTGCTCGACGTTGATGATCGGGCGGTCGTATTCGCGCAGGATTTTGGTCATCGGCAGGTCCGAGCCGGCCGAGGCACCGCGGAATTGCTTGCCGTAGGCGGTGGAGGTGTCCTCATCCTCGAAGAAGCGGTGCAGATAGGAGGCGTGCGCGGGATCGATGCCGACTTCGAGCGCCTGCAGCCAGTTGCAGGCCATGTGGCCCTTGAAGGCGAAGGTGTGAGAGCCCGGCGCCACGAAGCAGTCGATCTCCGGGAATGCCGGCGGCTCACCTTCGCCGAGATAAGCCCAGAGGATGCCGCTCTTCTCCACCACGGGATAGGAGCGCTGGCGGATGTTCTGGCAGAGTTTTGAGTCCTTCGGCTCGGCCGGCGTCTCGATGCACTGGCCGGTGGCGTCGAACAGCCAGCCATGGAAGGCGCAGCGCAGACCGCCATGCTCCAGTCGCCCGAAGGCGAGGTCGGCGCCGCGATGCGCGCAGTGGCGATCGATCAGGCCGTAACGCCCTTGCTCGTCGCGGAACAGCACCAGGCTCTCGCCGAGCAGTTTTACGGGACGGATCGGCCGCGCACCCTCCAGCTCGTCCACCAGTGCCGCCGGCTGCCAATAGCTCCGCATCAGCTTGCCGCAAGGATCCTTCGGACCGGTGCGGGTGATCAGGTCGTTCTGCTCCTGGCTCATCATGGCGCGTGCATCCTTGTGGAGGGCGTTTGTTCGCCTATTGAACGAATGGGCGAATTATGACATGCCTTGGAGCGGCAGCAAGCACTATTTTGCAGGATTGTCCCGAAGCCATGCCCAAGCTGAAGCGCAGCGAGAGTAACGAGCGCGCGACCGATTTCGTCGAGAGCCTCGATCGCGGCCTGCGGCTGCTGCAGTGCTTCGGCGCTACGGCCGGCCCGATGACGCTGAGCGATCTCGCCCGTGCGGCCGATCTGCCGCGCGCCACGGCGCGGCGCATGCTATTCACGCTCCAGCGCGGCGGCTACGTCGCCGGCGATGGCAAGCTGTTCTCGCTGACGCCGCATGTGCTGACATTGGCCGCATCATATTTGCGCTCGAGTCAGATCATTGCCGTGCTGCAGCCCGTGCTCGATCGCATCGCAATCGCGGCGCAGGAAATCTCTTCGCTGGCGGTGCTCGATGGCGATGACGTCGTGTTTATCGCCCGCGGCGGTCCGACGCGGGTGTTTTCCGGCGGATTGGAGATCGGTTACCGGCTGCCGGCCTTCTGCACCTCGGTTGGCCGCGCCATGCTCGGCCAGTTCGACGATGCCGATCTCGCCGCGCGCCTGAATGCGATGAACCGCCAGGCGCTGACGCCGCAGACGGAAACCGATCCGAAGGCGCTGCTGGCGCGCATCAGCGCCGACCGCGCACAGGGCTACTCGCTGGTTGACCGCGAAGCGGAGCCGCATTTCCGCTCGATCTCAGTCCCCGTCCGCCGTTATGACGGCGTGATCGTTGCCGCCATCAACATGGGCGCCCATGTCGACCGCGTGCCCGCTCAGGAGCTGCTCGATCGCTTCCTGCCGCTGTTGCGCGACGGCGCGGCGGCGGTGCGTTCGCAACTTCTGTAGCTTTAGGTGCAACGCAAGAGCGGACTGGGCTGACGCAGAGCCGTCCTACACGCCGCCGTCTGTGCTATAATGCTGTCCGGACAAGATCAGGGAGCACGCCATGCAACACACCATGGTTCCCAGTGATCGCGTCGAGCACGTCGCCGTCTATGGGAGTGACGGCAGCAAGCTCGGCACGATCGAGCGATTGATGCTCGACAAGGTGAGCGGAACCGTCGCCTACGCCGTGATCAAGACCGGCCGGCTGCTCGGCACTCATCACCACTATCCTCTGCAGTGGGGCGCGCTGAAATATGATCCGGGACGTCAGGCCTTCCAGGCCGAGGTGACGCTGGACCAGCTCAGCAGCGGCCCATGCGAATTCGACGGCGACGCGTTCGATTGGGGCGACCGCTCGCGGCCCTATCCGCATCCGCATTACTGGTCGATCTAGGTGGTGCGGCAGTCTTTGTAGCCCGCATGGAACGCAGCGGAATCCGGGAGCTCACGGCAGGCGAGACCTTCCCGGATTGCGCTTCGCTCCATCCGGGCTACGGGCCACTATCTGTTGCGCATCCAGTCGGCGAGGCCGGACAGCGCCTTGTCGAGATCCTGCCGCGCGGCACGATCTGCTACCGTCTCCTCCAGCGCGCCGCGCATGCACACCATCCACGCGTCGCGCTCGGCATCGCCGATGGAAAAACCGATGTGCCGCTGGCGCAGCCGCGGATGGCCTTTCTCGACCGAGTAAAGCCGCGGGCCGCCGGTCCATTCGGTGAGATAGCGCTTCAGCACGTCCCTGATCAGGCCGAGGTCGGCCGCATGCATCGCGCGGATGACTTGCGCCTCCGGCAGCGTATCCATGCACTGGTAGAAGCGATCGACCAGAAGCTCGATCGTGGCACCGCCGCCGATCCGCTCGAACATGGAGGTGGTGACGGTGCTGTCGGTCATCTTTACAGCGCCACGCTGCGCAATCCAAAACTGCGCGCTTCGTTCTGCAGCACTGGGCGCACCGCATCGATCAGCCGTGCGGCCGCCGCGTCGACGGAGAGGCCTGCGGTATCCACCACCGCGGTCGCGCGCGAATACAGCGGCTCGCGGCTCAAGAGGATGTTGCGCAGCTCGGCCATCGCTGAGCGATCGTCCGCCATTGGGCGCAGATCGCCTTGGCGGCGGACGCGGGCCATGTGCTCTTCCGGCTCGGCCTTCAGCCAGATCGTGTAGAACGAGGTCAGGATCTGGTCGAAGGTCAGGGGCTCGGAGACGATGCCGCCGCCGGTCGCCAGCACCATCAGCTCGTTGCGCGCGAGCAGCTGCTGCAGCGCCGCCTGCTCCATGCGGCGAAAGCCTTCCTGGCCGTACAGCGCGATGATCTCGGCGACCGAGAGCCCGTTCTGCTGCTCGACCTCCTTGTTGAGCTCGACAAAACTCCAGCCGATCCTCTTCGCCAGCATCCGGCCGAGCGTGGATTTGCCGGCGCCGCGCAGGCCGATCAGCGCAATGCCGCAGAACGGCGCGCGCCGCGGCGCAGACGCGCTGCCGCCGGCGAGCAGATCCTTGGCCTGCGCGATCTGCGCTGGTGTCGCCTTGCGCAGGAGGTCGCGAAACATCTGCCAGTCCGGCGTCGGATCGGCGCTGGGGAGCAGGTCTTCGAGATGTGCGCCCATCGCATCGGAGACGCGGCGGAGCAGCACGATCGAGACATTGCCCTTGCCGCTCTCGAGCTGCGCGATGTAGCGCTCCGAAATTCCCGATACCTTGGCGAGCACTTTGCGCGACATGCCGCGCAGCGCGCGCATGGTGCGCACGCGCTGGCCGAGCTGTTCGAGAAATCGGGATTCGGCGTCGGGACTGTCGGTCATGAGGCTTCTTTAGCGGATGTCCTGCGGCGCGTTTTAATGAAACATAGTGCCTGCTGGCATTGACAGCAAGCCGCTGTGGTGTCTTTCTATGAATTATAATTCTAAATTCGGGGAGGCGTCCGTGAGCGAGGGATCCTACAACGCGGTGACCTGGCTGCTCGACCGTAACGTCGAGGAGGGCAGGGGCAACAAGCTCGTCTTCGACGATACCGTCTCGCGGCTCACCTATGGCGAGCTTCAGCGTGAGAGCCGCCGTGCCGCCAACATGCTGCGCCGGCTCGGCGTTCGCCGCGAGGAGCGCGTGGCGATGATCATGCTTGATACGGTCGATTTCCCGATCGTATTCCTCGGCGCGATCCGCGCCGGCATCGTGCCGGTGCCGCTCAACACGCTGCTGACCGCGGACCAATACGCCTACATCCTCGCCGACTGCCGCGCGCGCGTGTTGTTCGTGTCCGAGGCGCTCTATCCCGTCATCAAGGACGTCGTCGGCCGCATGCCCGATCTCGAGCATGTCGTGGTCTCCGGCGTCAAGCAGAATGGCCACAAGCAGCTCGCCGAGGAGATCGCCGGCGAGAGCGATCAGTTCACCACCGCCGCGACGCATCCCGACGAGCCGGCGTTCTGGCTCTATTCCTCGGGCTCGACCGGCATGCCCAAGGGCGTGCGCCATCTGCATTCGAACTTGCAGGCGACCGCGGACACCTACGCAAAACAGGTGCTCGGCATCCGCGAGAACGACGTCTGCCTGTCCGCCGCAAAGCTGTTCTTCGCCTATGGCCTCGGCAATGCGCTGACCTTCCCGATGTCGGTCGGCGCCACGGTGATCCTGAACAGCGAGCGGCCGACACCGGCGCGCATGTTCGACCTGATGAACCGTTACAACCCCTCGATCTTCTACGGCGTGCCGACATTGTTCGCGGCCATGCTCAACGACGAGACCATGAAGAATGAGCGCGGCGGCAAGGCGCTGCGCATCTGCACCTCGGCCGGCGAGGCGCTGCCGGAGTCCGTCGGCAACAGCTGGAAGGCACGCTTCGGTGTCGACATTCTCGACGGTGTCGGCTCGACGGAGCTGCTCCACATCTTCCTGTCGAATGCGCCCGGCGACATCAAGTATGGCTCCTCGGGCAAGCCGGTGCCCGGCTATGCGGTGCGGCTCGTCAACGAGGCCGGCCAGGATGTGGCTGATGGCGAGGTCGGTGAACTCCTGGTCGATGCACCCTCCGCCGGCGAGGGCTATTGGAATCAGCGCCACAAGAGCCGTCGCACCTTCGAGGGACCGTGGACGCGGACCGGCGACAAATATGTCAGGGATGCCGAAGGCCGCTACACCTTCTGTGGCCGCGCCGACGACATGTTCAAGGTCTCCGGCATCTGGGTCTCGCCCTTCGAGGTCGAGAGCGCGTTGATCACGCATCCCGCCGTGCTGGAAGCCGCCGTCGTGCCGGAAGCCGATCCCGAAGGCCTGCTGAAGCCGAAGGCCTTTGTCGTGCTGCGCCCCGGCGCAACGACGAACGATCTTCAGGAGATGCTGAAGGAGCACGTCAAGCAGAAGATCGGCCCGTGGAAATATCCGCGCTGGATCGATGTGGTGGACTCGCTGCCGAAGACGGCGACCGGGAAGATCCAGCGGTTCAAGCTGCGGGAAGGGGCGCATTGATGCTGGGTGCTGAGCGCACCGCACTCGCCGCGCCTTACCCTCCCCTGGAGGGGGAGGGTCGCTTCGCATGGAGCAAAGCGCAATGCGAAGCGGGTGGGGTGATCTCTCCACGCGGGCACCGCATCCGTTGACAGACTGTCACCCCACCCCGCTTCACATCTCGCTACGCTCGCTGTGAATCGACCCTCCCCCTCCAGGGGAGGGTGGGCATCTCGGCAGTGGCTAGGAATGGGAATTCGACAATGATCAACCTCACCTCCACCGGCATCCTCAGCATCGGCGACACCCGCCTCGAATACAAATGGCTCGCGCCGCAAGCTGCAGACGCGCCCACCATCGTCATGCTGCATGAAGGTCTCGGCTCGGTCGGGCAGTGGGGCGACTTCCCGGACAAGCTTCAGCAAGCCACAGGCGCTGGCATCTTCGTCTATTCGCGCGCAGGCTACGGCCAGTCGAGCAAGGTGACGCTGCCGCGGCCGCTCGATTACATGCAGCGCGAGGCGCTGGACGTGCTGCCGAAGCTGCTCGACGCGATCTCCTTCAAGCGCGGCCTCCTGCTCGGCCATTCCGACGGCGCCTCGATCGCGACGATCTATGCCGGCGCGCATCAGGATCATCGCCTCAGCGGTCTCGTGCTGATCGCGCCGCATTTCATCGTCGAGGACATCTCGGTGAAATCGATCTCTGCGATCAAGACCGTCTACGAGTCCACGGACCTCAAGGCAAAGCTCGCGCGCTGGCATCAGGATGTCGACAATGCCTTCTACGGCTGGAACGGCGCCTGGCTCGATCCAAAATTCCGCGACTGGGACATCTCGGAATTTCTCGCCTACATCCGCGTTCCCGTCATGGTCCTGCAGGGCATGGACGACCAATATGGCACCCTGCGTCAGGTCGAGATTGCGCAGCAGGAGTGCTACTGCCCGGTCGACGTGAAAATCATTTCAGGCGCGGGGCATTCCCCGCATCGTGAGGCGCCGGCGGCGACGCTTGAGGCGATTGGGCAATTTGCGACAGCGGCCCTGCGCGACGATCAGGGACTGCAAGGACGCGCCGCATGATGGCGGCAGCGGTGGTGACACGTCCGAGACTCGCCCAGACCGGAGCGGGCCCGCGACATCGGCGCGGCCTTGGACCGACATGAAACAAAGTGCATGTAATGGCTGTTAGGGGCTAGACGCATTCAAAAAGATGCATTATTGTGCATCTAACACTACGGCGAAATTGCATAATCAAGCTCAGGGGTGTGACCCATGGCCGGGGAAGATCGGCGCCTCGCAGGCGGCGCGACATTCATCGATTTCCAGACTGATCCGTCCCGCTACCGGCATTGGAAGCTCGCGGTCGATGGCGACGTCGCGACGCTGACCATGGACGTCGACGAGAATGGCGGCCTGTTCGAGGGCTATCTGCTCAAGCTCAATTCCTACGATCTCGGTGTCGACATCGAGCTCGCGGATGCGCTCCAACGGCTGCGCTTCGAGCATCCCGAGGTGAAGGTCGTCGTGATGCGCTCGGCCAAGAACCGCGTGTTCTGCGCCGGCGCCAACATCCGCATGCTCGCCGGCTCCACCCACGCCCACAAGGTCAATTTCTGCAAGTTCACCAACGAGACCCGCAACGGCATGGAGGATTCTTCGGAGAATTCCGGCCAGCGCTTCATCACGGTGGTGAACGGCTCGGCGGCCGGCGGTGGCTATGAGCTCGCGCTTGCGACCGATCACATCATCCTCGCCGACGACGGCTCGTCCGCCGTAGCCCTGCCCGAAGTGCCGCTGCTCGCGGTGCTGCCCGGCACCGGCGGGCTGACACGCGTCGTCGACAAGCGAAAAGTGCGCCGTGACCACGCCGATTTCTTCTGCACCATCGAGGAGGGCGTGAAAGGCAAGCGCGCCGTGCAATGGCGCCTCGTCGACGAGATCGCGCCGAACTCGAAGCTCGAGGCCAAGATCAACGAGCGCGCCAAGGAATTCGCGGCCGCCTCGAAGCGCAAGGGCAGCGGCAAGGGCATCGCGCTGACGCCGCTCAAGCGCCTGATCGACGAGACCAGCATCCGCTACGGCTTCGTCACGGTCGATATCGACCGTGCCGCGCGCATCGCCACCATCTCGATCAAGGCGCCGGAAGCGGCGCCGCCGGCCGACATTGACGGCATGATGGCGCAAGGGGCTTCGTTCTGGCCGCTTCAGCTCGCGCGCGAGCTCGACGACGCCATTCTGCACTTGCGCATCAACGAGCTCGAGATTGCCATGCTGGTATTCAAGAGCCATGGCGATCGCGCCCACGTGCTTGCCAGCGACGCCTTCCTCGAAGCCAACAAGGCGCACTGGCTGGTCAACGAAATCAGGCACTACTGGAAGCGAGTCCTCAAGCGCATCGACGTCACCTCGCGCACGCTGGTGACGCTGGTCGAGCCCGGCTCCTGCTTTGCCGGCACGCTCGCCGAGCTCGTGTTCGCCGCCGACCGCTCCTACATGCTGATCGGCACGCGCCAGGGCGACAACCACCCGCCGCCGTCGATCGAACTGTCCGCGATGAATTTCGGACCGTATCCGATGAGCCACGGCCTGACGCGGCTTCAATCGCGCTTCCAGGCCGATCCGTCCGACGTGGAGCGCGCGGAGGCGACGCTCGGCACCACGCTCGACGCCGAGCAGGCGGAAGAGCTCGGCCTCGTCACCTTCGCGCTCGACGACATCGACTGGGATGATGAAGTCCGCGTCTTCCTGGAGGAGCGCGCCAGCTTCTCGCCCGACAGCCTCACCGGCATGGAAGCGAGCCTGCGCTTCGTCGGCCCCGAGACGATGGAATCGAAGATCTTCGCGCGCCTGACGGCCTGGCAGAACTGGATC
Organism: Bradyrhizobium sp. DN3; assembly: GCF_041357655.1. Taxonomy (NCBI): domain Bacteria; kingdom Pseudomonadati; phylum Pseudomonadota; class Alphaproteobacteria; order Hyphomicrobiales; family Nitrobacteraceae; genus Bradyrhizobium; species Bradyrhizobium sp. DN3. Next base: position 2,902 of record NZ_JAULLN010000051.1, on the reverse strand, counting down.
TTCCAGCGCCCGAACGCGGTCGGCGAGGAAGGCGCACTGCGCCGTTACGGCAGCGGTCAGAAGCCGAAATTCGATATGACACGGGTGTAACGACATTCACTGCGTCATGGCCGGGCAAAAGCGCGAAGCGCGTCTTCGCACAAATGTCCCGGCCATCCACGTCCCTGGCTCAAGGAAGCAAGAACGTGGATGCCTGGCACAAAGGCCGGGCATGACGGAACGAAATCGCAAGGAGCACGGCCATGAACATGAACATCATGAACGTCGACTACTCGACCAAGATTCCGAACAATGTGAATCTCGCCGAAGACCGCCAGGTGCTCAAAGCGCTGGAAGGCTGGCACCCCGGCTACATGGACTGGTGGAGCGACATGGGGCCGGAGGGCTTCCAGGAATCGCTGGTGTATTTGCGCACCGCCTACTCCGTCGATCCGCGCGGCTGGGCCAAGTTCGACTATGTCCGCATGCCCGAATATCGTTGGGGCATCCTCCTTGCTCCTCAGGAAGAAAATCGCGTCGTTCCGTTCGGCGAGCATTATGGTGAGCCGGCCTGGCAGGAAGTCCCGGGCGAGCACCGCGCCATGCTGCGCCGCCTCATCGTGATCCAGGGTGACACCGAGCCCGCCTCGGTCGAGCAGCAGCGCCATCTCGGCAAGACCGCGCCCTCGCTCTACGACATGCGCAATCTGTTCCAGGTCAATGTCGAGGAAGGCCGTCACCTCTGGGCGATGGTCTATCTGCTTCAGAAGTACTTTGGTCGCGACGGCCGCGAGGAAGCCGATGATCTCTTGCGCCGCCGCTCCGGCGATGCAGACGCGCCGCGCATGCTGGGCGCCTTCAACGAGGCGACGCCGGACTGGCTGTCCTTCTTCATGTTCACCTATTTCACCGACCGCGACGGCAAGATGCAGCTGCACTCACTCGCGCAGTCCGGCTTCGATCCGCTGTCGCGCACCTGCCGCTTCATGCTGACGGAAGAGGCGCACCACATGTTCGTCGGCGAGACGGGCATCACCCGCGTCGTGCAGCGCACTTGCGATGCGATGCGCGAAGCCGGCATCACCGACCCCACCGACATCGCAAAAGTCCGCGCGCTCGGGGTGATCGACCTGCCGACCATCCAGAAGAAGCTGAACCTGCACTACACGCTGTCGCTCGACCTGTTCGGCTCTGAGGTCTCGACCAACGCGGCCAATGCCTTCAATGCCGGCATCAAGGGCCGCTATCACGAGACCCAGATCGAGGACGATCACCAGCTCAAGAACGCCACCTATCCGGTGCTGAAGTTCATCAACGGCGAGATCAAGCTGGTCGACGAGCCGGCGCTGACCGCGCTCAACATGCGCCTGCGCGACGATTACAGCCAGGACTGTGTCAAGGGCATGCTGCGCTGGAACAAGGTGATCTCGACCGCGGGCTACGACTACAAGCTGACCCTGCCCAACGTCGCCTTCCACCGCCACATCGGCGAGTTCAAGGATATCCACGCCACGCCCGACGGCATTTTGATCGACGAGGCCACCTGGGCGAAGCGCAAGGACGAGTGGCTGCCGTCGACGAGCGACGGCGACTTCATCACCTCCCTGATGCAGCCCGTCACCGAAACCGGCAAGTTCGCCTCCTGGATCTCGCCGCCGAAAGTCGGCATCGACAACAAGCCCGGCGATTTCGAGTATGTGAAGATCGAGTCGTAGGGGCTGCTCGCGAGGCGCGACGACTGCGCCACACGAATGCTGTCATCACCCGCGAAAGCGGGTGATCCAGTACTCCGAGGCAACAGTGATTGAGCCGATCCGCCGCGGCGTACTGGATGCCCCACCGGAGCCTGTCATCGGGCTCGCCAGAGGCGAGACCCGGTGGCGGGGCAAGACACTGAGTATGGGGTGAGAGCGGAGTACCAATCAATCGTACTCGCTATCCCATCCGCTCCCCTTGATCCCCGGATTCGCATAGACGATGCCGCCATCGACCGCGATGGTCGCGCCCACCACGTAATCCCCCGCGCGCGAGGCGAGATAGATCGCGGCGCCCGCCATGTCCTCGTCGGTGCCGATGCGCCCCGCGGGCACGCGCGTTGCGACCTCGTCGCCATGATCGCGCGCGGCGCGGTTCATGTCGGACTGGAACGGGCCCGGCGCGATCGCGGTGACCACGACATGGTCGGAGATCAACTTCACCGCCATGCGCCGGGTCAGGTGGATCAGCCCGGCCTTGCTCGCGGCATAGGAATAGGTCTCCATCGGATTGACGAAGATGCCGTCGATCGAGGCGATGTTGATCACCTTCGCCGGTCGCTCGGCGGAGGCTGCCGCGCGCAAGGGGCCGGCCAGTGCCTTGGTCAGGAAGAACGGCGCCTTCACATTCAGATTCATCACCTTGTCCCAGCCGCTTTCAGGGAATTCGTCGAACGCCGCGCCCCAGGCCGCGCCGGCATTGTTGACGAGGATGTCGAGCTTCGGCTCGCGCTTCCCAAATTCGCTGGCCAGCAGCTCGGCGCCGGCAACCGTCGAGATGTCGATCGGCAGTGCGATGCATTCGCCGTCATATCGCGCGGTGAGCTCCTTGGCGGTCTCCTCGCACGGCCCCGCCTTGCGCGCGGTGATGTAGACCTTTGCGGCGCCGGCGCTGAGAAATCCCGCCGCGATCATCTTGCCGATGCCGCGCGAGCCGCCGGTCACGAGCGCGACGCGGCCTTTGAGCGAGAACAGATCGTTGAACATGGTGCCTCCCTTCGGTTGCCACAGGTTGTGAGCGGGGCGAGGAGGGGAGTCAATCTTCGTCGTCGTTTTCGATTGTAGCGCGACGCCGCATCAATCCACTCGGTGTCGTCCCGGCCTAGTGCGCAAATGCGCACGGGGGCCGGGACCCATAACCACAGGATTTAGTTTGGCGGACGGTGTTG
>NZ_JAULLN010000050.1:0-32720 GCF_041357655.1 Bradyrhizobium sp. DN3 | reverse complement strand
CCAGGAAACGGCGGAATCGTAGCCGACTCGTGGCTTTTCACACAGCCAGGGTCAAAAGGCGGCATGCCGGAGTTGCTCGCACAAGGTCCGCTCCAGCCCTAAAAGAGGATATGCTGCAGTCAGGCCCATTGAATTTGGGTCCTCTGGGGAGTGCCGAAAGCGCGGGGTACGCGCGACGGCCCGGTATGAGGATATTTGCAATCGTCATATCGCGTTTAATTTTGTACCCACTCGTACACAAAGGCGTTGCGCGATGGGGCGAATACGTAAGCCGTGATCTTCATGGGTTGGAACGCGGGGGGCCGGCACGAGGTTAGATAGATTGCGTACCATCGCGGCTGCGCGGATCGGCGCGTTGCACTGGAGGCGGCGCATGAAAGTCATCGTTGATGAAGCCGGCGAGGTCATCGCCATAGCAACGGATGATCATACTCTAATCGGCGGCCACCATCGCCTCGCGGTGGCGGGCAGCATGGGTAAAAGACTATTCTGGCGAGATACCGGCAAACCTGTGAAGCTTGATCTCTTCTTCAAGCATCATGAAAGTTCCATTCGACATACAGCCTGAGCCGCTACGCCTGATCGAGGGAGATTTTCGGTCGTTCGGGTTGGACCTGATTGCGTCGTCATGCAACTGCTATCAACTCTCGCATGTTCGTCCTGCGGGCACTCCAGTACCGAGGCCATGCTGACGGATGCCTGCCAGTTTTTCTACGACTGCAAGGGCTGCGGCCAGCGGCTAAAGCCTAAACCCGGCGATTGCTGTGTGTTCTGCTCATACGGCTCGGTGCCGTGTCCGCCGGTCCAGCGGAACGGGAAGTGCTGTTAGCGGTCGAACTTACTTGCGCTGCTGCTTGATCGCCCACAACCGATACGCCTCGTCCTCGTAGGGATCATCACCGGTCGGCGGCGGGATCAGCTTCGCGCCCTCCTTGCGGAAGTGATCGAGGCCACGCCCGAGCTTGCGGCCTGTCAGCGTGTGCCGGTCGTTCGCCCAGTCCGGTATCTCCGGTGCGTAGCCTTCGAACTGAGCGCGCAGTCTGATTGCCGCAGCGAAGTGGCAGCCAGCACGCGACTTCGGCGCGCGGCACATCGTGCGGATCGCGTTGCCCACCATCAAGCGGGCTTCGCCAATGCTCTTGCTGTAGCGGTCCCTTGATGCGGCGAGTGATGCCGCGACGACGGGAAAACGTGCGGCGCAGCCAATGTGTCGAGGTCTTCGTGGCAGATAACTTCGAGGCGATTGCAGACCATCGTGTAGAAGGCTTTGCGTGTAGAAGGCTTTGGAGGTGTGCATCAATTCGCACACAAACTCCATCGCATCGCGCTCCGTGCCGCGCCTGATGGCCTTCTGTAGCGCGGAGACGCAGGTCATTGCGGGAAGGCCGCTCTTGGTATCGGGGATCATCGGCCTGCTCCGTCACGCGAGACGGGGAGAATGATGGTCTTTCCCGCGATCATGGCCGCGACGAGCGCGCGGGCCGCTTCGAGCGAACGGGCGTAGACCGTGAAAAGCGGTTTCGGAAAATTCTGGCCCGGTGTCGGCTGATAGACGATGAATGCCTGCACTGGCTTGCTCCTGTGGCCGGTTGGGTGTCCGCCCGTTCAGCCATCGAACTTGCGTGCAGTAAAACATTGTTTTTGCTTGGGGATTCATTATCCGACATTGTTTGCGGCCTGACCTTACCGCCGCCTTTTGGGGCCTTCGTTGTGCCCGTCGCGTTGTCCACCGCAATCCGTAGCGGCTTGCCTGTCCCGCGCCCCTCGACGCATCCTCTCTCGATGGGCACCAAATCGCGCGAGACCATTTACGGCGCTTCGGTCCGGGCGGCGGCGGAGCAGGCGACGGAAGCACGCAAGCAAGCCGACCGGCTCGCCTGCGAGGCGTGGAATAAGCGGATGCTTGCCTTTCAGGGACCGGCTCAGCCATCGCCGACGCTGGGCGATGCCCTCAATGCCGGTTATGGCTATCTGGAAGTCCGGTGCCTCGGCTGTGACACAAAATGAGACCGTCGCGCTCGACATCGTGCGGCGACCGAAGTCAACGCCAGTTCATGAGCTGGAGCGCTACATGCGGTGCACAGACTGCTCGCAGGTGCGCGGCTATCCGTACAAGCGCAGCCATTTGGTGGCGCTTCGGCGCACCAAGATTTCGGCGAGCGATCCGCCATCAACGTGGTGGCCGGGTGAGAGGTGAAATGATGATGAGGGAGCGACGATGAACGGGAGCCGCTACTACGTGGTGCGATCAGAGGGCACGAAATACGGCATAGGCTTTGGCAGCGCGCTCGCTATCGCCATCAGCTACACCACCAACAAGTCGATCCTCTGGGCGATCATTCACGGCATTCTGGGCTGGCTGTACGTGATCTACTTCGCACTGTTCTGGTCGTAGCCGTCGCCGATGTGCAACCTCTACAGCATCACCACCAACCAAGCCGCGATCATCAACCTGTTTCGGGTGATCAATCGCTACGTCGGCAATCTCGCCCCGATGCCGGGCGTGTTTCCGGATTATCCCGCGCCAGTGATCCGCAACACCGACACCGGCAGCGAACTGGCGATGATGCGATGGGGCATGCCGCCACCACCACGGACGGGCGGGCCGCCGGTCACCAACATCCGCAACACGTCATCGCCGCACTGGCGGGGATGGTTGAAGCCGGAGAGCCGGTGCCTCGTTCCGGCCAATAGCTTCGCCGAGTACGCGCCGGAGCCGAACCCGGAGACCAAGAAAAAGGACGTGGTCTGGTTCGCGCTCAACGAGGACCGACCGCTGTTCGCCTTCGCTGGCATCTGGACGACGTTCAACGGGGATCGCGGCACCAAGTCCAAGCCGGTGCCGGGACCGCATCAGGTGTACGCAAGCCCGAACGCGGTGGTCGAGCCAATCCACCCGAAGGCCATGCCTGTGATCCTGGCCACCGACGAGGAGCGCGATGTGTGGATGCGCGCGCCGTGGGACGAAGCGAAGGCATTGCAGCGGCCATTGCCAGATGATGCGCTCAAGATCGTGATGCGCGGTGCGGAAAAGGAAGATAAGGCGGCAGCGTGATCTGCGCCCCAAATTTCCGTCATCGATTACCCATTCGCAAAAGGTTCAAGAAGGCTATGACAGAAGAAAGCAAAGCGGCTGCAGAAGACTACCGACAGCAGCGCCAGCAAGCCGACGCGCAGCGAAACGGCTTCGGATTTACCTCGGCTGGCTTTGACGATTGGCTGGCGAAAAACGAGCAGCGCCTGCGCGATTTGGCCAAAGCAAACGGAACCCCTGACGCCGATGTTGAGGCCGTGATCGAAGAATACAAGGCGTACCTCGCATCGGCGTCGCCCGGTTCAAAACTCGACGACAAGAACGCGCGTGCGATCCTCGATCCGATATTACGGGACATTGAAGACCTCTGTCGTGAGCAGAAAATTCCGATCCGAAACGGTGTGGTATATGGCGTTGCGCCGGAATTTGAGTTGCTGGCAAGACAGCGAGAAGTGATGGCGACCGATGTTAGCATCATCGATGTTAGCATGCCATTTCTCGTATTTTGTAACTGCGTAAGCAAAGCTCTCGCTCGAACGTTGCTGCACGAGACGAGACCACTCATCAAAGTGAGCAATGATCCCGCCTTGGTACTCCCTAATTTACGCGCGTCGCCAAGGCTGCTAGCCGAATGGGCGGTGATTATCTCCGCATTCGCTTGTGGTGAGTTGCCGCCGCATTCCATTAGTCCGCCGCCCGATCAAGTTGGGCAGCAAGTGACCAGAATTTTGGTTTTGAAGGCAATGGAGTGGTTTTCGCTTGCTCACGAGTATGGCCATCACGTGATGAAGCACGGTCAAGCTACATCAACTGAAGATACGCGCAATATTTTCAATGATGAGCACGAAGCTGATTTATTCGCGCGCGCGGTAAGCATGGCTTTAGGCGACAAGGCGGAGCCTCCTAACTTCTATGCAGTTTCCGGCGTTGGCGGCGTTATCGTGCTGGGGTTAATGGACATGACCCGCCGTGCACGTTGGGTGCTAGAGACAGGTCTCGACAGCGCCCCGGCTGGAACATCACATCCGCCGCTAGCTGACCGCATCACTGTGTTCGGTCTTCTGGATCAACACTTGCCGGAGGAACTGCGAGCCAGCGCGAAGGACATGCGGGAGTGCTTCTTGAAGATCATCGAGGGCATTTGGGAGCACAGCGTCCTCCCTGCGTTGCAGCAGGCGCACAAGGACGGCTTTAGACCGGACACCTCACGGTCAACATTAGCCTAGGACATCGCGACGGCTCGCGGCATCTCATCGAACGTGCGCCGGCGGTAGTGCCTGCCGGTGCTCTTCTTGCGAACGACGCCCCACGGTTTGAAGAAGAAGGCCGCCTTCGCCTTGCGACAGGCAGCTTCGATTACCGCGACCCGCCGCTCTTCCATCGGACGGCGCGGGGCCTGCTCTCGCCACCGACGATTGCTCATTACGCCCATCAGATTGGCGCCCGCCACAGACCAGAGTCGCGGCTCGAACGAGACGAATCTGATGGTGGGCCTCGCGGAGTTCATCGATGCGCTTGATGTAGTCGGCGCTCTCGACGCTGGTGCCGAGCCATCCGTTCGGCAGCACCGGAAGCGAGGTCGCGATAACCGCCCCGCTTTGTCAGACTTTGATAGGTGTGCTGCGGCGTCGCCTGCATCGTGTCCCAGACAGCGGCAACGAACTCCGCTGGCACCGCCTCATGAAACGGGTCCGACATAGAGTTTACAAAATGCGGCGCGGCTTTTTCCAACCTGCCGGTATGTTGAGCGCGGCGCGATCAAGCGTGACCTTTCCGGTCCGGACCGCGCGCTTGCCGCTCTTGCGCGTCAGAGCGCGATACTTCGGCGTGCCCATCGCGTCCAAACCGGCCGCCATATGCATCGCGTAGCAGTTCGTCCAACCGGGAAGATCACTGTGCAGCCAGCGAGCCGCCTCGTCGACGATCCGTCTCCTCCAAGCGGTTTGCTGACGAACCGAGAAGCCTCGTGACTCTTCCTGTCCGGCAATTAATCCGCACGCGCGCGCCGTCCTTTGCCGCGCGCCCGATGCGGATCGAATTCATCAACCGCGTTCTGCCAAGCAATGATCTCGTCCTCAAACCAGACGCGCCGGTTCGGGCTGATGTAGGTCGATTTGGGGAAGCGGCCGGATTTCTCCATGCGGTACAGGGTGGTGCGGCTCACGGGGATGATCCCCAGCACCTGAGTCTCGCTAAGCATGCGACGAGGGCGGAATTTTGTGGGTCCTTCCTCCTCCAATTGGGCTCCGTGTCGATTTCCTGCTACCATCCGAGTCTCAGGTGTTCCCGCGGCATCGCGCCAACTGCCTCGTCATGCCAATGTCTGCGCTTCACCCGGAACCAAAATGGAGCAACGGGCATTCCGTTGGAAGATTTAACTAGCCGAAATTGTGTCCCTCAACCCAATGCCTCATGGTTCAGATTGGCCGACGGCAAGATGGATCACTGATGATCCAGAGCGAACACGCGCTCATCTGGCGGCTGTGCTCAAGGCATTCGGCCCAATCGAGGCAATAGTCGATTACGTCGGGCCGAATTGGGGAGCTGTGTCCGAACCCGACTTATTTGAGCGCCCGACACGCTCCGACGAGGTAGCTCGTCACGTTGAGCGCAAGATCCGAGCGGCAGGACTTCTATACTGGAGAGTGGCGCGGTTCCTTTCCGTTGCGGAGACTCGTGAGCTACTTGACGATCTTCAGATTAAGCTAGGCGTCGTCTACCGGCGGATGGAGCAGCTACCGAACGTCCGCAGAGCATTTAACGCTGTACGTGATAGAGATGTGCCCGACAGCGGATGGTATGGAGATTCGCCCGATAATCCTTGGTATCCATATGTTTTCAATACCAGCATTGATGAAGAGGAGGTTCCCGAGCACGAAAAATGGGGGCGGCTTCTGCTGGCAATCGACGACGGCTGGAGCAGAGTTGGGCACTTGTTGCAGCCCGACGTGAATTTGGGTGAATTGTTGGAACAGCCTCCAACAAACCAGAAGAATCCGGGGCGGGTGCTGTGGGAAGCCATCTTCGCGCTACTGCGGGAGTGTGGTGTTGAGCCGCTGGAGAAGTACCAGCCCTTGATCCACACGCTTAGAGCTGTGCATCTGCTGTTCGGGATTGAAGAGCCGCCGAACGCTGGCCACCTCGGCTATGTGAAGTCTGAATTCCTGAAACAGGCATCAACAGGGGTGAACAGCAAGGCATTGGGTGAGGAGGGCAAATAATCCCTAGCTAAATCTTCACGGCAGAACTGCCTTCCGGCTCAATGAGAAAACCTCGTCGACTCAGCGCGGCGAGGTTTTTTCTATCTGAAACTGGGGTCGCATCCGGTCCTGGCTTGGTCATCCGCGCGGTGACGATGCCAGGGTTGACGACCCCGCAAGAGCGGAGGTCTTCATCCCATGGGTTTCACCATCGTCCCGCGCGGCCGCAAGCCGAAGCCGCCGATCCCGTTGCATCGCTTCATGCGCAGTGCTTGCCGCGACATTGAGCGCATCACGCGTATGGCGCTGACCTGTGCGCCGACCGACAGCTGGTCGCAAACATTTTTTAGCAATCTCATCCGCGCGATGCGCAATGCGGCGGATGAGCTGGAGCGTGCTGTCGAGCTGCGCATTGCCGAAGATCGCGCGGCTCATCAGGAGAAGCTCGCCGCGATCCGTGAGCGCGAGACCGACGCGCGTTTGCACAAGTAATCAAACGCGCAGCCGTGAACACGCGCAATAACACTTGCCAGGATCATCGCACGCTCGATGACGGCGCGCGTGCGGAACTGCGCACGCGTGCGGCCGAGATCGTGAAGTCGTTCCTCGGCGAGCCCAATCGTCACCTCAGCACCAAGCGCCAGCTGCGGTGGGGCAGCCGGGGGTCTTTTGCGCTGAACCTGGAGGGCGCCAAGGCGGGGCTCTGGTTCGATCATGAGAACGGCTGCGGCGGCGACATCATCGGCTTCCTCAAGCAGCAGCTCGGTGGCTCGATCGGCGATGCCATCAACTACGCTCTTGGTTATTTGGGACCTTCATTCGGCGTCAGCACGCGGAATGTGCGCCCGGTTCATCGCGCGGAGCCGGACGACGCCGTTCGGATTCGTCGTGCACTTCAGATCTGGGAGGGTGTGTTGCCGCTGCGCGGTTCGTTGGCTGAGCGGTATCTCGCCGGTCGCGGCATCCAAGTTCCTGATGAAGCGCTGGATGTTGTGGGCTTCCATCCGGCTTGCCCATTCCAGGCTACCGTGGCTCCGGCGCTTGTTGCGCTGATCCAGGATATTACCACGGGCGAGCCGGTCGGTGTTCACCGCCGGCGACTGACGCGTGATGCGGTCGCCGCTGGAGCGGCCATGAGCCTTGGCCCCAAGAGCGGCGGCGTGATCCGGCTTTCGCCGACGATTTCGACTGAACTTGCCGTCGGCGAAGGCGTGGAAACATGCCTCGCCGGAATGATGCTTGGCTCGGGATCGACTTGGTCGGTGCTGGATGCCGGCGGCATCAGCAACTTCATCGTCCTCGAGCATGTGCAACGCCTCACGATCCTGGTCGATCATGACGTGAGCGGAACCGGTCAGCGGGCCGCTGCCGCATGCCGGGACCGCTGGCTTGCCGCGGGCAAGCGCGTTCGCCTGATTATGCCCGACACGCCTGGTCAGGACATTAACGACCTCCTGCTGGCCGAATTGGGGAGCTCGCCTGAGCATGCGTGAGCTCCGCGGCGCGATCATCGATGAGTTCGAATCAGGTGCGGCCAAGCAGTCAGACGCGCTGCCGGTTGAGGTTGCCCGCGACTTACTGAGCGCTGCGATCGATCGGCAGATGACGATCGCAATTCAGCATCATGAGCGCGACGGTAGTTCGATGCTGGAGGCAGTCTGCGTCCCGACTGGCGTCGGAAAGTCCGAGGCTGCTCGCGTTGGTATCGTCGATTACATTGAGCAGGCTAAAAAGACGTATGCGGCAAAAAAGGCCGGCAAGAAGAAGCCGAAACGCAAGCGCATCCCGCACCGTGTTGTCGTTTTCGTCCCGACCCACAAACTGGGCGAGGAGGCGCGGCATCGTCTGCCGGACGGCATTACAACTGCGCTTTGGCAGTCTCGGAAGGCCAACGATCTCACCACTGGCGAGCCGTTGTGCCTGAACCTGCAAGCCGTTGCCGCGGCAGAAGCGATTGGCGCCAATGTTGAGCGAACGGCATGCCGCAAAGGCCGTAAGGGCCAGGAACCGATCCTGTGCCCGTTCTATCACCAGTGTGGCTATCAGGCACAAAAAGAAGCTGCGAAGAAGGCAGACGTGGTCTTTTGCGCGCATGAATACTTGTTTGCGCCGCCCAAGGAACTGACCAGGAAGGTTGGGCTTGCGGTGATTGATGAGAGCTTCTGGCAGGCCGGTCTCTCGTTCTCATACATTGCGGTCGATGCTTTGGACGCCGAACTCCAGGCGTTTCCGGTCCGCAACAACGGACACGAGAAGAACAGCGACGACACCGCGCATTTGGCCGACCTGATCGAACGGTTAAAAATGGGAATCGCATTGGCGCAGGGGGCGCAAGTGTGCGGCGTCGCCAACTACGCACGTGAGGACGGCTATTTGACCAAGTCGGCACTCCTCGAGGCAGGCTTATTGCCGGGGGACAAGTTCGAAGAGGGCTCTGGCGGCGCCGCGGCGAAGCTGGAGTGGCGGCGCAAGCTTGAGGTCGATCTGACGCCCGAAAGCAGTGAAGAAACGGCCCAAGCTCGCGTCAAGGAATTCCGGTTCCTTGGACAGCTGGGCAAGCGCGCTGCGATGTGGCGCGCGGTTGAAGAGCTCCTCTCTGGTCCGGACGATGCGACAGGTCGGCTGCGCATCGTTATGAAGAACACCAAAGACGGCGCGGTGCTCTGCTTGCGCATCAACGGCCGTCGCGACATCCACGAACGGATCGCCGGGTTGCCGGTCATTGTGCTCGATGCGACCCTCCACTTGGAGATCCTCAAGTACTTCTTCCCGCGGATCGAGGTGGCGCTCGATCTCAAGGTTATGGCGCCCCACGAGCACATCACGCAAGTCATCGGGCTGCCGGTGGGCAAGAGTTCATTGTCAAAATTGGAGCTCGGAAAGCGGAGCACCGCAGAGGAGAAACGTGTCGGCAATAAGCGGGAGCGTTTGCTCAAGACGGTCCGCAAACTGGCTGCGGGCCGTCGCACGCTGCTGATTACGAACAAGGAGCTCGAGGAGCAATTCGACGAAACGGTGCCGAACATGGAGATCGCGCATTTCAACGCGGTTGAAGGCATCGACCGTTGGCGCGATGTGGAGTGTCTCGTCACCATTGGCAGACCGCTGCCGGCGCCGGAGGCGATCGAGCACATGGCCGCCGCGCTCACAGGCAAGCCGATAGCGCTGCGCTCGTTGCCGCCGAAGCGCCCTGGCGGCCGTCCGCAGTCGATGATCGAGCAGGAGCAAGCCGTTCGCCTCAAGAACGGCACCAGCGTGACGCTGACCGCCCGGGTCTTCGAGCAGCCCGAGGCCGAGCTGATCAGACGAGCCGTGACGGAGGCGGCGATCGTACAGGCCGTCGGCCGAGCCCGCGGCGTCAATCGGTCAGCCGCGAACCCGGTCGAGATCTGGATGATCCTGAGCGACACGGTGGTGCCGTTGGCGCTCGATGCCGTGGCTGAGTTCGCCGATCTGGAGCCGAACAAGATCGATGACATGATCGAGCGCGGCATCGTTCCGGCGTTCTCGGCCGATGCTGCGAAGCTCTATCCCGACCTCTGGCCGACGTCGCAGGCGGCCCGGAAGGCGTATAGCCGCGATGGGCTCGACGTGGAGCGCAATCGCCGGAGGAGTGTGACCGCTCCTGATAAAGACGACGGCACCGCGGCTCGCCCGAGGAGTGTGACAGGTCCTTATAAATATAGATTTATAAGGGAAAGTCACACTCCTCTGATCCGCTATCAACCCAAAGGCCCGGGGCAGAAATCGCGCATTGCGTTGATTGACGGCGCCAGCATCGCCGGCGCGCGGGCGCGGGTTGAGGCAGCGCTCGGTGAGCTGGCTTCCTTCGAGGTGCTCACGGGCGAGGGGCCAGCGCAGCCTGGGCTGCTTGGTTTCGTCTGAGGGATGCCGGGCAGCAATTTTCGACTTCAGTCAGCGCCTCAAAGCCAGTTGCGCTCTACCCAAGAACATTAAGCACTCGGACTGCCTCGCGAAATATCCGCGTGCGCCCGCTCATCGTTTCGCTCCGCAACTCTCCTGATCAGAGAGCGTTCAGATGCTTTCTATTTCAAGTAATCACAAAAAAATTTTGATGCTCACCAGCGCAACGCGCGAAACACACCCGCTCTGATTTGCCTCGCATTTTTTCCGCCATATAGGCGGAGGGTGCCCATGGTGGACATTTTTCGACCCAATTCGCGAACCCGAGTGAGCGCGCAACTGGCGGGCTTCTTGACCGCTCCTGCTCCCAAGGTATCTGTAGAACACTCTCGAAAAAGAGCGGCCCAACAGCAGTCGAACACATCCCTCTGAGCCCGCCGACAGCAACGCTGCTGCGGTGACCGGTGACCTGTGCTCATAAGCAGGAGGAATAACGCGATGGTGGCTGATGAAAGAGATCACGAAGAGGATCGGGCGAGTGGCCGGATTTGCGACCCCATGGTTGATCGGCTTCGCGCGTCCAAACGCAACGCTGAAGCAGCAGATAGGACGCGCGGAGCGCAGGCAGGTCGGTTATGGGCCCGAAACGACGCCGAATACGAATGCCTGAAACGACTGGCCGACGAAACCTGTGTTCGTTCGCAGCCGTTCGAAACTCTCCGCGCCGCAATCGATCCAAACGAGCAGATTGATTCTGGTGAGGTTCACGAGATTTGCTTCGGTGACGAGAACGACATCTCGAATGAATTCATCTTCGGTTTCATCGACGGCGCGGTAGAGGCGTTTGCGGAGGTCCGGCATGAGATCGACTGAGATCGTGCGGGAGCATTGGGAGCCAGTCACGAGCAGCGTGAAACATGGCGCAACCGGCTGGCCGTGAGAGGGATCATCAATTCTGAAGGCAACCCGTACCAGCAGTTTCAGCGTATCCATCTGAAACCCCAGAAGCTCGGCAAGATCGGTGTTTGGGAGGACTTCGTGTGGCCCGTAGTTTAGTTCGAAGGAGCCGTCGCCGGATCTCACATGTCACAGCACCTCACATCGTCTCACATCCAAGGAGAAGTGAGATTGCCTTATCTGGTCTCACAATCTCACTCACATCCGCCTCTCTTTAGAGAGGCGGTGGAGTGTGAGACCAAGGTGGGGGTGGATGCAGAAGAATATCTTTTGCGCGCGCCCGATGGTGGGCTGCGCGGTCAGGTCTAAGCACAAAGGAGCAAAACTATGGAAGTGAAAGCGGGTCCATCCGAGAACGAGATGCGCCGGATTTTCAACGAGCGCCCCGCGCTCAAATCCGCGAGCGACTTGCTGTTCCTGATTGAAGGGATTGCTGACGGGGGCTGGTATGTGGACGGGGAGCTCGACGAGATCGAGAAACGCTGGATGCTTATGCCGGCAGTGTTCTGGGAATACGCGATGATTATCGGTGAGGACCCCGACGATTTTGAAGACACACTGAAGCATTGCATCGGAACCTTTGAAGACATCCTCGCCGCGAAGCCCAAAGAACAGTTGCAAACTACGCCGGATAACCGGTCGTCGGTGGACAGCCATGACCCGCCCCCCACCACGGCGTAACGCTCCGCTTGGGTCCTTCCTGGCCCTCCGGCAATGCGGGTCGCACTTGCGCGTACGATATTTGTACTGTATTGTACAAAATTAAGGGTCAGAAGAAAAATGGCGACAATCGCTCAAGCGGCAGCGCACATCTGTTGCTCGCGGTCACAGTTCGATCAATATCTCGCCGAGGGCGTGATTACGCGCCAGCCGTCTGGCAAGTACGATCTCGACCAAGTGCGTCGCGAGGTTTTGGCGCACCTGCGCTCGATTGCTGCCGGTCGGGGAGGCGCGGCGGGCAACAAGCTCACCGAGGAGCGCACCCGGCTCGTCGCTGCGAAACGTCGCCGCGAGGAGCGCCAGGATGCTATCGAGGCCGGAGAAGTTGCGGAGCTGGAGCCCGTCCGGCGCTATCTCGAGCAAATCCTGTTGGGTATGCGCAACCGGCTCCTCAACTTGCCAGGTCAGACCGCCTGCATGCTCGCCATGCGTCCGCAGGAAGAATGTTTTGAGCTTGTGGACGATGCTGTTCGCGCAGCCCTCGAAGAAATTGCCGATCCGGCGTGGACTGCCGCACGTGTCGCCGCTGCGGGCGTCGAGAGCAAAGAACGTCAAACACAGGCGAATGAGTGTGGCTGTGAAGTCGAAGAAACGGATTCCAATTGAGAATAGTGAACTGACGGGATTTCGCGTCGGTGCGAACGGTGAAGTAGAAGTAATGACCGAAGCAGAAACTGAGGCCGCCGTCCAGAGAGCCATCCGCGAGGGCATTGCTGCCTCGGTCCGGCGATATAAGAAAAAGTTGCACTAGGCTGCACAACAGCCTTTTTTTGCGGCCTTCATGCCGCCGCGGCCCGCGAAGGCAAGGAGGAAATGACTGCGGCGCCTCAAAAGATCCCTATCGACGCGAATAGGGCGACCTCGATCACTTGGACGCGGTTCAGCAACTGATCCGAACCGACCAGAATCAAGACAGCAATTGCGGCCCCTTTGAACATTGTGGGCCTCTCCTCTGGAAAGACCGCCAACCGGGCTGGTCGATAGACATTTGAAATTGGATGCCGAGCATCGCGGCTTACGCAATGCTCAAATCCTGGCAGCAATTGGTGACCCAATCCTTAAAGCCGGGCGCGACGCGCGCGCCGGGTCAGCCGGGCGGCCGGATCTCCTTGAGCTCGAGAGTGATATGCTCGTGCGGGATCATGACCTGGCTGATCGTCTTGGTAGTGACGCGGATATAGAGCGCCATGGTGTCGAGCTTGGCGTGGCCGAGCAGCACCTGGATGACGCGGACGTCGATGTTCTGCTCCAAGAGCGGGTGGCGAAGCTGTGCCGCAAGGTGTGCAGCGAGACGCGCTTGTTGATCTCTGCCATCTGGTCGGCGGCGTGACAGGCGCGATTCAGCTGGCGCGTGGTCATCGGCTGCGCCAGATCGCGCCCCCGAAACAGCCAGCCCTGCGGCCGCGCTGCCTTCCACCAGGCGCGCAACAGGTCGAGCAGGATCGGCGAAAGCATGACGCCGCCCTTCCCCTGCTCGACGCGGATGATCATGCGCTTGCTGTCGATATCGGAGAGCTTGAGCGAGACCGCTTCGGCGGCGCGCAGGCCGGCGCCATAGGCTACGCTCAGCGCCGCCTTGTTTGAGCCCGGGCGCGGCGTCGAGCAGCCGCGCGAAACGTTCCGTGACATCAGGCGTTTTACTTTGCGTCGCCCCAGAAAGCCGAGGACCGCCCTATGGCCTACCACAAAGATATGATTGCAGCTCCTTCAAGGCAGACAGAGCCAAGCCTGCCCCCGATCGTCTCTGCGCAAGAATGGCAAGCGAATCTTCGCGAACTCGCGCGCCAGGAGAAGGCCGCCACAACCGCACGCCAAGCGCTGGCAGCCACTCGGCGACGGATGCCGATGACGCTTGTTGAGAAGGACTATCGCTTCCTTGGACCCAAAGGCGAGATGAGATTGCTGGATCTGTTCGCTGGTCGGCGACAGTTGATTATTTACCGTTTTTTCTACGAACCCGGCGTGGCGGACTGGCCAACGGGCGCATGTCGGGGCTGCTCGATGTTTGCCGACAGCATTACTCATCCTGCCCACTTGGCCGCGCGGGATACATCGCTCGCCTTCGTATCTCCCGCGCCACGGCACTTGATCGTCGCCTATCGCGAGCGGATGGGATGGACCGTCCCATGGTACACGCTCATCGGCGACGATTTCTCGCGCGATTTCGGCGTGCACGAGTCGGCGGGGATCAACCTGTTCCTGCACCATGACGGCAAGGCCTACCGCACCTATTTCCTCAATGGGCCCGAACTCCAGGCGGTTGGCCCGGTCTGGTCCCTGCTTGAGCTGACACCGTTCGGGCAGCAAGAGACCACCGAAGACTCGCCAGTCGGCTGGCCGCAAGGTGAGCCTCGCTCGTGGTATCGACTTCACGACGAATACGACGGGGCCAGAGAAGAAAGTGATTGATGTTTGCGCCGCCAGGCGTCGTTGAAAGATTGGTGACCGGGAAAATCCAAGGGCACCAGTACATAATGTCTGCTATTGTGAAGATGCTATGGGCGGGCGGCGAGCACTCGGTCCGATCCGGGCCATTTCGCAGCAGGCCGTCGAGACCAGGAGGGCCCGACCCGTGCCGTCCGGTGGCGCCGCGCGACTAAGAGGGATCCCTTGCATGGGGGCCAGCAGCCGAGCGCCGCTGATGCTCTCATAGAGGACTGTCATCTCCACAGTTCAAGCTCTCCGCTCTGTTGCGCCCGCTACGGCGCCAGCCCTCGGGCGGAGCCTGCTGGGCGACCAGGCATATACAGCAGGTGCGGCTGCAGCCGGGAGAGCAGACCGTCGCCGAGAACCGGTCCTAAAAGGGGCGAATATCTTCGCGGCGGCCTTCGACGCGATTCCAAAGTTTTTTTGAAGACTCAGTTTTTGGGAAATCCGCTCATACAGCCACATGCAGTTCTATTCCGAATTTCAGGCCGGACGCAGGACGCGGCCGTCCAAGCAAATAACCCTGAACCAGCGTCACCCCGGCGGCTCGCATCATGTCCAACTGCTGCTCAGTCTCTACGCCCTCGGCCGTCGTCGTCATCTGCAAGGCGCGAGCAAGGCCGATGATCGCGCTCACTATCGTCCTGCTTCCCTGATCGTTCTCGATATCCTGGACGAAGGTCCGATCGATCTTGATCTTGTTGAACGGGAACTTCTTCAGGTAGCTCAGGGACGAATAACCCGTGCCGAAGTCATCCAATGCGACGTGGATGCCCATGATCTGGAGCCCGTGCAGAAGCGCGACATACTCTGGCTCATCTTCGAGCAGGACCGACTCAGTCACCTCCGCCTCCAGCCGCTGAGGCGCCAAGCCCGCGTCGGCCAACGCGGCCGAAACAATCTCAGTTAGTCGTGGATCGCGAAATTGGACCGGCGAAAGATTGACGGCGACTTTCACATGGTCCGGCCACTCAACAGCATCGCGACAAGCTTGTCTGAGAACGAACTCGCCCAGTGGCGCGATCAGGCCGATTGATTCGGCCAACGGGATGAAGCGTCCGGGGGAAATAAATCCGAGCTTCGGGTGACGCCAACGCAGCAGAGCTTCGACACTCAAGATTTGGATATTCCGAGCCCGACGAATAATACGGTGCCCTCGAGAACTCCCGCGAGGGCGTCGTCCTCCTCGATAGCGATGGCCAAATCGCCCTATCCAATTCAAGGGCCGACGAATTCATTCATTGCTTGCCACAGCTTGTTCACCCCGGTTGGTTGCGGGGGGCTCGGGTATCAAGCGACGACAGCTCACCTGGACTCGCTCTTCGAGACAACCTCGGCGACGTTGATACCGTGGAGGGTGAAGCGCAGCTCCCGGACGGCAGTTGGTTGCGGGTCAGTCGCAGCCCGACCCAGGAGGGCGGGGTAATGCTTACCGGGTTGAAGCAGCAGAAGGCGGAGCTGCATGCGACGAATCTGAGACGGGATGCGGCGCTCACGCATATGTCGCAAGGACTCTGTCTCTATGACAGGGAGGGACGGTTGCAGGTCGTCAACCGTCGCTTCTGTGAGATCTTTGATATTTCGCCGGAGCTCGTGCGTCCAGGCATGACATTCGAAGATGTCTTCGGCCTGAGTGTTGCCGCCGGCAATCATGGCAGCCGGACTGTGGCCGATCTTCTGGCGGAAGGCGAGGAATTCCTGGCGCGCCGCAGGAGCGGCAACTACCTCCAGCAGCTCAGCGACGGACGCATCGTCTCGATCGCCCATCGCTCCACCTCCGACGGGGGCTGGCTGATCAGTTGTGAAGATGTGACTGAACAACAACGGGCGCAATCTCAAATCGCGTTCA
Organism: Bradyrhizobium sp. DN3; assembly: GCF_041357655.1. NCBI lineage: Bacteria > Pseudomonadati > Pseudomonadota > Alphaproteobacteria > Hyphomicrobiales > Nitrobacteraceae > Bradyrhizobium > Bradyrhizobium sp. DN3. Next base: position 16,669 of record NZ_JAULLN010000050.1, on the reverse strand, counting down.
TGGCGCGCCAGCAGCGCTCCACCGCGAGCGGCGTCTCGGACGAGGGTCCAACTCCTTAGCCGCGCCAAGATTTTTCTTCGGCTGGTGCGGGCGTGGCAGCTTGAATGTCTGGATCTCAGTGCAATTTCCTCGGTCGCATTGACCGTGATCGAGCTAGCGCAGGCGGATGCATTGGCGAAAACCTATCAGGCGTTCATGGGCGCGATGGCCCAAAACCCCTTCATGCAGAAGGTGTGGGGCTTCGCGATCATTTCGCAATTGCTCGTGCTGCTCTGGCATCAGGTCGGGATCCCGGCCATCGTCGCGCTCGGGGTCATCACCCGCTATCCGTCGAGCGGTACCACGGTTGAGTGGGCTTATCCGCTCGTTGGCGCATTGATGGGCCTTGGCCCGATGGTGCTGCGCGCCGGCCCGGGAGCGGATCGTTCGCCAATCGGCTCAAGCCGCATCCTGGGGAAGGAGGCCGCCAACTGAGCAGGCCTAGTGCTCAATCGTCCGGTGTCTCGCGTCCTTTGGTGGTGAGCTGGTATCGATCGCCGTCCTTCATTAGCCAGCCGCCATCGACCATGCGAAGTGCAAAAGACTTGGTGCAAACCGGATGGCTGCCGCCGGGTATGTAAAGCATGTTGTTCAACTCGACGAGATAACCGTAGAGACGGGCCTGCCGCATCGCATTGCGCATTCCGCGTGAAACAACCAACATAACGCTTTCTCAAGCATAAGCCCGAGAGAACGTTCCTCTGTTGGGAGGGCCGGGTTTAGCTCGGGACAAGGGGCTCACGGTGCCGGAAGGTCGCTAGGTGGCGGTCCTCCTGCCACAGCTCAACATCATCGCTCACCGCGAGAGTCCAGGCACGCTGCTTGGCGTCCTTTCCATCCTTGCAGATCAGATCGACACGCGCTGTGATGTGTCCACCCGAGTCGAGAATATAGGCACGGTACTGGAGCATGGTCGACCCTCTCAGGATGATTGCCGTGACTTTGGAGATGCCAACCAGCTGCTAATCCGGACGGCTGTTTCGGCGCGCTCGCTCTTGCGCAGGAGAGCCTCGCGCTGTTCTCCGGGCGGCAATTCCATTGCTCGCTTTCGCGTCACGCGTGCGTGGTCTGCGAGACGCTCTTCCAGGGACGTTGTCTGTTTCCGGCGGCGCCGCACGGCTATCTGCCCGGTGATGGCTCATGCCCACCCGACAAAAACTGTCGGAACCGACGAGAGTTCCTAAGCTGGTACTGCCCCTGCGCAGGCGTCTACTTGGATGGGCGTGTCCCGGCTAAATTGAGCCGTCCCGACGGTCACAGCTCGCGCTCCATCGTCGGATGGCTGCGGTTCTTGACCTTGATCCAGAACTTTTGCCGGCCGCCGCGGTACGGCCGATCGCGATGCTTGGAAACCAGGCCCTCTAACCCCATTCGGCAGGCTGCCCGGAAGAGGTCCGGCCCGATCTCCCCGCCCTCGAAGGGCGCCACGGTAATCCCGTCCGGGCGCCGCGCTAGCAGGTGCTCCAAATTGGCCTTGCGCATGTGCAGGGACAGCGACCGCAGATCATCGCCGCCCATAGCGAGGATGTCGAAGGCGTAAAGCTGTACCTCGTGGTCATGGAGTGCAGCGCGTTAAAATCGGAGATGCCATCCAACCCGAGCACCACGGCCTCACCGTCTACGACGAAATGCTTCTGTCGGTTCTTTCGGCGATCCAGGGGTAGCGGTTCGTCCAGTCGCTACCGTTGCGCGAGAGCAGGCGCACGCGCTCGTTCTCCCGGATGACCAGCATCCGATAGCCGTCGTGCTTGACTTCATGAATCCAGTCCGGCCCGTTCGGGACCTGCTTGCCCGCAGTCGCTAGGCAGAGCTCGTATGCCATACGCATGGACGGAAGATAGGAGCCCGCCACGGATTTTACGAATCTGCTGAAGTTCCTGCAGGGAACAGTGCTCAGGCGTACAGACACCGCAATGAGCGGTGAGTAGCCTCCTTTCGCTTGGCCCTTGCTAGCCCGAGGGCTCAGCTTCCTCCAGCGGCCCCGGCCTCACCCTCGAGCGCCCCCCCGGCCGGGGCCGTCTTTGGGGTCGTTTTGCGATTTTCGCGCCTCGCTGTCTCAATCCACCTTTTGTCTTAGTGCAGAGGCGGTCGGCGGCGCGCATGATGGAGGCGTCTGCCTCGGGGCTGGCCTGAGCAGCGGACCTCTCGGCCCTGTGCTGCGGATTCGGTGCGGACCTCCAGGTGGCACAGGGCCGATTTGTCTGCTCAGTGGATCTCGCCTCGGCTCAGCAATCGCACATAGGTCCCGCTCTCGTGCAACTCGAGCCAGCCGCGTTCGACGGCATACCTGATGCCGGCGCCAAACTCCTCGCCGGTGGCCTTAAGCGTGTAGAGGAACGGAGCGTTGATCTTCTCGATATGGATGCGGCCGTCCTGAACCGGCTCGATGCCGGAGGCTAGTTCGACCAGCTTGCGGGCTGCGGCTTCCGGGTTGGCGAAGGGACGTTCGGCGGTAAGTTTCATGCGGCAGTCAGGCGGTGGGCAGTGCGGATATGAGAGTCGAGTGTGGGAGTGGTGACTACCTCGCCGCAGAAGCAACGCGCATCCCTTCCGGCCGCTGTGCGGGCAGCGGAAGCGCCAGATCGTGCATGCGATCTATCCAGGCTGTCCAGTCTCGCTGGCGGCGCCAGGCCTCGTAATCGGCCTCCGAGCGCGTGGCCGCTAACTCCTGCCACGCGGCCTCGAAGCCGGTACGGGCCGCGTCAAAGGTCTCGGCAATACCGTTGCGGTGCTCCCCGGGGGCGGTGCCGGGATAGAAGCCGCACGACCACCCCCACTGCGGAGCCGAGTTTGGCACGCCGGCGCGCCGGCCGATCACGCCCACTCGGACATCACCGAAATAGATCAGCCACGTTTCGGCGTGTGGGGCGTTTCGGTCTCGGCGGCGGGTGAGGGAGGGCATGCCGCCATCAAAGCGGCCTGCAGAGCCACGTCAAATTATCAATGTCTTGGGCGCTAGAACGGCGGCGAGCTACTGCGGGTCGTGGGTGTGGAGAAGCGTGATTGAAAGTCGCGCAGTGGCACGTTAGCCGGCCTTGCGCTTTTTCGCCGCCTTCTTTGCTGGCGCCTTGGCCGGCCGTGCCGCCGGCGGGCCTTTCCCGGAGGCGAGACTTTGGCGTAGCGCGTCCATCAGGTTGACGACGTTACCGGGCGCGGCCCTTTTCACCGCCGCGATCGGCAGACCCTTCTGCTTTTTGGCGAGCAGTTCGGCGAGCGCCGCTTCGTAATGGTCCTCAAATTTCTCAGGCTCGAAATGGCCGCTCTTCTGCTCGACGATGTGCTTTGCGAGGTCGAGCATATCCTTGGTGACCTTGACGTCCTGGATCTCATCAAAATATTCCGCCGCGTCGCGCACCTCATAGGGGTAGCGCAGCAGCATGCCGACGAGACCCTTGTTGCGGGCTTCCAGCGCAATGACGTGCTCGCGGTTGGTCAACACCACACGGGCAAGCGCGACCTTGTCGAGCGAGCGGATGGTCTCGCGGATCACGGCAAAGGCGTCATGGCCGACCTTGCCGTCAGGGACGATGTAATAGGGACGCACGAGATACAGGTCGTCGATCTCACTTCGCGGGACGAACTCGTCGATCTCGATGGTGCGGGTGGACTCCAGCGCGATGTTCTCGATCTCGTCCTTCGTGACCTCAAGATAGCGGTCCTTATCGACCGGATAGCCTTTGACGATATCCTCGTTGGAGACTTCGTCGCCGGTCTCGGCATCTACTTTGAGGTAGCGAATACGGTATCCAGTCTTTTTGTTGATCTGGTTGAAGCTGATCTTTTCGGATTCCGAGGTCGCGGGAAATAGCGCGATCGGACACGTCACCAGCGACAGCCTCAAAAACCCCTTCCAATTCGCGCGCGGGGCCATGAACGCAAACTCCACCTGTACCGATTAGGATCAATATAGGCGGAGGCCGCGGAAAGTGGAGTCAAACCCGGCGTTTACCGCATTCAGGGCAGGTATCGCCGATGCCGCACATCGCTTCCTCCAGCGCGGCCAGGCAGGCCTCCGGAGTGGCGCCAGGGAAGGGGGTCCTCCGAGCTTCCCCGCGCGCTCGGTTCCAGGCGTCGGGATCGGCGCGATCGACGCTATAGCCATGGTGCTGGCACGCCCTCACCACCTCTTGCTCGATCAGCGTGCCGAGTGCCCAGCCTTGCAACGTGCGATAGGCGGGGCGGGTGGCATTGAGCGGCAGCTTGCGTTGCCAATGGATCGGCATGGTCGCGTTCTCGAATCAACTACACCGCTCAACTATACCATCGAGGTCAACCTCGCCGCGCGAGCAGCCGAGTTATGCCCGCTCTTTGATCTGCGCACCGCCCAAGAAGGGGCGGACGTGCTGCGGACCGTTCGCGCTCGAATATTGGCGGTGTCGTCGCGGGTCGCGGCGCTGCTTGTTCCTATCTGGACTAGACGTGATGGAAATAGAGGCTGCGATGCGCGCCAACTTGCTAATGGTTCTCTTATTCCCGGATTAATGCGGATTGCGCGCTGCTTCTGGGGCGAGGTACTCAAAAATGTCTTTGACGCCGAGATGATCCTTGATGCGGCGGGCTTCCAATAGACGACACCAGGCGAGTAGCACGGATCGGTGCTGCTCCGGTTAACAGAACCTTACCTCGAACTCACAAATTACGTCCGCTTCGAGCCCGTTTTCTCAAGCCGCTTGCCGTATGAGAGGAGCAAGCCGGGGGGCAGGAGTGCGCGGAGCGAAACGAATGCATGTGACAATGCCAAGCACGATGCCGGCCAAGCGGCTGCTGGCGCTTGGCATCGGTCTCATATTGGGCTTCTCCGGTATCTGCGCGACCATCCTCTGGGAAATGGCGCAAAAGGATATTCAGCACGCGAAGGAGGCTGCGACCAATCTCGTGGCCAGCATCGCAAGCGAGATCGACCGCAACATCGAGATCTATGATCTGTCGCTCCAAGCCGTCGCCGACGGCGTGAAATTGCCCGAGATCAACCGCGTCAGTCCTGAGTTGCGGCAGGTCGTCCTGTTCGACCGGGCCGCCACGGCAAAGGATTTGGGTTCAATTCTGGTTCTGGACGCAACGGGCAATGTCAGGCTGGACTCCCGAACCCTCACGCCGCGTCCGACGAATTTTGCCAATCGCGATTTCTTTCGCGTGCATCAGGCGCGGCCGGATGCAGGGCTGTTCATCAGCGCACCGTGGGTCACGTCGGGTGGAGAATACCTCATCAGCCTGAGCCGGCGCATCAGCGGCCGCGACGGCTCCTTCGACGGCGTCGTCGCCGGGAGCATGCGGCTGAGCTATTTCCATAACCTGTTCAGGAAGCTGGATTTCGGCGCCCAGGGTTCTATGGCGCTGTTTAGCAGCGACGGAACGATCCTGATGCGTGCCCCCTTCGACATCACCAAGATCGGGCAGAGTATCAAGGACGCCCAGACCTTCAAATATTTCCCCGCGCACAGCTCCGGCTTCTATGCGACGAAGTCCATTGTTGACCACATCAGCCGCCTGTACGTCTTTCAGCAGGTCGGCACGCATCCCTTGCTGCTGGCGGAAGGCGTCGCGCTCAAGAGTATCTACGCAGATTGGTGGCAACAGCTGTGGTGGATCGGCCTTGTGGTGGCCGCGCTTGTCGCATTCTCGATCGCTCTGATGTTTTACCTGCTGGCGGCGCTGAAGCGCCGCGCTGCCGCGGAAAGCCAGCTCGCGGTCCTGGCCACAACCGACGCCTTGACGAGGCTCGGCAACCGACGCCGCTTTGATGATGCCCTGGCCGTCGAGTGGCGCCGGGCCACGCGCTCTCGCACGCCTGTCTCGCTGCTGATGATCGATGTCGATCACTTCAAGGCATACAACGACAGACACGGACACCAGGCTGGCGATGCCGTGCTTGCAACCGTCGCGCAATGTATTGCGAGCAGCACGAAACGCACATCCGATCTCGGTGCCCGCTATGGCGGGGAAGAGTTCTCCGTGCTGCTGCCCGGCGTCGGCAAGAGCGGGGCATTCGAAGTCGCTCGCCAGATCCGCGAGAAGCTGACGGTCCTGCGCCAAACGCAGGGCGAACTGCCGACGGTCAGCATTGGACTGGCGTGCATGGTCCCTGGCCAAGTCTACGTGCCGCATGATCTTATCAGGGCGGCGGACATAGCGCTTTACGCGGCCAAGCACGAGGGACGCGACCGCGTGATCGGCAGCCCGGGCGGGGATCTGATCGCAAGCGGGAAACGAGTAGCCTAGAACTGGATGAGATTAGGTTGAATCGATCTGGGATTCTTAAATCAGAGTCTCCCTGATTCACCATCCTGGCTGAAATGGAGGCCTTATGTAATGGTGTTGGGGTTAGCCTCCAAAGCCCAAGCCCTAAGATCTGTGTCTGATTGAGCTGGGGGCTCAGCCCTCAGGCGAACCGCGGCTTATCGCTCTGGTGTGCTCCTCTCGCCGCTGGCGAGGTTTGGCAGCGGAAGCCCACGACGCGCGAGAATTACAATGTAATGTCAATGACACATGAGTTCGCAATTTTACTCTGAATGGCGTGCCATTCAGAACAGCCCAACGAACTTGGAAACTCAGTACGTCTTAAGCACCATGAGCTCTCCGGCATCCGCCGATTCGAACATGCGAGAAATGGTTGACCGGACGCCCCCGCTCCACCGCTCATTCCCGGCTCGTTCATCAACCAGGGCGTATACGTCTTGGACAGAAAGGTGGTTGAATTGGCCAGCCTCGCTGAGTCCTTGCGCGAAAAATGGACCGCATCGCGAGTTTCCCCTTGCAGAGGCCGCCCTGGACCTCAACCAAGGCTCGGTTTCCATGGCTGCCGAGGCCGAAGACACCAGCCGCCAGTCCGACGTGACCCGCATCACTCTTGCGTCTGAGGCGACTGGACGAACCGCCTCGCGCGTGAGCAATGCATCAGATCGAATCAACGGTGAGGTTCGAATGCTGCGAGATGGAGTTCGGAGTTTCCTGCAACGTCTGCAGATCGCTGCACCAGGATCTTAACACGTCGCGATCAGGCCGGTGTGGCGGGGCCCCCAGCCCTGGGCCGCTTGCATGTGTCTCGCCTCGCGGACGTAAGGAATCGCAGCCTAAGGTAGGAGCAAACGGCTATCGAGCAGATGGTGTTGAGCACGGTCGGGCGTTGGAAGGCCGATGATGCTCCTGCCAACACCGACCGTCCATGTTGCCGTTCGCAGAGGCGACGACTCAGCTTGGCGTGAACGAACGACGAGGGCGATGGACATGGAGGCTTAGTCGCCTGCGTCGCTGGGCGGCGTACGATCAAGTCAGCACCTGACATTGGCTCGACGCGCCATACGCATCGAACTCGAACAGAATCCCATCAGGCCTATCAGTGCGAGGCTCGAGCCCGCATTTCGCTCTCTGCGACACGACGCCGCATCGCGTTCTGGTTGCGTAATACCATCGGGCACGACCAAATAATGGGCGAGTAAGAAACCCTTAATTATTCGAAGACAAGGATTGAACAATTTTAGATTGATTTGCGCAATGCATTCCCAGCATTGGGTCGGTGGAGACCACAATGTCAAACGTGCTAAATTTTACGAGGCCAAGCCGCGTATCTAAACAATCGTGTCCCAGTGGCGATCCGACGCTGTCGCCGCCGGATCGCCAACCATTCTCGCAGGTCGAAGTCTTGCGCATGAATGCAACGCTGGAAATTGCCGGCGCCATTACCCTGCTGGAAGCGAGTCACCTGCGAATACGAAAGATGGCAGCAGAGATCGCAAGTCCCTCAATCAAGGCAAAGCTGCAAGGTGATCTGAGGCTGATCGAGCAAATGCTCGAAATCGCCAAGTCGAAAGCGTCCACCATGTAGAATTTTTGTTTTCGTTCCAATTTGGAAAGTCATTGCAATGCTTACGAACGTCAAGATCGCCGGCCGCCTTATGATCGGCTTCGGCTTACTCCTAGTATTGACGGCCGCGATCGGCGGGTACTCAATCTATGCCTCCTACAACGCGAATGACGCTTTCGCGGTGGTGGTCAGACAAAAGAATCACGTCGTCGATGACGAGCGCATAGAAAAGCGTGTCTTCGAGGCACGCATGCACGTTTGGCTTGCTCTAGCGACCGATGACCAGTTGCATTGGGCAAAGGCCACCGACGCTTATAGGAAGGCGCTCGTACGACTCGATGAGCTCATTGCCGACACGAAGGACACCGCCCGCCTGATCCGGGCCAAGGAGCTGAAGGCGGCGGTCGAAGACAACCAAGCTAAGGCGCTCAGGCTGAGGGAGTTCAAGGGAAGAAATACCGCTCTGGATACCTCAGAGGCAAAGTCGGCAGTCAGTGCAGCTCTCGCGGCTGGGGCCAATATTGAAACCATTGCTGAGCCACTCGCCGAGGATTACGAGAAAGCGTCGCAAGCGACGGTATCGAGGGCGGAAGAGAATCTTGTCACAGCCATAAAGATGGCCTCGGTCCTCGGGATTCTGAGTCTGCTGATTGGTGTTGCGCTCTCGGTCGTTACCTCGCGGAGCATCAGCACCCCGATTCGAACGCTGACCGGTTCGATGTTGGAGCTTGCGAATGGAAATTTTGATGTTGTGCTTCCTGGTCTTGGTCGCCGAGACGAAATTGGTGCGATTGCAAGTGCGGTTGAACGCTTCAAGCTCAAGGCGGCCGAAAAGGCACGAGCCGAAGCCGAGGCCAAAGCCGACCAGGATCGCATGGCGGCCGAGCAGCGGAAGGCGGATATGCGCAAGCTCGCTGATCTGTTTGAAGCCGCCGTGGGCGAGATTGTCGAAACCGTCTCCTCTGCGTCCACTGAGCTCGAGGCCTCCGCCGGGTCGCTGACGAAAACCGCCGATTCGACCCAGCATCAATCCAGCGCAGCCGCATCAGCATCCGAGCAGGCCTCAGCGAGCGTGCAGTCGGTCGCTTCGGCCACCGAAGAAATGGCGGCTTCGGTCAACGAGATCAGCCGGCAGGTGCAAGAATCAGCACGCATTGCCGGTGCAGCGGTGCGCCAGGCGGAGGGCGCTGATGAACGAGTCCATTCGCTTTCGCAGGCCGCAAGCAAGATAGGAACGATCGTCGAGATCATCAATGCGATCGCCGGACAAACCAACCTTCTTGCCTTGAATGCGACGATTGAAGCGGCTCGGGCTGGAGAAGCTGGTCGCGGATTCGCGGTCGTTGCGTCAGAGGTAAAAACCCTGGCTGAACAGACGGCCAAGGCAACCAAGGAAATCAGCGATCAGATCGTCGGAATCCAGTCGTCCACGCGCGAGTCCGTTGCGAGCCTCAACGAGGTTAGCGGCGTCATTAAGCGGATTTCAGAAATTTGTGCCACCATCGCCGCAGCGGTCGAGGAGCAGGGCGCCGCCAACCACGAGATTACGCGCAACGTACAGCAGGCTGCGATTGGGGTTGCCGAGGTCGCCTCGAACATCGCCGAGGTGAACCGGGGCGCTGGCGAAACGGGCACTGCATCTACCCAGGTTCTTGCCGCGGCGAAATTGTTGTCTCAGGACAGCAGCCGTTTGAAGCTGGAAGTACAGAAATTTCTAGCTAACGTGCGGGCAGCTTAACCAGCAGCGAACATTGAAGCTTTTGGCTCGCAGGACTTTAGCCGAACCGTGCGAGTTTCGACCGCCCTTTACCAAAAATGCATCCAGCGCAGGAGAGAAGGTACTTTAGCAATGAGTGAAGTCATTCAACTAAAACTCAAGAGCCCAAGATCCGCCGACGACAGCATCGAGATAATCGCGACGCGATACCCGGATCTCGCTGATGCCATGGTCCATTTCGCTCGCATCAAGAGCCTCTCGAAGGAGATGTTAATCGTCGCGCTCAATCAGCTCGACGACGCAGCTCGCTCAACGCGAGAGAGAGCAACGTCTTCCTCAGAAACGTCTGCTCTGCACCAACTGGGCATGTTCTTGTCGATCCTCGCGCAGCTTCGCACTACCATCAATCGGCTGTGAGCGTGCGGTTATCGTGCCGACTTTCCTCGCATCGAGGAGCGAAAGGCCGGTCTTGGATGCGGTGAGATTGATCGTTCTCTACGCAGGGTCCGCTCAGCGGACTGAGCTGCTTCATCAGACTGCTTACGCAGTGGATCGTTGACCCAAGAAGGGCAGGGTCGGGGAGGACTTGATAACCGGATGGAGCCTCACAGTGCGCGCAATCGCCCAGGGAGGGAGAAGCGGTCAGATTGAATTGCTGGTGAACTATACGGCCGGGGATGGCTTTTTATTCCGTCAACGTGCGCTTGCTGCAATCAGGCGGGATTTGCAACTCAACGTGGCCGGCCTGACCGTTGCCCTTCTTCTCTCCGGGCTGTTCTCGTGGATGTTGGCACGCGGATCATCGGCCCAGTCGCAATTGCCTCCAAAGCGGCAATGAGCATTGCTGATGGTGACTTGAATACGGACGTTCCGAAGGGCAGCGTGATGAGCTGGGTACCCTCCTGAGCGGAATGGGGAGGATGCGAGACAACATCAAGGCGATGATGGATCGCCAGGCGGCCCAGCGGCGCTCGGCCCAGGCACGCCTGTCCAGGTGCCCTCGAGAAGTCCCGCGAGGGCGTCCTCCTCGATAGTGGCGATGGCCAGATCGCCCTATCCAATTCCAGAGCCAAGCGAATTCATTCATTGCTTGCCACAGCTCGTTCACCCCGGTTGGTTGCGGGGGGCGCGGGTATCAAGCGAGGACAACTCACCTTGACTCACTCTCCGAGGCAACTTTAGCGATGGCGAGCGTGGAGGGTGAAGCCCACTCCCGGACGGTAGGTGGCTGCGGGTCAGCCGCAGCCCGACCTGAGGGCGGGTTATGCTCGCCTACAGCGACATTACCGGTTTGAAGCAGCTTCCGACGCTGCACCCGACGATGATGCGATGGCCCACCAGTTCATAGGGCGCTCTTGTTGCGCTGGCAGCATCCAAACAGAGGGCTCTGCGGCCCGATCAGTTCATCCCGCTTGAAGAAATGGTCTCATTGCTCCGCTCGGGGAAAGGTCAGCGAAAGCGATCACGGGCGCCCTGGCGTCATCCCGTTGGTAGCGTCGCGCCGCTACCCCGCGAGCTCCCGTCCGCACCAGCCGCAACTCTGGCGTGGCTAAGGGAGGGGACGGCCTAGTGTGCTCTTTCAGGAGGTTGTCCATCTGGTCCTCGGCAATACAGGTCGATCACGTACAATTCACGCAAAAGTTGTCCTCGGTTTGTCGAGCAGCGTCAGGGAGTAACGATCGCTTAAAGGAAGATCGATACAAACTCTAGCACGAATGGGCACGGGGCTGACAGCAATTTGGTCCTGGTCCGGGGAGAGAGACGACTGCCCGAGATGCATTGGGGCCGGAGGGCGTCATTTTTTGATGTTTTCGGGGCATGTCATGTTTTCCAAGATCTCCATACGAACCAAGATTACCGCGGTCGTCGCCGGCCTCTTGCTGGCTCTGATCGCCACCGGCGCTTTCGCAGTCTGGAATATGCAGGTGATCAACGCAGCGGTCGTCGACATCCGGAGCAACTGGCTTCCGAGCGTCCGCGTGATCGGCGAGTTGCGCGCAACCACCATCACTTACCGCAACGCTGTGCGGCAGCATCTTTTGTTCGACCGTGCGCAGGACAAGGCGGACCTTGATAAGCGCATCGAGCCGATCGTTGAAAGGATGGCGCAGAACATTGCGGACTACGAGAAGCTAATCTCCGCTCCGCAGGAGCGTGCGCTCTTTGACGAATGGCACGGCCTCTGGAACGAGTACATGAGGGGCGCTCAGGAGGTGCTGCTTCTGTCGCGCGCTGCGGCTGGTCGTTTTCCTCAAGAGGCCAACGATCTCAACAGTAGGACCGTGAATCCCATTGGCCTCAATGCCGATAAGGTCCTGGCGAGTGCCATTGACCTCAACAACAAGGGCGCGGACGCTGCGGGAGCCGAGGCCGCGATCGCCTACAGTCGTGCGGTCAAGACCCTAGTGACGACAGTGACGATCGCCGGAATCCTCGGTGCCCTCGTTGCCTTCTTCGTGATGAGAACCGTATCGCAAGGCATCAAGGCAATCGTCTCGCCGATGCGGGCCCTCAGCGCCGGCGATCTGTCGGCAGAAGTAACCCATCAGGGCGAGCGCACCGAGATCGGCCAGATGGCCGATGCGTTGCAGGTGTTCAAGCAGGCGCTGATCGCCAAGAAGGATGCAGAGGAGGCGCGAGCCGAGCAGGAGCACCAGCAGGCCGAGCTCCGGAGCCGCGAGATGCATCGCCTTGCCGACCTGTTCGAAGGTGCGGTGGGCGAAATCGTTCAGACGGTCTCCTCTACGTCGAGCCAACTCGAGGCATCGGCGGGCACGCTGAGGGCGACGGCCGAGCGTACCCAAGATGTAGCGACCGGCGTCGCTGCCGCCTCCGAGGAGACGACGACCAATGTCCAGTCGGTGGCGTCCGCTTCCGAAGAGTTGGCCGCGTCGGTGGGAGAAGTCGGCCGGCAAGTGCAAGAATCCTCGCGCATCGCCACCGAGGCGGTGCAACAGGCCAGGGTCACGAATGAGCAGATCACCCGCCTGGCGCAAGCGGCCGTGCGAATTGGCGACGTCGTCGACCTTATCAACAGCATCGCAGCGCAAACCAATCTCCTAGCACTCAATGCGACGATCGAGGCCGCGCGCGCGGGTGATGCCGGTCGTGGCTTCGCGGTCGTGGCGAGCGAGGTCAAGGCGCTGGCTGAACAGACCGCGAAGGCCACCGAGGAGATCAGGTTGCAGGTCAGTGGTATGCAGGACGCCACCGGAAAATCGGTCGCGGCCATTGCCGATATCGGCGGTACTATTTCCAGAATGTCCGAAATCGCGACCGCCGTGGCTGTTGCAGTGGAGCAGCAGGGCGCGGCGACGGGCGAAATTGCCCGGAACATCCAGCAGGCGGCCCAGGGCACCGGCGACGTCAGCGTCGGCGTCGCCGACGTGCAACGCGGCGCAGCCGAGACGGGCAGCGCATCGGCTCAACTCCTGTCATCTGCCAGGCTTTTGTCGCGCGATTCGACACGTCTCAAGGACGAGGTCGCGCATTTCCTGCGCACTGTTCGCGCGTGATCGGTCTCGGTGCAGAAGCAGGTTCAGCTCCAACGGCTTGGCAGTTCCGGGGGACGCCCTGAGTTGCCGACCGGCTCCTCAGGTCTTGGCCCAACTCGGAGTGCGCCAGCCAGGCATCGACGGCGTGACGTGGCAGGCCTACGGAGAAAACCTCGAAGAGAAACTGACGGATCTGCACGACCGCATACACAAGGGCGGCTACCGCGCCCGCCCGGCCCGACGGACCTACATCCCGAAGGCGGACGGATCTCAGCGGCCGCTCGCCATCTTGTGTGTCGAGGACAAGATCGTCCAGCAGGCGGTCGCGACAGTTCTGGAAGCCATCTACGAGGAGGACTTCGTCCGTTTTTCCTATGGATTTCGACCGGGGCGCGGTCAGCACGATGCGCTGGACGCTCTTCACGTCGGCATTCTCAGGAAGCGAGTGAACTGGGTGCTGGATGCGGATATCCGGGGCTTTTACGATGCCATGGCCCACGCGTGGATCATCCGTTTCCTCGAGCACCGTATCGCGGATAAGCGCATCCTGCGCCTGATTGCGAAGTGGCTCAAGGTCGGCATCATTGAGGATGGACGCGTGACGCGCAGTCAGTGCGGCACTCCGCAAGGGGCGGTGATTTCACCGATCCTTGCCAACGCTTACCTGCACTACGCGTACGATCTGTGGGTCCACAGATGGCGCGAGACCAAGCGACCGGCGACATGATCGTCGTGCGCTTTGCCGATCATACGATCGTTGGCTTTGAGCACGAGCATGAGGCGAAGGACTTTCTGCAGGACCTGCACGAAAGACTGCGCTCGTTCGAACTGGCCTTGGACCCGGACAAGACCCGGCTGATCCGCTTCGGTCGCCACGCGGCCAAGCAACGTGAAAGACGTGGCGAAGGGAAGCCCGAAACGTTCGATTTCTTGGGCTTCACCCACTTCTGCACGCGATCACGCAAGTGGGGCTCTTTCGTCATCGGGCGCAAGACGATCAAGAAGCGCATGCGAGCCAAGCTCAAGGCGATCAAGATGGAGTTGCGCAAGCGTATGCACGACCCCGTCACGCAAACCGGAGCATGGGTGAAGCAGATGCTGCAAGGGCATCTGAACTACTTTGCCGTCTCGGGTAACCACCCGAGCACGTGGTGGTTCTGCAATCAGGTGCGGTGGCTCTGGCTGAAGACGCTTCGGCGACGGAGTCAGAAGGCCGATCTCTCCTGGGAGCGCTTCATCCGCCTCGTCGAACGCTTACACCCGCTGCCCTGTCACCGTTTCGACGCCAAAACCCGAGGGAGGAGCCCGGTGCGTTAGCAGCGCTCGCCGGGATCTGGGCGGGGGGCGAGGAGCAATCCTCGTCCCTACCGCGACCATCGAGGCACTAGTTTTGACCATGTTGTTTGTGCGACATTCTGGCCAACATGAAGGTCTTTTGAAAGGGCGTGGGACCTTATACACTTCTTTAGAGCTGCTTTTCGGGACGTGCCGACGTCTCCATTCGAGTGAAATGGCAGCGGGGAATGCCGTCGGCGGGCATCTCACCCTCAATAGATCCGACGTCCTTTTGTGCCGGTCTCCTCACCGAGCATTCAGCGTGCGGGCAGGCACGTGAAATGCTTCGTTTGATCGCAACGAGGAAGTGCCGCCCATGGCTGGAAAAAAACATCCCGAACCAGGCGATCCGGCGGCGGGCAATGGAATTTTGAGTCGCCGCGTCTTTCTTGAAGGCGCTCTCGTTTTCGGTGCGACCGGTGCGGGGCTGTCCGGCGGATCGGCAGAACAGCTTACGGTGCAGCCGTGGATGAAGGTGCCAGGTTCGGGTTTTGCGGGTTACGGCCAGCCCTCACCCTTCGAGAGCAAGGTCGTCAAAGTCTTTCCGCCGCCCCCTAACCCGCCCGGTGTCGGCGCGTCACGCACGCCGCTGCATATGCTCGACGGAATGATCACTCCATCCGGACTGCATTTCGAACGTAGCCATTCCGGCGCCCCAGAAATAGATCCCGATCAACACCGGCTGGTGATCCATGGACTTGTGAAGCGTCCGCTTGTGTTTACGGTCGAAGCGCTATCGCGCTATCCGATGCAATCGCGCATCGCTTTCATCGAGTGTGGCGGCAACAGCCTGGCGCTCAACGCGCCTCAGGTCCAGCCGCTCAATGTGGCGGCCATTCACGGCCTCATGGGTTGCTCGGAATGGACTGGCGTGCGGCTCTCCACGTTGCTCGACGAAGCCGGCATCGAACCCGAGGCGCGCTGGGTGATCGCCGAGGGCGCTGATGCTGCCGCCATGAGCCGTAGCATCCCACTCGCCAAGGCGATGGATGATGCGCTGCTCTGTCTCTATCAGAACGGCGAGCGCGTGCGGCCTTCGAATGGCTATCCGGTGCGGCTGCTGTTGCCTGGTTTTGAGGGCAACATGAATGTGAAGTGGCTGCGCCGCCTCAAGCTGACTACCGGCCCCGCCATGACCAAAGACGAAACATCGAAGTACACGATCCTGCTCAAGAACGAAAAGGCCTGGCAGTTCGTGTTTCCGATGGAAGTTAAATCCGTCATCACGCGGCCGTCGCCGGGGCTCGCCTTGAGGGGACCGGGATTCTACGAGATTTCCGGACTTGCCTGGTCGGGCAACGGCAACATCCGGCAGGTCGACGTGTCGGCTGACGGCGGACGAAGCTGGGCGCCGGCGGCTTTGCAGGGCCCGATCCTGCCAAAGGCCCCCGTGCGCTTCCGCGCAGCGTGGCAATGGAACGGCGGTCCCGCCGTGCTGCAGAGTCGCGCCACCGACGACACGGGCATGGTGCAGCCAACGCGCGCACAGTTCGCTGACGAGCGCGGCTTACGTGGGATTTATCACTACAACGCCATCGCAAGCTGGCGCATCGACGAGAAGGGAGAGGCCAGCAATGTTTACGCTTAAACCCATCGCAGCCTGCGCATCCATGCTGACGATCGTACCGGCGGCGCTGGCCCAAGTCCCGCAGTTCGGGCTACCGATCGCGCCCGCCGAGATTGCAGCGTGGGACATCAGCATCGGACCGGATGGCGCAGGTCTGCCGCCTGGTCGAGGTACCGCAATCGAGGGTGAGGCGATCTATGTAGCGAAGTGTCAGGTCTGTCACGGCGAGAAGGGCATCAATCCCAATGTCGCACTCGCTGGAGCGCTGGTGGGGGGTATGGGCACACTGGCGTCGGACAAGACACCGATAAAAACTGTGGGAAGTTACTGGCCCTACGCAACGACGCTGTTCGATTACACCCGTCGCGCAATGCCATTCCAGGAATCGAAATCGCTGACCGCGGACGAGGTCTACGCGGTATCGGCGTATATCCTCAATCTCAACGGCATCGTCGGATCGAGCGATGTGATGGATGCGCAGTCGCTGCCCAAGGTGAGAATGCCGAACCAGGACGGGTTCATCCCGTTCCCGCGCAATCCGAAGTAGCTTCGGGGCGACCTTGATCGGCTAGTGGCCCCTGACTGACCTCCGCCAGAGCGCTGGGATGTCCGCTTCGTAGAGGCGACCCGACCAATGTCATTGTGGCTACCAGGGCAGCCTTTGACCCTGGCTGTGTGAAAACGCTGCGCTTGATGTGATTCGCGCGATATGATTC
>NZ_JAULLN010000049.1:0-33272 GCF_041357655.1 Bradyrhizobium sp. DN3 | reverse complement strand
CGCCTCGACGGCCAGCTCATGGTCGTCCTCGACGTCGATCGCGTCCTCGAGCTCGAAACCAAAGTGCAAATGGCTGCGTGAGCCAACCGAAACATCGAAACCGGAGAACCAAAATGAAAACGTGTTTGGTGGTCGATGATTCCAGCGTCGTGCGCAAGATCGCGCGCCGGATCCTGGAAGGCCTGGAGTTCGAAGTCACCGAGGCCGAGGACGGCTCGAAGGCGCTCGAAATCTGCCAGCGCAAGCTGCCCGATGCGGTGCTGCTCGACTGGAACATGCCCGTGATGGACGGCTTCGAATTCATGGGCCACATGCGTCGCCTGCCCGGCGGCGACCAGCCCAAGGTGGTGTTCTGCACCACCGAGAACAACGTGGCTCATATCGCCCAGGCGCTCAGCGGCGGCGCCAACGAATACATCATGAAGCCCTTCGACAAGGACATTATCGCCGACAAATTCGCTGAAGTTGGGTTGATCCCGGTCGGACAAACCATGGTCTGAGTGTGTCTGGCCCAAAGTGTTTGGGCCAGAGTGTTCCAGTACAGTTTCGAAGAGGCCATCCGTGACCCCGACCGAGTACGAGTATCTGCGCAAGTTCCTAAAGGATAATTCCGGTCTCGACCTGTCCGCAGACAAGCAATATCTGATCGAAAGCCGCCTGCTGCCGCTCGCCCGCAAGACCGGGCTCTCCGGCATCGCCGAGCTTGTGCAGAAGCTGCAGGCTGGCTCGCGCCCGCTGATCACCGACGTGGTCGAAGCCATGACCACCAACGAGACCTTCTTCTTTCGCGACAAGGTGCCGTTCGAACATTTCCGCGACACGATCATGCCCGAGATCATCAAGGCGCGCGCCGGCCGCCGCAGCGTGCGCATCTGGTGCGCCGCCGGCTCGACCGGGCAGGAGCCCTATTCGCTGGCGATGTGCCTGAAGGAGATGGGCGCGGCCCTCACCGGCTGGCGCATCGAGATCATCGCGACCGACCTGTCGCAGGAGGTGCTGGAAAAGGCCAAGGCCGGGGTCTACAGCCAGTTCGAGGTGCAGCGTGGCCTGCCGATCCAGATGCTGGTCAAATATTTCAAGCAGACCGGCGAGACCTGGCAGATTAATCCCGAATTGCGGGCGATGATCCAGCATCGGCAGCTCAATTTGCTGCACGATTTTGCCCAGCTCGGCACCTTCGACGTGATCTTTTGCCGCAACGTGCTGATCTATTTCGACCAGGACACCAAAATCAACATCTTCAATCGCCTGGCGCGCCAGATCGAGCCCGACGGCTTCCTGGTGCTGGGCGCGGCCGAAACCGTGGTCGGATTGACGGACACGTTCAGGCCGATTGCGGAGCGGCGCGGCCTCTACAAGCCGAACGATCCGCGCGCGGCGGCAGCCAAGCCGGCTCTCGTCGGCGCGGCCCCGCGCCTGGCGGCGATGGCAGGACGGTAAGCATGGCCGAGGATGGAAAAGGTGCGGAGCGCGTGACGTTCAGCCGCGGCTATGACGTCTGCATCATGGCGATCGACGGCACTTGGCGGCGCGACTGCAAGCTCAACGCGATCTCCGACACCGATGCCATCCTCACGGTGGAAGGCTCGATCCAGGGGCTGAACCTGAAAGAGTTCTTTCTGCTGCTGTCCTCAACCGGCCTCGCCTACCGCCGCTGCGAGCTGGTACGGGTCAACGGCGCCGAGATGGATATCCAATTCCTGCGCGGCAAGAACCGGAAGAAGCGCGGCGCGACCGGCGGCCATGACGCAGCGGCCTGATCGGCGCGTGGCTGCCGCCGCACTTTCCGCCACGTTGCTTTATATTTACTGAAACATCAGAGCCAATTTGCCATAGCCGCTTTACGTCGTCTAAGCGCGAGCCGTGTAACCATTGCTGGTCTCAATCTCAGGAATACCGGCAATGCCCAGAAGCTCTCTCTCCCCCGTCTCGTCAAACCTGCCCGACGTCGCCGAGCGGCGTGCGCTTCAGCTCCTGGTGGTCGATGACGACGCCACGCAGCGCAGCCTGATCACGGTCGCCGCCAAGCAGGCCGGCCACGAAGTCACCGTGGCGCCCTCGGTGGCGGAAGCGATCGAGAAGCTCCGCGCCGCGCGCTTCGACTGCGTGACGCTCGATCTCGTGCTGGAGGATGGCGACGGCATCGATGTGCTGCGCGAGATGAAGGACGCGAAATTCGCCGGCGCGGTGATCGTCATCAGCGGCATGGACGGCAAGCGCCGCAGTGCCGCCCGCAGCTTCGCCCGTTCCGTCGGGATCGAGCTCCAGAGCCTGCCGAAGCCGCTGGATCTGGCGGCCCTGCGCATCAGCCTCGCCAATCTCGGCAAGACCGCGATGGGCCTGCCGGCAATCCACACCTGGGGTGGTGTGGCCACCGACGCGATCGTGGAACGGCACCGCGCCTAAAAGCTTGATCCGGACCCGAATGGCCGCGCTAGCGCACAGTGCGCAGCGGTTCCGAAAAGATCATGCTCAAACAACAGCCTGAAGCGCGATGACGATTCATCTCGTCGCGCTTTAGCTGCGGAGCTGCCATGCGATCGGATGTGCCGCCGCGCCGACGCGCTGATCGCGATCCTACGCGTTGCTGGATTCCGACAGACATTGCAGGGCGTGGCGAAGGCCCGCCCGGCAGGCGCCGAGGGCGGCGCTCGCGGTGGCGTACTGGGGCGTGACGTCGTCGAGGATGAGGACGTCCGCGGAACTTTCCGCATCATTGCCGTGTTCTTGATCCATGGCTGCGGCGATCCGGCGCATGCTGGTCTCGATCTGTGCGATCAGCAAGCGAAGGTCAGCTGCAATCAGCTCACGGCTCTCGACTTCGGGCGTTGCGAGCAACTGCGGTGTATCGGCTAAATTTAGCATGGATATTCTCCGTCTCCCGCAATTAGGCGCCATGCCGCTACTTGTGCGTTAAGTCTATGTCCCGTACAAATACGGGTGGGCCGAATCCGCGCCGAACGCCATAACGGTTGGCGCGGACGCGAGTCCTTCATGCCAACTGGATGTGGCACATGGCCGAACAAAGCTCTCGCGGTGAAATCTTCGTGGTCGACGACGACCCTGCCGTTCGCGACACCTTGTCGATGGTGTTGAAGGCGGCGGGCTATGAGGTGATCTGTTTTGCGGACGGCGCAGCGCTGCTCTCCGTGGCGCGGAACCGCACACCGGCTGCGATCCTGCTCGACGTGCATATTCCCGGAAAGTCGGGCCTTGACATTCTCAAGGAACTGCACGGCGAGGACTATCCGGCGCCGATCTTCATGATCTCCGGGCAGGGCGACATTGCGATGGCGGTCGGGGCGATCAAGAGCGGTGCGCTCGACTTCATCGAGAAGCCGTTCCGCGGCAGCGAGATCGTCGGCCGGCTCGACGAGGCGATCGGCGCCTATGCGCGCCGGCAGGCGGAGAATGCGTCGCCGAAATTCGGCTCGCTGCATTTCCCCGGACGTGAGCCGTTGACGCGCAGGGAGCGCGAGGTGCTCGAGCAGTTCGCCTCCGGCGCATCCAACAAGGAAGCCGGCCGCACGCTCGGCATCAGCCCGCGCACCATCGAGGACCACCGCGCCAACATCATGAAGAAGCTCGGCGCGCGCAATGCCGCCGACCTGATCCGCATCGTGATGACCGCGGCCCAGCGCGCGTCGTAGAATCGATCGGCGAGCCTTTGTAGCCCGGATGGAGCGCCAGCGAAATCCGGAACCGGTGCACGCAGCAAGAGACTTCCCGGATTGCGCTGCGCTCCATCCGGGCTACACGCGACCAGCTATGAAAGGCCTGCCTAAAAGGCCTGCGCTCATCCCTGCAACGCCTTGCGGATGATCCGCGCCAGATCCGATTTTCGATAGGGCTTGGCCAGCAGCAGAACCCCCGAATCCAGCCGGCCGTGATGGATGATCGCATTCTCGGTATAGCCGGACGTATAGACCACCCTGAGATCGGGGCGGGTCTTCTGGATCTCGTCGGCGAGCTGACGTCCGTTCATCTTGCCGGGCATGATGACGTCGGTGAACAGGAGGTCGAACCGCTTGCCGGCGGCGACGATCGCGAGCGCCTCCGCGGCGTTCGCGGCCTGCAAGGTGACGTATCCCAGCGAATGCAGCTGAGCCAGCACGTAGTCACGCACCAGCCGGTCGTCCTCGACCACCAGGATTGTCTCGTGTCCGCCCTCGATCGCCGCCGCCGTCACGCCCTCGCCGACCGCCGTCGGCGTCTTGCCCGGCGGCAGGTACATCTTGATCGTGGTGCCGTGGCCTTCCTCGCTGTAGATCTTGATGTGCCCTGCGGACTGCTTGATGAAGCCGTAGACCATCGAAAGCCCGAGTCCGGTGCCCTTGCCCGGGCCCTTCGAGGTGAAGAAGGGATCGAACACCCTGGCCAGCATGTTCGCGGGGATTCCGGTGCCGGTGTCGCTCACGGCAATCAGCACGTAGTGCCCCGGCGGCACGTCGTTGGCGCTGGCATAGACCTCGTCGAGATAGGCGGTGCCTGTCTCCACGATCAGCTTGCCGCCGTTCGGCATGGCGTCGCGGGCATTGAGTGCGAGGTTGAGGATCGCGGTGGTGAGCTGGTTGGGATCGACAATCGCGACGCAGCTCTCATCCTCGAACACCGATTCGATCTGGATCTGTTCGCCCAGCGTCGGCCGCAGCAGTTTCGCGGTGTCGATGATCAGCGAGTTGATGTCAATCTCGCGCGGCTGCAGCGGCTGCTTGCGCGCGAAGGCAAGCAGGTGCTGGGTCAGATCGGCGCCGCGCGCGGCCGCCTCGTCGATCATCTTGGTGATGGCCGCAAGCTGCGGCTCCTTCTCGACCGCCTCCGCAAGGATCTCGATGGTTCCGGTGATGACGGTGAGGATGTTGTTGAAATCATGCGCCACGCCGCCGGTGAGCTGGCCGACCGCCTCCATCTTCTCGGCATGGCGGATGCGCTCCTCAGCCGCGATCTTGTCGGTGAGGTCGCGGTAGAAGACGTTGAACAGCAGGCCCTCGCGGCGCTTCAGCGCGGTGACGCTCAGCTCAGCCTTGAACTCCTTGCCGTCGCGGCGGCGGCACATCAGCTCGCGACGGCGGTTCAGCGTCTTGTCGTCTTCGTTTGCGAGGAACTGCGTTAGGCCGGCCCTAACCCTCTCGCGTTCGCTTTCGGCGACGATGAGATCGATCGTGTTCTTGCCCAGCACCTCGTCGCGGCGCCAGCCGAACAGCCGCTCGGCTTGCGAATTCCAGTTCAGGATGCTGCCGGTCTCGTCGGTCTGCACGAAGGCGTCGAGCGAGGTCTCGACGATCTTGCGGGCAAGCCGCTCGCTCTCGCGCAGCGATTCCTGCGCGAGCCGCGCCTCTGTCATGTCGCGCCCGACGAAGAAGAACCGCTGCGCCGGCTCGGACCAGTTGCCGAGCCAGGACAGCCAGACCATGTGTCCGTTCTTGTGGAAGCAGCGCGTATCAGCGAGCTTTGGCCGCTCGCCGAGCCGCATCGCGCGCATGTTTTCGCGGGACTGCTCCAGATGGTCGGGATGAACGAAGTCGGCGCCGCTGCGGCCGATCATCTCCTCCGGCCGGTAGCCGAGAATGGTCTCGCTGCTCGGGCTGATCTGCACGACATGGCCGCGCGCGTCCACGACCATGATCAGGTCCTGCGACGTCTCGAAGATCTGCCGGCGCTCTTCGAGCTGCTGCTGCAGCGCCCGCTCGGCCCGCCGCGCCTCAGTGAGGCTGCGCGCAGATCCGGAGGCACCGACGATCTCGCCCGACGGGCCCCTGATCGGCGAGAGGCTGAGCGAGATCTCGACCGGCGTGCCGTCCTTGCGCAGGCGCACCGTCTCGAAGCGTTCGATCGGCTCGCCTGCCGCGATCCGCCGCAAGATGTTCTTGCCCTGCTCGCGGCGGTCGGCGGGTACGATGATGGCGGTGGATTTCCCGATCGCCTCGTCCGCCGAATAGCCGTAGAGGCGTTCGGCAGCCGGATTCCAGCCCGTGATGATGGCTTCGAGCGACTGCATCACGATCGCATCGTCGGACGATTCCACTGCGGCGCTGAACAGGCGCTCGCGCGCCGCATGATGGCTTCGAGCTGCCTCGGTGCGGCGATGCTCCTCGATCTCGCGTTGGAGTGCGGCCGTTTTCGCCCGGGTTTCCTCGACCATCTGGGCAAAGGCCCGTGCCAGCACGCCGGTCTCGCCGCTGGCATCGACGGGTATATCCGCCGGACGTCCGCTGCCGATGGCCTGCACCGCCTTGGTCAGGCGGCCGATCGGGCGCGTCAATGAGCGCGCCAGGAGCACCGCGAGTAAAGCCGCAGCGAGCACGGCAAGCACGCCGACGAGCAAGGACGTTCGTTGAATCGCTGCGGGCACGAGGCCGAACACCGGCGAGGGAATCGTCTCGATGATCGCAACCCAGTCCTTGCCCACGAGCAGCGCCGGCGCAATCGCCGCCCCGCTCGGCCGGCCCGACCCGTCGGTCATGAGCCGCGTGGATCCTTCCAGCGTCCCGGCCGAGGCCGCAAAATAGGGAAAATCCTTGCGCCAGTCGTTGGGACGATCATGCCATGCGCCGAATTCCCGCGTGCGATCGGGATGGACGAGATAGTCGCCGCGCGAATTCACGACATAGATCTCTCCGCCCGAGGTCACGGTGGAGCGGACGCGGTCGAGCGCCGGTCGCATGTCGATATTGGCGATGATGATGCCGAATGGCCTGCCGTCCGCCGTGAACAGCGGGGTTGCAACGCGTAACGTCGGAATGTGGGAGGTCGTGGTTCCCCCCTGGCGGGTGGCGAGATCGATGGCGGACACGTAGATCTCGCCCGGCGCCAGTCGGATCGTCTCCTGAAAGTAGCTCCGTTCGCTCTTGCGCTCGAGTTCGTCGTTGGGAGCGATCCGCGCCTTTCCATTCGGGCCGGAGCGATCGACGCGGACCAGCTCGCGCTGGTCGTCGTCGAGACCGATGATGCGAAATTGCCCGTAACTGGGTTTGGCGTCGATCTCGGCTGCGAGCCGCGCTGCGATGCGCTCGCGCCAGGTTTGCTCCGACACACCGTCGGATGCGTCGATGCCTCCACCGATGTGAGCGCGGATCAGGCCGTTGATGGCTGCGGCAGAGCGGTAGCCGAGCAGATCGCCGCGCGCGCCGGCGACGTAGGATTCGAGATTGGTCGCCAGCAGCCGTGACTGGGCTTCGACGCGTTCCAGTACCCGCGGAATGACGGCCTGGGTGGTGTTGCGATAGCCCAACCATCCGACTGCGGCCACGGTCACCGCCACCAGCAAGGTCATCGTGATGGCAAGCCGCGTTGCGAGCGTCATGGGGATATTCGCACCGGTTCCCGAATGGCCACGCCTGTTCTGGCCTGGAAAGGAATGAGGGTCCTTGTCATCGGTGGCCGGTGCTGACATCCGGA
The DNA here is from genome assembly GCF_041357655.1 of Bradyrhizobium sp. DN3. Taxonomy (NCBI): domain Bacteria; kingdom Pseudomonadati; phylum Pseudomonadota; class Alphaproteobacteria; order Hyphomicrobiales; family Nitrobacteraceae; genus Bradyrhizobium; species Bradyrhizobium sp. DN3. The sequence goes on along the minus strand of NZ_JAULLN010000049.1, from coordinate 25,874 downwards.
TTCCCCAGCGATGCTGCCTGGGCCGTGCCCAGGCAGCCATCGACCGCCGCGAGCAGTGCGCCTGGTCGGAACGGCTTTTGCAGGCTTGCCACCGCGCCGAGCTTGGTTGCCATCTTCAGGAAATTTGGCTCCGCATGGGCGTCCGGCGCGGCCGAACGGCCGGAAATGACGATGATCGGGATGGCCGGGGCCAGCGCCCGGATGTGGCGCATCGTCTCCAGCCCGTCCATGCCGGGCATGAAAATATCGAGAAACAACAGGTCGAACGGGCTGGCCTGGCACAGGGCAAGCCCCTTGTGGCCATCGCCGGCGACGGTGACGTGATGACCGGCCCGCTCCAGGAGCAGCCGGATCGTGATCTGCACGGCCGGGTCGTCATCCACGATCAGGATGTTGGCCACGTCTGAGATCCTCCGGGGTCGGATGGGGATGCCCCAGCGACCGCAAATCAAGCCATCAAAGACGAAATTGTTGCGCGGATTCCGCCCGGCCCGCAAGCACTTCGCGAGCGCCACCGTCCGGTCGAGATTACCGAGCCTTGCTCACGCTATATGCACGCTCCCGTGCATAAACCGAAACAGCTCGGGTTCCCTCTTAGTCGGTCAGGTACTCGGGATAGCGGCTTCGGATCTTGTCCAGCTCGCTCAGCGTGCCCGACAGATGCTTGCGCAGATGCTGTTGCGCGGCCTCGGCATCTCCGGCCTCGATCGCGCGCGTGATCAGTCTGTGGTGACGGACGATGTTCTGGGCCTTGCCGGGTGAGGGCAAATGCAGCCGGCGCAGCCGGTCGATATGTCCGCTGCGGCTGCGCACCAGCGTCCAGAGTTCCTGCTTGCCGGCCGCGGCATAAAGCTGCGCGTGAAAATCGTTGTCGCCGGCGATGAAGCTCTCGAAATCTCCGGCCTTGGCGAATTGCTGCTGGAGCGCGATCGCGTGGTCGAGGCGGATGACCAGGGCCGCGTCATGCCTTTCCGCGAGCAGCCGGACGATTTCGAGTTCCAGCGCTTGGCGCAGGAAATGGGCCTGCTCGGCGCGGCCGACATCGACGCGGCTGACCACGGTGGCGTGCTGCGGAAACACGTCGACGAGCCCTTCTTCCTCCAGCCGCATCAGGGCGTCGCGGATCGGCGTCGAACTGACGCCGAATTGCATGGCGAGATCGGTGCGCGACAGCGGCGCGCCCGGCGGCAGCTCGAGCGCAAGAATCGCGTTGCGCAGCCGCTCGAACACCTGCGGCGCCGCCTGCCGGGCGCGGTCGAGCCGCGCGGGCGCGCGGGGTGCGGTATGGGCTGATTCCATGGCGATGGTTCCGGCAGGCTTGCCTTTGATGCACTAATGCATTAGTGCATCAGTTGGGTCGCGCGTCAATGACGGCCGGAGGAAACGAACAACAATGATGAAGCAATTGCAGAACGGGCTCGCAGCCATCGCCCTGATCGCCGCGACGGCCCTGGCGGCCTCGCCGGCCAAGGCGCAGCAGAAATCCGAGATCGCGCTGTCGCGCCAGCCCGGCATCTTCTACATGCCGAGCCACATCATGGAGAAGCGGAAGCTGATCGAGAAGCACGCGGCTTCCCTCGGCGTATCCGGCGTCACCACCAAATGGATCACCTTCTCAGGCGGCGGGGCGCAGACCGACGCGCTGCTCGCCGGCGGCGTCGACATCCTCAACACCGGCACCGGCAATCTGCTGCTGCTATGGGATCGCACCCGCGGCGGCGTGAAGGGCATCGTCGCCACCTCGGCGCAGCCGATGACGCTGATCAGCCGCGACGCCAACACCAAGTCGATCAGGGATTTCGGCCCCGGCGACAAGATCGCGGTGCCGACCGTGAAGGTCTCGACCCAGGCGATCGTGCTGCAGATCGCAGCCGCCGAGGCTTTTGGTGCCGACCAATGGTCGAAGCTGGATGCCAACACCGTGCAGCTCGGTCACCCCGACGCCTATGCGGCGCTGTCCAACCCGAAGCACGAGGTGCACAACCACTTCTCGATTCCGCCCTTCACCTTCCTGGAGTTGAAGAACGTGCCGGGCGCGCACGTGGTGCTGTCGTCGCCCGACGTGATGGGCGGCCCGCTCAGCCAGGCGCAATTCTTCACCACGACGAAGTTTGCTGACGCCAATCCAAAGATCATCCAGGCCGTGCGCGACGCCACCAAGGAAGCGCAGGATCTGATCCGCAGCGACACCAAGCAGGCGGTCGAGATCTACAAGGAGATCACCGGCGACAAGACGTCGGTGGAAGAGCTGCTCGATCTCCTGAAGGAGCCCGGCATGATGGAGTGGAATCTAGAGCCGCAGGGCACGATGAAATTCGCCGCCCATCTCTACAAGACCGGAACGCTGAAGAATCAGCCCAAGGCCTGGACGGATTACTATCTCCCCGTCGCGCACGATCTGAAGGGCAACTGATGGCGCTGCTCGACGTCAGCTCGGTGACGCTGCGCTACAAGACCTCCAGCGCCGTCGTCACCGCCACGGAAAAAGTGAGCTTCACCGTCGACCGGTCCGACCGCTTCGTGCTGCTCGGTCCCTCCGGCTGCGGCAAGTCAACCCTGCTCAAGGCCGTCGGCGGCTACATGAGCCCGAGCGAAGGCCGCATGACCATTGGCGATCGCGAGATCCACGGGCCCGGCGCCGACCGCATGATGATCTTCCAGGAGTTCGACCAGCTCCTGCCCTGGAAGAGTGTGCTCGCCAATGTGATGTTCCCGCTGCTCACCGCGCGAAAGCTGTCGCGCAAGGACGCCGAGGCGAAGGCGCGCGCCTATATCGAAAAGGTCGGCCTCACCCGCGTGGTCGATGCCTATCCGCACACGCTCTCAGGCGGCATGAAGCAGCGCGTCGCGATCGCGCGCGGCATGGCGATGGAGCCGGACATCCTGCTCATGGACGAGCCGTTCGCCGCGCTCGACGCGCTGACGCGGCGGACCTGTCAGGATGAGCTGCTCCAGCTCTGGAGCGAGACCAAATTCACCGTGCTGTTCGTGACCCATTCGATCGCGGAGGCGATCCGCATCGGCAACCGCATCCTGCTGCTGTCGCCGCATCCCGGCCGCGTCAAGGCCGAGGTGATCGACGTCGACAAGGTTTCGAATGAGGATGGCAGCGCCGGCCGGCTGGAGAAGGAGATCCACGATCTCCTGTTCGCCTCCGAAGCTGTAGCGCACTAAGGGAGCCGCCATGGGCGAAGCCAGAATCTTGCTGCGTGACGCGCCGGTTGCCAGCACGGGAGGTGCAGGCGAGGTCGAGCGCAAGTTGGGTGTGCTTGAGCTGCTGTGGAACGACGGCTTTGTCCGCAAGTCGGTCATCATCCTGTTTCTCGCGGCGGTCTGGGAAGCGTACGGGGTCTACCTCGACAATCCCCTGCTGTTTCCGACACTGCACGACACCTTCGTGACGCTGTTCGATCGCGTCAAGGACGGCACCATTCCGATGCGGGCCTGGACCTCGCTGAAGGTGCTGTTCATGGGCTATTCGGCCGGCATCGTGCTGGCCGCGATCTTCACCGTGCTCGCGATCTCGACGCGGATCGGCACCGACTTCCTCGAGACCGTCACGGCGATGTTCAACCCGTTGCCGGCGATCGCGCTGTTGCCGCTGGCGCTGATCTGGTTCGGCCTCGGCAATGGCAGCCTGGTCTTCGTGCTGATCCATTCGGTGCTGTGGCCGGTCGCGCTCAACACCCATTCCGGCTTCAAGAGCGTGTCCAATACGCTGCGCATGGTCGGCCGCAATTACGGCCTGCGCGGATTGCCTTATGTGGCGAAGATCCTCATCCCCGCGGCCTTCGGCTCGATCCTCACCGGCCTCAAGATCGGCTGGGCTTTCGCCTGGCGCACGCTGATCGCGGCCGAGTTGGTGTTCGGCGTGTCCTCGGGCCAGGGCGGTCTCGGCTGGTTCATCTTCGAGAACCGCAATCTGCTCGACATACCTGCCGTCTTCGCTGGCCTCTTGACCGTGATCATCATCGGGCTCTTTGTCGAGAACCTGATCTTCCGCGCCATCGAGCGGAACACCGTCCAGAAATGGGGCACCCAATCATGACAAAGAACAAGAAGAAAACGCCCGACCAGCTCCGCAGCGCGCGCTGGTTCGCACCCGACGACCTTCGCTCGTTCGGTCACCGCTCCCGCACCATGCAGATGGGCTACGCGCCGGAGGAGTGGAAGGACCGCCCGATCATCGCGATCCTCAACACCTGGTCGGATGCGCAGCCCTGCCACATGCACTTCAAGTCGCGCGTCGATGACGTCAAGCGCGGCATCCTGATGGCCGGCGGCCTGCCGCTGGAGCTGCCGGCATTGTCGCTGTCGGAATCGCTGCTCAAGCCCACCACCATGCTCTACCGCAATCTGCTGGCGATGGACGCCGAAGAATTGTTGCGCAGCCATCCCGTCGATGGCGTGGTGCTGATGGGCGGCTGCGACAAGACCACGCCGGCGCTGCTACTCGGCGCCACCTCGATGAACATTCCGGCGATCTATCTGCCGGCCGGTCCCATGCTGCGCGGCAACTGGAAGGGCAAGACGCTGGGCTCCGGCTCTGACGGCTGGAAATATTGGGACGAGCGCCGCGCCGGAAAAATCTCCGACAAGGACTGGCTCGACATCGAGGCCGGCATCGCCCGTAGCTACGGCACCTGCATGACCATGGGCACGGCCTCGACCATGACTGCGATCGCCGAGGCGATCGGCATGACGCTGCCGGGCGCGTCCTCGATTCCCGCCGCCGACGCCAACCACATCCGCATGGCCTCCGAATGCGGCCGCCGCATCGTCGAGATGGTGTGGGAGGATCTGACGCCGAAGACGATTCAGACCCGCCAAGCGTTCGAGAACGCGATCGCGGTGGCGATGGCGATGGGCTGCTCGACCAACGCGATCATCCATCTGATCGCGCAGGCCCGCCGCGCCGGCCAGGACATCGGCCTCGACGATTTCGAGAAGGCCAGCCGCAAGGTGCCCGTGATCGCCAACGTGCGGCCGAGCGGCGATACGTATTTGATGGAGGATTTCTTCTATGCCGGCGGCCTGCCGGCGCTGATGAGCCAGATCAAGCCGCATCTGCATCTCGACTGCATCACCGTCACCGGCAAGACTCTGGCTGAGAACATCGCGCACGCCGAAGTGCACAATGCCGACGTGATCCGCTCCGTCGACAATCCCATCTACAAGGAAGGCGCGCTTGCGGTGCTCAAGGGCAATCTCGCGCCCGACGGCTGCGTCATCAAGCCTTCCGCTTGCGCGCCACGCTTCCTCAAGCATACCGGGCCGGCGCTGGTGTTCGACGATTATCCCGCGATGAAGAAGGCGGTCGACGATCCCAATCTCGATGTCACCGAAGATCATATCCTCATTCTGCGCAATGCCGGGCCGCAGGGCGGGCCGGGCATGCCGGAATGGGGCATGCTGCCGATCCCGACCAAGCTCGTGAAGCAGGGCGTGCGCGACATGGTGCGCATCTCGGATGCGCGCATGAGCGGTACCAGCTATGGCGCCTGCATCCTGCACGTCTCGCCCGAGTCCTATATCGGCGGTCCGCTGGCGCTGGTGCAGAACGGCGATCGCATCACGCTCGACGTCGCCGCGCGCACCATCAATCTCGACGTGAGCGAAGCCGAGCTCGACAAGCGCCGCGCCGCCTGGAAGCAGCCCGAGCGCCGCTTCGAGCGGGGCTATGGCTGGATGTTCACCAAACACATCAAGCAGGCCAATGACGGCTGCGACTTCGACTTCCTGGAGACCGATTTCGGCGCGCCGATCGGCGAGCCGTCGATTTACTAGAGAGCACGACATGTCCAAACTCAGCGAAGCCACCCGCAACAAGCTCAAATCCGTCTCCACCGCTACCGTCGCCACCGCGCTGTTCAAGCGCGGGCTGCGCATCCAGATGATCCAGGATGTGCATCCCCTAAGCCCCGACCAGCCGACCATGGTCGGCGAGGCCTTCACGCTGCGCTACATGCCGGCACGCGAAGATCTCAACACCATCGAGGTCTTCAAGGACCGCTCGCATCCGCAGCGCAAGGCGATCGAGGATTGCCCGGCAGGCAGCGTGCTGGTGATGGACAGCCGCAAGGACGCGCGCGCGGCCTCGGCCGGCGCGATCCTGGTGACGCGCTTGATGAAGCGTGGCGTCGCCGGCGTCGTCACTGACGGCGGCTTTCGCGATTCCGCGGAGATCGCCAAGCTCGGCTTCCCCGCCTTTCACCACCGCCCGAGCGCGCCGACCAACCTCACGCTGCACCAGGCGATCGAGATCAACGTCCCGATCGGCTGCGGCGATGCGCCGGTGTTCCCCGGCGATGTCATCCTCGGTGATGCCGACGGCGTCATCGTGATCCCCGCGCACCTGGCAGATGAGATCGCAAACGAAACCTTCGAGATGACGGCGTTCGAGGACTTCGTCACGGAGGAAGTCGGCAAGGGCCGCGGTATCTTCGGCCTATATCCCGCGACCGATCCGCAGGCGCTCACCGACTTTGCCGAATGGCGCAAGAAGAACGGCCGCTAAGCCGAGAGCAAATCACGTCAAGAAACAGGCCGGCCGCATCAAGTGCCGGCCTTTTATCAAGCAGGGAGGATTACAATGAATTTCACGCGACGCAATCTGATGGCGGCCGGCGCAGCAGTGGCATCCACGTTTCTCGCCCGCGCTGCCGGCGCCCAGTCGTTCGCGTTCACGCCCAATCAGCGCTACCCGGACCCGGCCGTCCAGATCCTCGATCCCAGCTTCACAAAATACCGACTCTATTCCTCGACGGTCGAGCAGGTTGCAACCGGGATGCGCTGGGCTGAAGGCCCGGCTTATTTTCCCGAGGGCGGCTATCTCTTGTTCTCCGACATCCCCAACAACCGGATCATGAAGTTCGACGAGAAGACCGGCCAGACCAGCGTGTTCCGCGCCGATGCCAATTACGCCAACGGCAATGCGCGCGACCGTCAGGGCCGCCTCGTCACCTGCGAGCATTCGGTCACCCGCCGCATCACCCGCACCGAGAAGGACGGCAAGATCACCGTGCTCGCCGACATGTTCGAGGGCAAGCGGCTGAACGCGCCGAACGATATCGTGGTGAAGTCCGACGACAGCATCTGGTTCACCGATCCGCTGTTCGGCATCAACGGCGAGTGGGAGGGCAAGAAGGAGAAGGCCGAGCAGGCCAGCACCAATGTCTATCGCATCGCCAAGGACGGCAAGCTCAGCGCCGTCCTCACCGACCTCGTCAATCCCAATGGCCTCGCCTTCTCGCCGGACGAGAAGAAGCTCTACATTGTCGAGTGGAAGGGCACGCCAAACCGCAGCATCTGGAGCTACAATGTCGGCGACGACGGCAGCCTGAGCGGTAAGACCAAGCTGATCGACGCCGCCGATCAGGGCTCGCTCGACGGCTTTCGCGTCGATCGCGACGGCAATCTCTGGTGCGGCTGGGGCTCGAACGGCGCGCTGCAATCCGAGCCGACCGAAATCGGCGGCCGCAAGGTGTTCCAGCTCAGGGGAAGGCCGGACGATCTCGACGGCGTCATGGTGTTCAACCCCGAAGGCAAGCCGCTCGCCTTCATCAAGCTGCCGGAACGCTGCGCCAACCTCTGCTTCGGCGGGCCGAAGAACAACCGGCTGTACATGGCCAGCAGCCATTCGGTCTACGCGCTCTATGTCGAAGCGCATGGCGCGGTGTGAGGCGCGGTCGTGCCTCACACTCTATGTCGTCCCGGCGAAGGCCGGGACCCATAACCACAGGGAGTGGTTTGGCGACGATTAGTAGTTAAGAGGTCTTCGTCGGTACTGCTGGCTGCACTCTGTCGATAGATCACGCGGTATGGGTCCCGGCCTTCGCCGGGACGACGATGTGGAGGTATCCGCGCGAGCCAACACGCAGCGCCGTTGCCCACCGGCGACGCTACACCCCAGCCTCCGTCATCCCCGCCGCCCACAGCGCGAACGCATAGACGATCGCGACTTCATCGAGCCGCTCAAATCGCCCCGAGGCACCACCATGGCCGGCGCCCATGTTGGTGCGGAGCAGAACCGGGCCGCCGTCGCGCATGGTTGCGCGCAGGCGTGCGATCCATTTGGCGGGCTCCCAATAGGTGACGCGCGGATCCGTCAATCCGCCCATCGCGAGGATAGCCGGATAGTCCTTCGCCGCGACATTGTCGTAGGGTGAGTAGGACAGGATGGTACGAAAATCCTTCTCGCTCTCGATCGGATTGCCCCATTCCGGCCATTCCGGCGGCGTCAGCGGCAGCGTGTCGTCGAGCATGGTGTTGAGCACGTCGACGAATGGCACTTCAGCCACGATTCCCGCGAACAATTCGCCGGCGCGATTGGCGACCGCGCCCATCAGCATGCCGCCGGCCGAGCCGCCATGGCCGACGATGCGCTTGGCGCTGGTGTATTTCGCTGCGATCAGCGCCCGGGCGCTGGCGGCAAAATCGTCGAACGAATTGGTCTTCTTCTCGCGCTTGCCGTCGAGATACCAGCCCCAGCCCTTGTCGGCGCCGCCACGGATATGAGCGATGGCATAGACGAAGCCGCGGTCGACCAGCGACAGCCGGTTGGCGCTGAACGAAGCCGGCATCGCCATGCCGTAGGAGCCGTAGCCGTAGAGCAAGAGCGGCGCCGAGCCGTCGAGCTTCAGCCCACGGCGATAGAGGATCGACACCGGCACCTCGGCGCCGTCATGCGCCTTTGCCATGATGCGCGTGGTGACGTAGTCGGCGGCATCGTGCCCGGACGGAATCTCCTGGCGCTTGCGCAAGGTGCGCGTGCGCTTGACCATGTCGTAATCATAGACCTCCGACGGCGTCGTCATCGACGAATAGGCAAAGCGCAAATTGGTCGTCTCGAACTCGTAGGAGCCCATCGTATCCAGCGAATAGGCGGCCTCGTCAAAAGCGATCGCATGTTCCTCGATCGAGGCAAGATCGCGGATCACGATCGCCGGCAGCGCATTGGCGCGCTCGAGCCGCACCAGATGGCCGGCATAGAGGTCGAGGTCGATGATGTAGATGCCGGGACGATACGGGATCAGGTCGCGCCAGTTCTTGCGCTCGGGCGAGCGAAGCGGCGCCGTGACGATCTTGAAGTCGATGGCATCGTCGACATTGGTGAGGATGAACAGTTCGTCGCCGCGGTCGGCCAGCGAATATTGCACGCCCTCTTCGCGCGCTGCGACCAGGCGCGGCGGCGCCTCGGGGTTTGCGAGATCGATCAGCCGCTGCTCCGAGGTTTCGTGGTCGCCGCCAGCGATCACGCAGAAGCGGCCGCTGGTGCTCTCGTGCAGGTGGGTGAACCAGCCGGCATCCTGCTCCTCATAGACGAGCGTATCGTCCGCCTGCTTGGTGCCGAGCCTGTGCCGCCACACCTGCATCGGCCGGTGATTGTCATCGAGCTTCACATAGAAGAAGCTCTTGCAGTCCGCGGCCCAGACCATGCCGCCGTCGGTCTCCTCGACGAGATCGTCAAGGTCCTTGGCCGTAGCCCAGTCGCGCACGCGGATGGTGAAATATTCGGAGCCCTTGGTATCGGCGCTCCAGGCCTGCAGCTTGTGATCGTGCGAGTGGCGGCTACCGCCGAACTTGAAGTATTTGTGGTCCTTGGCGAGCGCATCGCCGTCGAGCACGATATGGCCGTCGCCGCCGTCGCGCGGCATGCGGCCGAACAGCTCGTGCTGCCCGCCCTCGCGAAACCGGCGGAAATAGGCGAAGGGACCGTCGGGCGAGGGTACGCTGGAATCGTCCTCCTTGATCCGCCCCCGCATCTCGCGCACCAGCGTCTTCTGGAGGGGAGCGGTGTGGCCGAGCAAGCTCTCGGTGTAGACGTTCTCTTCATCCAGATATTTGCGGATGTCGGGATCGAGCACCGTGGGATGGCGCAGCACCTCCTGCCACTTCTCGTCCTTCAGCCAGGCATAGTCGTCGGTCACGGTGATCCCGTGCCGCGTGAAGGAATGCGGCCGGCGCGGGGCGATGGGCGGCTGGGAAGGTGTTTTGGCTTGTGTCACTCGATCCTCATTCGTGTCCATGCGGCGCTACTTCTTCACCTCTCCCCGCGCTTGTCCGCCGAAGCCTTGGCGAAGGCGGATGCGGGAATCCGGGTGAGGGGGCTCTCCGCGAGTCCCGCTGCTACCGGCCCTGCGGAAGGAGCCCCTCACCCCAACCCTCTCCCCGTAAGAACGGGGAGAGGGAGAAGATGCATCACCTTATATCGTCCCGATTCCTCGAATTGCCAGCGCCGCTGCGCCAAGTCGCCGGGTTGTTGCTGGGCCGCTTGTGTGCTTTGAGGAACGATATCCCGCCGCCGGTCCAGCCTGATGCTGTTCAATTCCTATCCGTTCATCTTGTTGTTCCTGCCAGCCGTGCTGGGCGGCTATTTCTGGCTCGGGCGGCGCAGCAATCTGGCCCCGGTGATCTGGCTGGCACTGGCCTCGATCACCTTCTATGCGATCGGCAGCTGGCAATTCCTGGCCCTGTTGCTGATCTCGATCGCCTTCAACTATGGCGTCGGCCATCTCCTCATCGTGGCGAAGCTCACCCCGCCGCAACGAAAGGCAGCGCTCGCTTGTGGCGTCATCGGCGACCTCCTCGTGCTCGGGATCTTCAAATATGCCGGCTTCGTCACCGAGAACATCAATGCGCTGGCCGGCACGCATCTCGCGGTCCACATCCTGCTGCCGGTCGGCATCTCCTTCTACACCTTCACCCAGATTGCGTTCCTGGTCGATGCCTATCGCGGGCAGGTCGCGGCCTATGCGCTGCCGCACTACGCGCTGTTCGTGACCTATTTCCCGCATCTGATCGCAGGACCCATCCTCCACCACAAGGACATGATTCCGCAATTCGCGCGGAAGGAGAGCAAGTTTCCGGACGCGCATCTGATCCTGTGCGGGATCATCATCTTCGCCATCGGCCTGTTCAAGAAGACCTGCCTTGCCGACGGCATCCAGTCGCTGGTCGCGCTCGCCTTCGAGGCGCGCTCGCCGAGCTTCGACCAGGCCTGGTGTGGTGTGCTCGCCTACACGTTCCAGCTCTATTTCGACTTCTCCGGTTATTCGGACATGGCGATCGGGATCTCGCTGATGTTCGGCATCTTCCTGCCCGTCAATTTCAACTCGCCCTACAAGGCCATCAGCATCGTCGAGTTCTGGCGGCGCTGGCACATGACCTTGTCGCAATTCCTGCGCGACTATCTCTACATCCCGCTCGGCGGCAATCGCAGAGGCCGCGTGCTGCGCTACGTCAATCTGATGATCACGATGCTGCTCGGTGGTCTCTGGCACGGCGCGGCCTGGACCTTCGTGGTGTGGGGTGCGCTGCACGGCGCCTATCTCTGCATCAATCACGCTTTCAACGCGCTGGTGCCGAACGTTCCGTCGCTTCTTGCGCGGCCGGTCCGCATCGCCGGGGCCGTGCTGACGTTTCTCGCGGTGGTCGTCGCCTGGGTATTCTTCCGCGCCGAAAGCGTCGCCTGGGCGCTGCGCGTGCTTCACGCGATGGCTGATCCCTCGAATATCGTCTTCGGCCGCGAGGAGATCGCGGCGTTGGTGCTGGTCGCCATCTACGCCGCGCTGGTATGGCTGGCGCCGAACACGCAAAGCATCATGGGCTACGATCACGCCAACCGCAGGGTCGGCGAGGCCTTGCGGGCAGGGCGGATGCGGCCACTGGTTCTCTATGGCGCGTCGCTGGTGCTCGCCTTCGGGATCTTGGGCATCCAGAGCCACAGCGAATTAATCTATTTCCGGTTCTGATGCACGCGCCGTTCACACATCTGGGCCGTCTTCTGCTCGCGAGCATCGCCTGCGTTCTGGGTGCGGCGGCGCTCACCTATGTCGTCGATCCCCTGCAACTGTTCCGCCCCTCGCGTCTCACCGCCTTCTATTCCGAGGACACGCGCGTGCAGAATGCCGGGCTGATCCGCAGTCAGTCGTTCGACACCGCTTTCATGGGCACCTCGCTCGCGATCCATTTTCGCCAGAGCGACATCGATCGTGCGCTCGGCGTTCATTCGCTCAAGCTGGCGATGACCGGCTCCAATTCGCGTCAGCAGGCTTTTGTGCTGGAGCAGGCCATCGACCGCGGCGCAAGGCGGGTGATCTGGGCGATGGACGATTTCATCTTTATCGATGCCGCGGACATCGAGACGGATCCCTATCTGTCCGTCGATCTCTATCGCAGCACGGCCAAGGGGATCGCGTCCTATCTGTTCAGCGCCGCGATGGCCAAGGAATCCGTGTTCACATTGCTGCGGTCGGTCCCGCCATTGCGAGAGCCGCTGACCCGGGCGGCGCCTTATCTCCCCCTCAGGTTTGCGCTGCCCGACGTCGACGACATCTACGCGCTGCCGCGGGATTTCGACGTCGCGAGCGGCTACAATGCGCAGAAGACGCTTGCCGCCTTCGCCTATATCACCGCTCCCGCGCGCAGCCGTTTCCTCGGTGAAGGCTATGGTTACGATGCCATGGTGCGGCATTTCGAGCGCGATGCGGTCGGTCTCATCACGCGCCATCCGGACGTGACCTTCGACATCTACTTCCCGCCCTATTCGATCCTGCAATTCGTCGCCATGCGCGATGCATCACCGGAAACGCTAGAGATCGTCACCGATCTCGCCGCACGCATTGCGGAAGCCCTGACCCAGCTTCCCAACGTGCGCCTCCATGATTTCCGCGCGATCAAGGCCGTGACGCACGATCTCGGTAATTACAGCGACGTCATCCACCACTCGCCGGTGATCGATGCGAAGGTGTTGAAGTGGCTTGCGAGTGGGAAGTATCGGGTGGATCCGAAGAAGCCGACGGCATCGCTGGATGAGCTGAAAGCGCAGGTCGCGGCGTATCGGGTGCCGCAGCCCTAGCCAAACACTCCGTCGCTAGCCAAACACTCCGCTGTCGTCCCGGCGCAGGCCGGGACCCATAACCCCAGGGAGCAGTTATCACGCGAACTGGTAACTCCGAGTCTTCGTCAAACCACGTCCTGTGGCTATGGGTCCCGGATCAGCGCTCCGCCCTGACAACGCTATGCGTTGCCAGAGCTGCGCTTGTCCGGGACGACAGCGGAGTTTGTGGCGGGCGTACGCCTACACCGCCACCTCGTCGCCGAGATACGCGACCGCCGCCTCGAGCCCGCCCTTGCCGTGCGGGATCTTCAGCGCGTTGAGGCCGATCTCGATCACCCCCAACGTGCCGAGCAGCATCGGCGCGTTGACGTGGCCCATATGGGCGATGCGGAAGGCCTGGCCCGAGAGATCGCCGATGCCGGTGCCGAGCACGACGCCGCACTTCTCTTTGCAGTAGCGTTGCAGCACCGCCGGGTCATGGCCGTTGCTCATGGTCACCGTGGTCACGGTGTTGGAGCGCTCGCTGGCTTCTGCCACATTGAAGCCGAGTACCTGGCCTTCCGACCATGCGCCGACCGCGCGGCGCGCGGCTTCGCCGAGCAGGCTGTGGCGGCGGAAGGCGTTCTCCAGCCCTTCCTCGTGCAGGAGGTCGATCGCCTGGCGCAGCGCGAACAACAGATGCACCGGCGCGGTGCCGGCATATTTGCGATAGTGCTCGGTGCCCTCGCGCTCGCTCCAGCTCCAATAGGGCGTCGCCATGTTGGCTGTCTTGTGCACCTCGAGCGCACGCGCGTTGGCGGCGACGAAGCCGAGGCCGGGCGGCGTCATCAGGCCCTTCTGCGAGCCGGACATCGCGACGTCGATGCCCCATTTGTCCATCTCGAACGGCATGCAGCCGAGCGAAGCCACGGTGTCGACCATATACAGCGCGGGATGGCCGCTGGCCTTGATCGCCTTGCCGATCGCCTCGATGTCGTTCTGCACGCCCGAGGCCGTGTCGACCTGGACGACGACGACAGCCTTGATGGTGTGCTCCTTGTCGCGGCGCAGGCGCTCCGCGACCTCGTGCGGCCGCACCGCGCGGCGCCAGTCGCCCTTGAGCACCTCGACCTCGGCGCCCATCAGCGCCGCCGCATTGCCCCAGCCGATCGCAAAGCGCCCGCTCTCCAGCACCAGCACCTTGTCGCCGCGCGACAGCACATTGCTCAGCGCCGCTTCCCAGGCGCCGTGGCCATTGGCGATGTAGATGTAGGACTTGCCCTTGGTCGAAAACAGCTTCGAGATGTCACTGAGCAGCCCCGCAGTCAGGTCGGTCATCTGCTTGGAGTAGATGTCGATCGCCGGACGATGCATCGCCTGCAGCACCTCGTCGGGCATCGTGGTGGGCCCGGGGATGGCCAGAAATTCCCGGCCCGCGCGAACGGTCATTGCTGTTGGTCCTTGTGTCGTGAGAACGGACTGGTGGGTCGCTGAAACACACTTTTACGCGGCGCCGGGGTTTGAGAAAAGCGCTCAAAACGCAGGTCTGAGGTGGGTTATCGCTTCGTCTCGCGGCAGCCCGCGGCCTCCGCCTCTTCCACCGAACAGAACCAGCGGGTGCCCTTGCTGATCTTCATCTTGATCTGGGTGTACCAGCGGCTGGTCGGCTGGTGGTAGATGCATTCGCCGGCGCTGTTGACGTTGCCCTTGATGGTGCAATCAGGCGAAGGCGCGACCGGTCCCGAGGCCGAGGCGAGCAGCACCGCATGCGCCCCATCTGGCGGCTTGGTGGCGCCGAGGATGGCGGTCTTCTTGTTGCGGACCCGCCAGTCCCAGGGCGCGATGAAGGCGCCCTGCCACATCCCGGCCTTGGCCTCCCGCGCGGCGGTTTCGTCCGCGTCGTAATCATGGGACATGCGGGTGTAGGCCAGCGCCCAGCCGCTGCGCACCAGCCATTTCTGGATGTCCTCGCCGCCGACCTCGCAGCGCGCCACGGTGCGGCCGCGCCGGTCGATCGCGCGGGTATGGCACACCCAATTCTTGCCATCGGCATATTTGGCGAGCTCGTCGCGCGCAGCGACCCCACAGGTCCAGCGTTCGGTCTTGGTGTTGAGGCAAAGCTGGTCGACTGCCGGCGCGTCGATGCCGCCGAGCCGCACCCGCGTGTTGCCGATCACCACGGTATCGCCGGCGCGCACTTTTGCCATGCCGGTGATGTCGGCGGCGTCAGCCAGCGACGGGAGGGCGATGAAA
Organism: Bradyrhizobium sp. DN3; assembly: GCF_041357655.1. Lineage (NCBI taxonomy): Bacteria > Pseudomonadati > Pseudomonadota > Alphaproteobacteria > Hyphomicrobiales > Nitrobacteraceae > Bradyrhizobium > Bradyrhizobium sp. DN3. The sequence goes on along the minus strand of NZ_JAULLN010000049.1, from coordinate 10,801 downwards.
GCCAGCGCAATCAGGACTTTTCGCAACATGCCGGTCCGCAAGTTCCAGGAAAATCTCGATAGACCCCGCGATTGTGGTCAGCTTTTGGCCACTCGGCCAGCGCCTGCCTAACAGATGGGCTTTCAACTTCCCGTCATTGCATGGCGCTCCTTCACCCTCCCCTGGAGGGGGAGGGTCGGCATGCGATCGAGCGAAGCAAGATTGCGTGACGGGGTGGGGTGATCTCTCCACTCGGGCACTGTTCGTCGCGGAGGGACCGTCACCCCACCCCGCTCGCGCTGCGCGCGATCGACCCTCCCCCTCCAGGGGAGGGTGAAGAGCTACCCCCGTCCTGCCATCGCTCGCCTCGCCACCGCCAGCCCCATCAGCACGAATGCCGACGTCACCTCGGGCCCGCCGACCAGAATCCGCGTCGGTGTCTTCATCTTGTTCCATTCATAGGCACGGAACGGACCGCGGCGGCCACCTTCGCCGATGGCATCGACGATCACGTTCAGCGCTGGCGCGAAGGCGCGTGGGTCCGCGCCGAGATGGCCGAGCGCGATCAGCGCCAGCGCGGCGTCGAACACATTCATCTCTGCGGCCATCAGCTCGCCTTTGACGTAGGACAGCACGCGGTGGCGGATGAAATCGAAATCGCCGTCGGGATCGATCGCGGCCTGCGCCGCCAGCGGCAGCGCCAGGAACGCGGCATAACAACGGCCGAAATAGGCGCTGTAGAGCTCCGGCAGGTAATAGATGTGCGAGCGCGGATTGGCGAAAGCACCGCTCGCGGCTAATCGCTTCTGGAAGCCGATGATGCGATGCACGATGGCGAGCCGCGATGGCGTCTCCAGAATCTTCCAGCGTGCCAGGTTGCGGAAGCTGACTTCGAGAATGTCGAGATTGAGCGTCGGATCGAGATCGTTGCCGTAAGGACGCGCGCCCGCGAGATTGTCGATCCAGGTCGCAACGCCGCCCTCATAGTCGATATTGTCGTTGAGCGGCACTGTCACGCGCGGCGCGTTGACGCCGGCGCGGACCTGGTAGCCGGCGTAGAAATCCAGCAGCGGCTGGTCGATGATCTCATCGGTGCAGCCGGCCTGCGTCGCTGCGGAGATCGAGCAGGCCGTGGTGTCGCAATCCGGCACATAGATTCCGAAGCCGAGATCCTGCTTGATCTGGGCGAAGAAGCGGGAGAAGCGGGGATGCGGCGCCGGCGCGAGCGCGGTGATGACATTGAACCGCGCGCCGTCGATGCCCTCGACCTCCTCGCGGCTGATGTTGACGCAGAAATCCACCATGTCGGCGATCGCGCGCTCCGCCGCGATCTTGTCGGCGGGTGAGGCGAGCCCGGTCTCGACATAGCTCAGCAGTGCCTCGATGAAGAACGCATCGTAATAGGCCGAGCGGTGGCGGATCTGCACCGGCTCCCACATCGGCTCGGCGACCCCTCGCCACGGCGGATGCACCACGGCGCGTGCCGGCGAGCGCGCGATGAACACGCGGGCGAGGTTGAACAGCAGCGAGGAGTTCTTGTAGCCGCGCGCGTTCAGCCCCGTGAGCGCCATGATCAGCTCGCGTCCGCGGCAATCGGGATCGCCGATCAGGTTGAAGGCGGCGTAGGTCGGCAGAAAACCGTTTCGGCGATACGAGCCGAGCAGGTGCTGTGCGCAGTCGCGGATCACGCCGTCGATCTGCGATTGTTGCGGCGCCTTACCAACGAACACGGCCGGCGGCGGCTTGGGATGGTCGAGCGCGATGCTGTCGAGGAGATCGGCCACGGGTTGGCCGACGGCCGCCCAGTCGGGCTCGGCCTCGTCGCGGGCACGGGCGAGCGCCTGGCGCAGCGCCGCTAGCCTCGCCTCGTCGCGCAGCTCGGGCAGTCCGGCCCGCCGCAGCAGCACCCGCAACGCGGGATTGCCGAGCGCGGTCTTGTAGAATTTGGCCAGATGCGGATCGCCGCCGGCCTGACCCGCCAGCACGGGATCGCAGACCTCGTAAAGCGAGGGGCCGTCCTTCCGCGCCGTCAGCGCCCGGCAGGCGGCGCCGGCAAAATATTGAAAGCTCATGAAATACCTGGTCGCGGGGCATTGGCCGGGGGCCGGCCGACACGCTCCCAGCCGCGTGCCACCCCCCTGCAAGTCGTTGAAAAAGCTACCCGGATTCGCAGGAAATACAAATGTGATGGAAGTCACGGAAAAAGCCGGCACCAAGGCTGCATGATGAGGCCCCGGAAGCCTCCGGGGGAGCCAAAAATGGAGAAATCCGAGCCAGGAAATTGACTAGCATCTTCAGCGGCTTAGCTCAAATTTTGGGCGAACTATTGCCGGGGAGGCGATATCCGGTTAAAGGTTTGTTTGGTGCGGCGCCGCAAATTGCGCGCAATTCGGGGGCACATCCCCGGCCAATCCCTCAAACCTAAAGACGCTATCGCGCTACTCAAACAGTGTGCGCGCGCTTGGCTGGTCTTTGGCACAGGAACGAACCGAGATGAATGTAAGGCAGCTCGACCTTTCCCGACGCACGATTGCCGTCGCCGCCGCCCTCATCGGCACGGTGTCCCTCGTGATCGGCGCCCATGCTGCCCTCAACATGCGCGCGATCGACGCCGCCAAGGCCGTCTCGACCGACCAGATCACCGGCTCGATCGGCCATGCCACGCATCTGGCGCTGGTCATCGGCAATGGACATTATCCCGACGCCAACGCGCCCCTGACGCAGTCGATCAATGACGCCCGCGCGCTCTCTTCGTCCCTGCGCAAGAGCGGCTTTGACGTCGACATGGTGGAAGACGCGACCAAGGACGACATGGTCCGCGCCGTCAACCGCCTGAAGTCCCGGATCAAGCACGACAGCGTCGTCATGCTGTTCTTCGGCGGTTATGGCGTGCAGGCCGGCCGCGAGAGCTACATGCTGCCGGTCGATGCCGTGATCTGGAAGGAAAGCGACGTCCGCCGCCACGGCGTCTCCATCGAGGGCGTGCTCGACATGATGAAGGAGCAGGGCGCCAAGGCCAAGCTCGTCGTCGTCGACGCCTCCCGCCGTAACCCCTACGAGCGCCGCTTCCGCTCCTACAGCCATGGTCTCGCGCCGATCAGCGCATCCGACAATGCGCTGATCCTCACCTCGGCCTCGCCCGGCAAGGTCGTCGATGACGGCAAGGGCGAGCACAGCGTGCTGGTCAGCGAGCTTCTCAACAACCTCAATGCGCAAGGTAGCAGCGCCGAAAGCGTCTTCAACAAGACCCGCGTCGCCATCTCCCGCGCCAGCGAAGGCGACCAGGTCCCGAGCGTCTCGTCGTCATTGCTCGAGGACGTCCGTTTCGGCGAAGCCGGCGGCTAGTTTTTTCGGTAATCGCAGCTCTTGTAGGGTGGGCAAAGGCGCAAAGCGCCGTGCCCACCATTCTCTCCAACATTTCGAAAGACGTGGGCACGCGGAGCCTGTCATCGGGCGCGCGTTTCGCGCGACCCGGTGGCTTTGCCCACCCTACGATAGCCGTGCCTCAGCGCACATCTGTCGCCACCTCGTCATTGCGAGGAGCTCTTGCGACGAAGCAATCCAGAAATCTCTCCGTGGAGGGACTCTGGATTGCTTCGCGGAGCCTGTCATCGGGCCGCGCTACGCGCGGACCCGTTGGCTCGCAATGACGGCGGCGATATCTACTTCGCCGCTTCCGCGCTCGCCATCACCGGGCGCACCGGATCGCCCTCGCGCAGCAGCGCGCCGGCGCGGGCGACGATGACGTCGCCATCGTTGAGGCCGTCGCGGACCTCGATATTGCCGCCCGACATCAATCCGATCTCGACGCGCTTGGTCTCGACGCGATTGCGGCGGATCACCTGCACCACGGTGCCGGCCGAAGAATATTGCACGGCCGTCAGCGGCACTGCGACGTTGCAGCTCTGCCCGGTCTTGATCAGCGCGCGCCCGCTCGCGTTGAGCAACAGGCGCTTCTGCGAGGAGATGCCGATATAGACCATGCCCTGCTGGATGTTTTGCTCGACGGTCGGCCCGATGCGGCGAATCCTGCCGTCGATGTCGCCGGCGCCGGCGATGCGCACGGTCGCCTGCTGATTGACGGCGAGCTTGCGCATGTCGGTGGTCGCGACCAGGCCGACCAGATCATATTCGCTGCGCGCCACGATCGTGAACAGGGCCTCGCCCTTGGCCGAGGCGAAATTGCCGATCTGCGCGGTCGACGTGGCGATCACGCCCGCCACAGGCGCGGTGACCTGAAGCGTGCCGCCTTCCGGCAGCGCCAGCCGCGCCAGCACCTGGCCGGCAGTGATGGTCTGGCCGGCTTCGGCCAGCACCTCGGTCACCTTCAGGCCGGGACGTTCGGGCCGCACCGAGGTTTCCTCGCGCGCGATGATCGTACCGGTGGCCTCGACGATGTCGGAGAAGCAGGATTTCGCGACCTTCAGCACCGTGACCGCCGGCCCCTTGGGGGCATCGTCCTCGGCGGCTCCAGCCGGATATGGGCCGAGAGCGAACACGCCAGCGATGGCTGCGGGAAACAGGCTTCGGGCAACGGCACGGGGCAAATGACGCATCGAAAATTCCACGGGTTCAAGCCCTTCAATCGATAGCAGATGGCAACGGGCCGGACTACGGCAGCGTTGTCCCATGGCGGGATGCCACGCCGGCGCGGGCCGCCGTGGCAAGTCTTTGATTAGTCGCGGGATTGGAGATCAGGTTCGCTCCCGCCGGGCGGGGAGGTCGCAGCGGGGCTGGCTGGCCGTCAGCTCCGGCGATCACCCAGCAGTTTGCCGGTGGCGCGATCGATCAGGTGCAGGCGCGTACAGGCCTGACACGGCACGGAAACATGCGTCCGATCGGTTGGCTCGTCGCCAAGCCGATATTGCACGTTCATGCCGGTCTGGGGGCACTTGAAGACAATTTGACGGTCCATGCCCGATGATATCGCGCCAAGGCGGGTCTCGCGAAATTACGGATGATTACGTAGGCCGGCCGCGCGTCCCTCACGGCAGGCTCAGAAACTCCACCCAGTTCGGCTTCTTGCCGGTGGGATAGGATTTCAGCTTGGCGAGCGCGCCGCTGCTCTGGTCGATCGCATAGACCGTCATGCCGTCGGAGAGTTCGCCGACGGCGGCGAGATAGCGCCCAGAGGGATCGATGTTGAAGCCGCGGGGCTGCTTCTCGGTCGGCACGCTGCCGATCGTGGTCAGCTTGCCGCTGGTTGCATCGACCTTGTAGGCGGTGAGCGTGTTCGTGGTGCGCTCGGAGGCGTAAAGGAAGCGTCCGTCTGGGGTGATGTGGATGTCGGCGGCCCAAGGCTTTTTATCGGAAGCTTTGCCGTTGAACCCTTCCGGCAGTGCGGTGGTGCGCTGGATCTCGGTCCAGGCGCCGTTCTTGGCGTCATAGCTGAACGCCGCGACGTCGCCGTTCAGCTCGTGAACGAGATAGACGAACTTGCCGCCCGGGTGGAATACGAAGTGCCGCGGCCCCGATTTTTCCGGCAGCTTGTGGGCCGGCGGATCGCTCGGCGTCAGCGTGCCGGTCGTGGCATCGAACACAAAGCTCAGCACCTGATCGGAGCCGAGATTGGTCGCGAACACGAAGCGGTTGTCGGGCGAGGGCAGGACGGCGTGCGCATTCAGCCCGGTCGGGATCACCTGCTTCGGCTCACCGGCGACGCCGTTTGCTTGAAGCGGATTCAGCGCGACCTTGTTGCCGCCATAGGAGGCGCTGAACAGGAACTTGCCGCTGCGATCGACGGCGATATTGGCCATGCTGTCGGCGAGCGGCCCGTTGCCGACATGCCTGAGCTGGCCGGACTTGGGATCGATCGCGAAGCTCACCGCGAGGTATGGCTGCGAGCGGATGCCGGCGATCAGCACGCGCTTGTCGGGCGTGATCGCGAGCGGCGTCGAGGATCCCGGCTTTTCGACGCCGGTGAAGGCGGCCGTCTGCACCGGCATCATCTCGCCGTTCTCGGCCATCTTGAACACGCTGATGTCGTTGCTGTCGGCGTTGCCGACATAAGCGAAGGTTTCGGCCATGCCGGCGCGGACTCCAGGAATGAGGGCGAGAAAGGTGAGGGTGGTGGCGATCGCAGCGCGCGGCAGGCGTGATGCGATGCGTCGGGTCGGTCTCAACATGGTTTCCTCCTCGAAGCCGGTGCGGCATTGTCGTTTTGCCGTCGAGGATAGCGGGAGGCGCGCCGTCGCACCAAATTCCAGTTGGGATCGATCGATGCCGAAATTGTATCGGTCGCTCGGAGCCTACCGCACCGCCGCCGTCACGCTGCGGGAGGGCAAATGCGGGCCGGGCGGCTGATTGGGCGGACCGAGCACGGTCCATACGGTGACCGCAAGCAGCCCGCAGGTCAGGATGGTCCAGGTGATCAGTCGTTTCCGCATCAGGCCAAATCCGGCGGTCGAATCTCGATGCTTCGGCCAACGATCGTGCACCGCAAACCGCGGCGATCCTATGACCTCGTTCACAGTGCGAACCAATGCCGCGCCAGCGCATTGAAGCATCATGCCCCGTGAAAACGATCTCGAAGGCAAGCCCGACATGGGCGGCAAGCATGGCGGTCAGCAAGGCGCCAGCCCAAGCTGCCGCCGCATCCGCATCAGGGCGAGCGCGACGAGGACGTCGTGGCAAAGCGCCACACCGGTCAAACCGGTCGCAGCTCCCCGCCGACCAAACAAGGATAGACCCGCACTCGCACCGGGAACGGCAGCCTCGCCTTGCCGTTACCCTGATCCCGCGGGCGGAGGAGATCGAAACGGAGGCTGGCACGTGTTTTGGATCTATTGGGACACCGCCTGGTCGCTGATCATCAGCGGCATCATGTTTGCGACCATCGTCAGCCATCCCGACGCCGAGATCGCCGAAGTGCGTGCAGCAAAAGGCCTGATGTAGACTCTCTGTCGTGCGACAAAGCGCGATGACATCGGGTGATCGTCATCGCGCTTCGGTTCGCGCTGAGCATGATCCTTAAACCGAAGCAAACTTTGCGCTAAGGCGGGACCGGATCATGCTTCTCGCGGTCAGTAGTCCCAGAACGCCGGCACCCAGCGAAAGTGGTCGCCGTCGACCGCCACCCGGCCGACCGATGGGAACGGCATGTGAGTGGCGACGAGGAGCTCTCCATTCGCCGCCAGCTCCCGCAAGAGACGGACGCGGACGCGGGCCGCCTCTTCGGGATCGTGCTCGAAGCCGTTGTGCCAGTCGGGGTGATCGAATCCGACGGTGAACACGGCGTCGCCGGCGAATGTCAGCCGATCGCCGCCGGATGCCAGGCGGACCACGCTGTGCCCGGGGGTGTGGCCGCCGGTGCGCGTGACCACCACTCCCGGCGCCACCTCGTGCTCGTCCTCGAAGGTGCGCAGCTGGTTATGGTACTCTTTCGCGAACCGCTTGGCGGTCGCCCGCAGCGCGTCCGGAAATCCCGGCGGCATCGCGACGTGGGAGAAATCGGGCGCCTCCCAGAACTTGACCTCGGCGGCTGCCACGTGGATGCGCAGGTCCGGGCGCAGCCGGTCCCTCACCTCGTCGACGAGCAGACCGCCAATGTGGTCCATGTGCATATGCGTCAGCACCACGTCGGTCACGGACCCAAGATCGATGCCGGCGGCTTCCAGTCGCTTGCTCAACTGCCCGGCCCGCGGCAGGTGCAAGTCGGGGTCGGACCCTAGTCCGGCGTCGACGAGGATGGTCTGGCCGCCGCTGCGCACCACGACCACGTTCAGCGCCCAATCGAAAGCATCCGGCGGCAGGAACATGTCCTTCAGCCAGGCCGCGCGGACGGCCGGGTCGGCGTTGTGGGCCAGCATCGCACCTGGCAGCGTCAGCACTCCATCGCTGATCACCAGTACGTCGATCTCGCCGATCCGCAGCGCGTAGCGCGATGGGACCAGCTCTTCGGGGCCTCTGCCGAGATGTGCAGTGTCGTGCAAGTTCATGTTCGTCTTCTCCTGGGTGTTGCGGATCGTCTGATTCATCTTTGAAAGCTCCTGCGCTCTGTCTTGACGTTCAGTTCGGGAAAAGACCGCGCGTCTTCCGTGGGCAGCGCGGTCAATGCTGGTGAGGTGTTCGGAGATCGGCGGCACGCTCATTGCTGGTGCGTGCCGTGATGATTTATCGAACGCGACGTGCGACTGCCCCAGAGCGATTGCCGTCGCTATAGAGTGATTGCTGCCAACGCATGCGCGCAGCTATGCCAGGCCCAAGCCGCCATCGATCGCGACCACCTGGCCCGTCACCCATTCTGAAGCGGGGCCGGCAAGCCGGACGATCCATTCTGCGACATCGTCCGGAACGCCGCGCCGCCCGAGCGGTATGCGCGCGCGCTCCTGATCCTTGATTGCCGCAGCCTGCTCCAGGGACAGCCCCATCATGCCAGTCAGAGCGCCAGATTCCGTGGGCCCCGCAGCGACCGCGTTCACGCGTATACCGACCGGTGCGAGCTCCAGCGCCCAGCAGCGAGTCAAGTGCTCCAATGCCGCCTTGCTGGCTGCGTAATGGGACAGTGCGCCCGCCGGCTTGTGGCCGAAAGTGCTCGAGACATTGACGATCGTGCCCTGTGTTGCCCTGAGGTGAGGCAGAGCAGCAGCGGCGAGCAGACTTGGGCCGATCACATTCACGGAGAAGATGTCCATGATCCGATCGGCCGTCGCGTCGGCCAGCGGAAGAATTGCACCTGCGCCCGCGTTGTTGACCAAGGCATCGACCTTGCCCCAGGTATCGACCGCCTTGGCAATTGTGCGCCTGGCATCTTCGGCGGAGGCGACATCGGCAACCAAGCCGGTAATGTTTGCATGCTCGGCAACCGTTTCTTCGATAGGGCCGGGACGGCGGCCGGTCACGAGCACCTTGTCGCCTTGTCTGGCGAAACGTAGTGCCGCCGCGCGCCCGATGCCCGAGCTGCCTCCCGTCACGATGACGACATTTTCACTTTTCATGTTCGATCTCCTTCTTCGCTTACAGCGCAGTCCAGCCACGATCGCGTGGCCGATGTCGTGTGAGTACCTAGAGGTCAGTCACGCGCTCCGGATCGGCCAAGGCCAGCGCGACGGCACGTTCGGCGCGCGGCGGGTAGATCCAGACGGTGTTGATCTCGCGTTTCGTCTTCTTGGCGACCTCGCCGACCATCTCCACGTTGCGTTCCCAGCCGCGCGTGAACAGCGCGCCGGCTTCGCCGAGATCGAGGCAGGTGACATAGGCCTTCTGGTGATAGGGCCTGGTCGGCAGGCCCAGCAGCTCTGCGGCCGCATTGTTGCCGGCGAAGGCGCCCATGCGCGTGGCGTGCTGGCACGACATCAGCGCGTAGTTGCCGACATCGTCGCAGGCGGCACGTGCCGCATCGCCGGCCGCGAACACGCCCTGGACGCCTGGCACCTGCAAGCAGCGGTCGACCAGCAAGCGGCCGAAACTGTCGCGCTCGGCGGGGATCTGCGCGGTCAAAGGCGCGGCACGAATGCCCGCCGCCCAGATCACGGTCTCGGTCTCGATGTGTTCGCCGCTGGACAGGGTGACGCCGGACTGGTCGAGCGAGGTGACGCCGGCACCGAGCCGGGTTTGAACACCGAGCTTGTGAAGGGCGTCCTCGATGACGGGGCGAGGACCTGCGCCCATGTCGGGCGCGATCGCATTGTTGCGCTCGACGATGATGACGCGGGTCTTCGCGTTGGCGCCGAGGATGTCGCGCAGCCGTGCCGGCATTTCGGTAGCCGCCTCGATGCCGGTGAAGCCGCCGCCGGCGACGACCACCGTGTCGCGCCCGTTCGTGGCCGGCCGCTTGGCGAGGCCATGCAGGTGCTTGTCGAGCGCAATGGCGTCGTCGAGCGAATCGACGCTGAAGCCATGCTCGGCAAGACCCGGAATGTTCGGACGGAACAGCCGGCTGCCTGTGGTCACGACGAGACGGTCGTAAGAGAGCGTCTTCTTCGTGCCCTTCGCCGTGGCGATCTTCACCATGCAGGATTTGGTGTCGACCGTCTCGGCGCTGCCTTGCACATAGGTGACGTCGATGGCCTCGAGCACGTCGCGCAGGGGCGCCGTCAGGGTCTCGGGCTTCGGTTCGTAGAGCCGCGGGCGAACCACGAGCGTCGGCTCGGGGGCCACCAGCGCGATCTCGAGCGCCTCCGGCGAGACGCCCTGGATCTCGCGCAGGCGGGCTGCGGAAAGGGCGGCGTACATGCCGGCGAAGCCGGCGCCGATGATGACTAATCGCATGAGTTTGCTCCTTGGTAAGCAGTTTCGAAAGTCCGCGCGCGAACCGTCGCTGCTCCGTTCAGGGCAGCGTCCGGCGGCGGCACGAAGAGGTGATGTGAATCTCTGGTCTTAAGGCGCTACGCAGCGCGACAGCGTCGAATTCGGCGGCCAGGCTTGGCGAAAAATGACCGACTGAGCCGCCCTCGGTCCCCAGTCCTGGTAGGGAAGGCCGGAGCCATCCCGGGTCATGATCGACATCAGCGGGTAGGCTGGGTGCAGCGCCTGCGCGGGAATCTCCACCTCCTCGCCCGTCGCCGATGTGAAGCGAACGGCCAGCGAGAGTCCGTACAAGGTTGCGGTCGCAAGGCCTCTGCGGCGCGAGGCGATCACCCGCCGGCTGATGAAGTTTTTCCAGGTCATCTTCGGTCTCCGTCGATTGGTCCGAGCATGGTGATGGTTTAGCGGATCGGATCTGCCGCTGCGCCAGAGCGATTGCCGTGATTACAGCGCGATTGCTGCTAACGCTGGCGCCTGCGCCAGTCGCTCGGGTTCTCGCCGGTCAGCTTCCTGAAGGCAGCCGCGAATGCCGTCTGCGAGGAATAGCCGAGCGCGGCTGCGATCGAGACCACCGCAT
>NZ_JAULLN010000048.1:0-33867 GCF_041357655.1 Bradyrhizobium sp. DN3 | reverse complement strand
CCCTCACCCGGATCGCATCTTGCGATGCGATCCGACCTCTCCCTACGGGAGAGGTGAACCAAGGCCACAGCAGCCGGCGGCGATACATCTAAAATCGGGACGATATTCTTCGCCCGCTCAGTGCCCCTCGAACGTCATCAGCGTGCGCACCGGCACGTCCATGGCGCGCAGCTTGGCGGCGCCGCCGAGTTCGGGCAGGTCGATGATGAAGCAGGCCGCGACGACATTGGCGCCGATCTGGCGCAACAGCTTCACCGCGCCCTCCGCGGTGCCGCCGGTGGCAATGAGATCGTCGACCAGGATCACGCGCTCGCCGGGCAGGATGGCGTCGACATGCATCTCCATCTCGTCGATGCCGTATTCGAGGGAGTACGCGATGCGCACGGTGGTGTGCGGCAGCTTGCCTTTCTTGCGGATCGGCACGAAGCCTGCCGAGAGCTGATGCGCCACCGCGCCGCCGAGGATGAAGCCGCGCGCCTCCATGCCGGCGACCTTGTCGATCTTGTTGCCGGCCCAGGGATTGACGAGCTCATCGACCGCGCGGCGGAAGGCGCGCGCATCCGCAAGCAAGGTCGTGATGTCGCGGAACATGATCCCCGGCTTGGGATAGTCGGGAATGGTGCGGACGCTCGCCTTCAAATCGTGGTCAAAGGTCATTGGTGCCTCTCAATCAACGCGCGCATCCAGCCGGAACGCGTTTTCAACAATACGCAGCCCCACCTCGCCGCCAAGCGACATCAACGATTCCGGGTGGAATTGCACGCCGGCGACCGGCAGGGTCTTGTGCTCGAGCGCCATGGCGACGCCATCCTCGGTACTGGCGGTGACGTTCAGAACTTCGGGCATGCTGTCGCGCTCGACGAACAGCGAGTGATAGCGGCCGATGACGATCTCGTTCGGCAGATTGCGCATCAGGCGGCCGCCGCGCACCTGCACCCGCGAGGGCCGGCCGTGGGCGGGATGGGTGAGCTGGCCGAGTTCGCCGCCAAAATATTCGCCGATCGCCTGCACGCCAAGGCAGACGCCGAACACCGGCAGCTTCTTCTCCAGCGCCGCATCGATGGTCCTCTTGATCGCGAAATCCTCCGGCCTGCCGGGGCCGGGCGACAGCACCAGCAAATCCCACTTCTTCTGCTTGAGCATGTCGAGCGCATGCACATAGCGGACCACGGTGACGCTGGCACCGACCTGGCGGAAATAGTCGGCGAGCATATGGACGAAACTGTCGTCATGATCGATCAGCAGCACCTGCTTGCCGCTTCCGGTCGCATCGGGCGCGAAGGTCGACAGCGGCTTTGGCGGATCGCCGCGTAGCGCCTGGAACAGGGCAGCGGCCTTGACCTGGCATTCGCGATCTTCCGCGGCGGGGTCTGAATCGAACAGGCAGGTCGCGCCGACACGCACTTCAGCCAAGCCATCCTTCATGCGGATGGTGCGGATGGTAAGGCCAGTGTTGATGCTGCCGTCGAAATTCACCGCGCCGATCGCGCCGGCATACCAGCGCCGCGGCGAGCGCTCGTGATCCTCGACGAACTGCATCGCCCAGAGCTTTGGCGCGCCTGTTACCGTCACCGCCCAGGCATGGGTAAGGAAAGCGTCGAGCGCGTCGAAGCCGGGCCTCAGCATGCCTTCGACATGATCGACGGTGTGGAACAGCTTTGAGTAAGTCTCGATCTGCCGCCGCGCCAGCACCTTGATGGTGCCGGGAACGCAGACGCGCGCCTTGTCGTTGCGGTCGACGTCGGTGCACATGTTGAGCTCGAACTCGTCCTTCTCCGAGTTCAGGAGCTGGCGGATCTGCTCGGCATCGCCGATCGCATCGGTGCCGCGCGCGATGGTGCCTGATATCGGGCAGGTCTCGACGCGGCGTCCGTCCGAGCGCACGAACATCTCCGGCGAGGCCGACACCAGGAATTCGCCCTCGCCGAGATTCATCAGCGCGCCGTAGGGCGACGGGTTGATGACGCAGAGGCGCTGGAACACTTCGGCCGGCGAGCGGTCGCAGGGCTCGGCGAAGAGCTGGCCCGGGACCGCCTCGAACAGATCGCCGCGCGCGAAGGCTGCGCGCGCCGTCTCGACGGTGGCCTGGTATTCGCCGGGGGCGTGATCGGCAAAGCCCTGGCGCGGCGTCTTCAGATATGGGCTGTCGGCAGTCTCGCGCGGCAGGCCTTCGGTCGACTTGCCCTTCCAGGCGAAATCGTAAGTGAGCACCACGCCGCGGCCGGTGGCGCGGTCATAGGCCAGCAGGCGATCGGGCACATAGAGCACGATGTCGCGCTGGTCGTTTTCGCGCGGCCGCTTCTGCACGAGGTCCTCGATCTGGAACACGAGGTCGTAGGCGAAGGCGCCGAACAGGCCGAGCAGACCGTCGTCATTGGCGGCGAAGGCGGCGACGAGATCGCGCACCAGCGACATCACGCTGGCACGCCGGGTACGCTGGTCCTCCTCGACCGGCGCATCGCCGCGGATGATGTGACCTGCAAGCCGCGTGGCCGTCTTCTCGGAGATCACCACGCAGGGCTCGCGCAGGACCTCGGTGAGAAAGGCGATCAGCACCTGCCCGCGTTGGTTCAGCGCTTCCAGCTTGAAATTGACACCTGATGTCTCGAGCTTGAGCGGCGGGTCGGAGAAGCCGAGATCGAAGCTCTCGTAGCGGCCGGGCACGGTCGTGCCCGAGGACAGCACCACGCCGCGGCGGCGGTCGAGCAGGCTGACGAGATCGTCGAGCCGGCTCGCGCCGCCGGTGAACTGCTCGGCCACGCGCGTGATCGCGAGACCTGCACGGGTCACATAGTCGCTTCTGGCCGGGAGGGCAAAGACTGTCCTGTTCATGTCGTCCTCTTACGAAACTTGCCGAGGGAACGCCACACAGGACAAACGATCAGGCCGCCGCACTGCGTTGGCGACCTCAGACGATTTGGGAAAGGAAAATCGCACCGGCCACCTCGTTAGGAGGTGCGCCACCAGAGACGGGCTGGGCGGACGGCGGTGCTCATGGGGCGGATACTCACCATGGCGCGGGGGCGGCGTCAAGGGCGGCGCCAAGGGCTGTAGCCCGGATGGAGCGCGGCGTAATCCGGGGTCATGCCACGAGACAATCCCCGGATTACGCTTCGCTCCATCCGGGCTACGGGCTATCAGCCGAGATGTTTTCGGAAAAACTCCGTCGCCCTGCCCCAGGCGAGTTCGGCGGCCTCGCGGTCGTGCACGGCCTGGCGCTGCTCGTTGACGAAGGCGTGCTCGGCGTCATAGCGGAACAGCTCCAGGGACTTGCCGGCGGCCTTCATGGCCTTTTCGAAGCCACTGACCAGCTCCGGCGTGCACCAATCGTCCTTGTTGGCGAAGTGAGCCTGGAGCGGGATCTTGACGTCGGCGGGCTTGGCCGCCTGCTCCGGCGGGATGCCGTAGAACACGACGCCGGCCGCGAGCTCCGGGATCTTGGTCGCGCCGATGATGGTGACGGCGCCGCCGAGGCAGAAGCCTGTTAGCCCGACCTTGGCGCCGTTGCGCGACAGATATTGCGTGGCGCCGCGCACCGTCTGCGTGGTGGCGTCCATGAAGTCGAGCGAGTTCATCTCCTTGTTGGCACTGTCCGTATCGTGATAGGGCACCACCTTGCCCTTGTAGAGATCCGGCGCCAGCGCATCGAAGCCCGCGAGCGCAAAGCGATCGCACAGGCCCTTGATCTGGTCCGACAGGCCCCACCATTCCTGGATCACAACCACGCCCGGCGCGTTGCCGCGCCCGGCATTGGCGAGATAGCCCGAGGCGTCCTTGCCGTCCGGGCGCTTGAAGGTGATGGTGGTTCCCATGGTGTCCTCCGACGAGTTTTGGGGAGCGGTTGTGGGTATTCTGGCGGGTGCAAGAGGATGACGCAATCCACACGCACGTCTTTCCGGGGCGCCCGAAGGGGCGAACCCGGAATCCATCAGGCTACAGCATTGGTGGAGGAATGGATTCCGAGCTCGATGCTACGCATCGCCCCGGAATGACCGCCCAACAAAAAAGCCCCCTCGCGGGGGCTTCTTCATTTTCGTCTCGTCTTACGCCACTCAGTGCGAGCCGGCCCAGACCTTCTTCTTGGTGAAGTACATCAGGCCCGCGAAGATGATCAGGAACACGAACACCTGGAAGCCGAGGCGCTTGCGCGCTTCCATGTGCGGCTCTGCGGTCCACATCAGGAACGTGGTGACGTCCTTGGCGTACTGCGCGACCGTGGTCGGCGAGCCGTCATCGTAGGTCACCTGGCCGTCGCTGAGCGGCTTCGGCATCTTGATGGCGTGACCCGGGAAGTACTTGTTGTAATAGGAGCCTTCCGGGATGGTGACGCCCTCGGGCACCTTCTCTTCAAAGCCCTGAAGCACGGCCGTGACGTAATCCGGACCCTGCTCCTGGTACTGGGTGAAGAAGTCGAAGATGAACCAGGGGAAGCCGCGCTTGTACGAGCGCGCCTTTGTGATCAGGGACAGGTCCGGCGGTGCCGCACCGCCGTTCGCCGCACGCGCGGCCTGCTCGTTCGGGAATGGCGAGGGGAAATAGTCCGCCGGCCGGCCCGGACGCTCGAACATGTCACCGGCATCGTTCGGGCCGTCCTTGACCTTGTATTCGGAGGCAAACGCCGAGGCCTGCGCCACCGAATAGCCGGGGCCGCCGGCTTCCGCGAGGTTGCGGAAGGCGATGTAGGACAGGCCGTGGCAGCTGGCGCAGACTTCCTTGTAGACCTTCAGGCCACGCTGGAGCGCGCCGCGGTCGAACTTACCGAAAGGGCCCGAGAACGACCATTTGTTGGCCGGCGGCTGGTCGTTGCCTTCAGACGCTTTCGCGCTGTCGATCGAGCCCGCGAACAACGAACCGGCGAGCGCAAGCATGATCGCGGTCGACACCATCGGCGTCGATCTGCTCCCGGTTTTGGCCAGCACCGCATCCGAGATCGAGTTCGGAACCGGTCGCGGCTTCTCGATGCGCGCGAGCAGCGGCAGCACGATCAGGAAGTAGGCGAAGTAGCAGACCGTCAGCACCCGGCCGGCAATCACGTAGATGCCTTCCGGCGGCTGCGCGCCGAGATAGCCGAGCAGGATGCAGACCACGACGAAGATCCAGAAGAACTGCTTGGCCAGCGGACGGTACTTCGACGACCTCGTCCTGGCGCTGTCGAGCCAGGGCAGGAAGGCAAGGATGATGATCGCCCCGAACATCGCGATGACGCCCGCGAGCTTGTTCGGGATCGAGCGCAGGATCGCGTAGAACGGCAGATAATACCATTCCGGCACGATGTGCGGCGGCGTCACGCCCGGGTTCGCCGGGATGTAGTTGTCGGCGTCGCCGAGATAGTTCGGCATGTAGAAGATGAACCAGGCGTAGAGCAGCATGAAGCAGGCGACGCCGAACATGTCCTTGATGGTCGCGTGCGGCGTGAACGGCACCGTGTCCTTTTCCGTCTTCGGCTCGACGCCATCAGGATTGTTCTGACCGGCGACGTGCAGCGCCCAGACGTGGAGCACGACGACACCCGCGATCAGGAACGGCAGCAGGTAATGCAGCGAGAAGAAGCGGTTCAGCGTCGGGTTGCCGACCGAATAGCCGCCCCACAACAGTGTCACGATGCTCTCGCCGACATAGGGAATGGCGGAGAACAAATTGGTGATGACGGTGGCGCCCCAGAAGCTCATCTGGCCCCAGGGCAGCACGTACCCCATGAAGCCCGTGGCCATCATCAGCAGGTAGATGATGACGCCGAGGATCCACAGCACCTCGCGCGGCTCCTTGTACGACCCGTAGTAAAGGCCGCGGAACATGTGAACGTAGACGGCGACAAAGAACATCGAGGCGCCGACCGCGTGCATGTTGCGCAGCAGCCAGCCGTAATTGACGTCACGAACGATCAGCTCGACCGACTTGAAGGCGAGATCGGCATTCGGCGTGTAGTGCATCGCCAGGATCACGCCGGTCAGGATCTGCATCGCCAGCATGAAGGAGAGGATGGCGCCGAAGGTCCACCAATAGTTGAGGTTGCGCGGGGTGGGATAGGCGACGAAGGAGGAATGGATGAGACCAAAGATCGGCAGACGCCGCTCGATCCATTGCAGGGCCGGATTGCTCGGCTGGTAGTCGGATGGTCCGCTCATGATGCGATCCTGAGGAAATAATACGACGAGACGGCGCGAAGCTTCGGACGCGGGTCCGAAGCTCAGCCGATCTGGATTTTGGTGTCGGAAACGAACTGGTACGGCGGCACTGGCAGGTTCGCGGGCGCGGGCCCCTGGCGGATGCGGCCGGACGAATCGTACTGCGACCCATGGCAGGGGCAGAAGAACCCGTCGTAATTGCCCTCATGAGCGATCGGGATGCAGCCGAGATGGGTGCAGATGCCGATCACGACCAGCCACTGCTCGTGGCCGGACTTGACCCGGGCTTCGTCGGACTGCGGATCGGGCAGGCTCGCCACGTTGACGGCGCGCGCTTCGTCGATCTGCTTCTTGGTGCGGTGGCTGATGTAGATCGGCTTGCCGCGCCAGAACACCTTGATGTCCTGGCCCTCGGCGATCGGGCTGAGATCGACCTCGATCGGCGCACCGGCGGCGATGGTCGAGGCATCCGGATTCATTTGAGAGATGAAGGGCCAGAGCGCGGCCGCGCTCCCTACTGCTGCGGCTGCCCCCGTTGCAACGAATAAGAAATCACGGCGTGTCGGATGGTCCGCCGAAGACGCTGTCGTCACGATTCCAACCCTTTCTTCTTATGCGACCGGTCGAACCGCTCCGGGGGGCGCCCATGAGGTCCCCGGAAGGCTGCCGGCGCCCGCGGCCCCCCGCGGCGGCAGAACTTTGCTTGCTCACGCCCAAAGCGGGGAAAACAGCAGTCCAGAATCGTTCTATTGGCACCCTTGCCGGGCGAGCGCAAGCCCGCTATCGGCGCGGGAGCGTGCAATGCACGAATTCCCGGGGATGCGATGTTTTATTGAGACATTTTGCGCCCGCAACCAGCCCGCCACAGCCCATGCAGATAGCGCTTTTCCAACCCGACATTCCCCAGAACACCGGCACGATTCTCAGGCTCTGCGCCTGTCTGGGCATGGCCGCTCACATCATCGAACCGGCAGGGTTCCCCGTCTCGGACCGCTCGTTCCGCCGGGCGGGAATGGACTACCTTGACCAGGTTAGCATCACCCGCCACGACTCCTGGGCGAGATTCGAGGACTGGCGTGCGGCACAAGGCTACCGCCTGCTGCTGTTCACCACCAAAGGTGCCACCGACTATCGCGATTTCCGTTACCAGACGTCGGACATCCTGCTATTCGGACGCGAGAGCGCCGGCGTCACGGATGCGGTGCTCGAGGCTGCGGATGCGCGGCTGGTGATACCGATCAGGGCCGGCCTGCGGTCGCTCAATGTGGCCATGACCGCGGCGATGGCCGCCGGCGAGGCGCTGCGCCAGATCCGGAACCCCGAAGGCCCAAAGGATTGAGGAGAGAGAGTTGAGTTACGCGGTCAAGGAAATCTTCCTGACCCTGCAAGGCGAAGGCGCCCATGCCGGGCGCGCGTCGGTGTTTTGCCGTTTTGCCGGCTGCAACCTCTGGAGCGGCCGCGAGGCGGACCGCAGCGAGGCGACCTGCAAGTTCTGCGACACGGATTTCGTCGGCACCGACGGTACGCTCGGCGGCCGCTACGCCTCGGCTGCGGAACTCGCCGACACCATCGCCGCGCAATGGGCCGCATCCACCGCCAATCGCTATGTGGTGCTGACCGGCGGCGAGCCGCTGCTCCAGGTCGATGCCGCGCTGATCGATGCGCTGCACGCGAGAGGCTTCGAGATCGGCGTCGAGACCAACGGCACGATTGCCGCCCCGGAGGGGCTCGACTGGATCTGTGTCAGCCCCAAGGGCGGCAGCGAACTCGTGCTCCGCCGCGGCCATGAGCTGAAGCTAGTCTACCCGCAGGCGCTCGCCGCGCCCGAAGCCTTCGAAGGCCTCGCCTTCGAGCGCTTCTCGCTGCAGCCGATGGACGGACCCGAGGTCGCCCAAAACACCGCGCGCGCGATCGATTATTGCCTGCGCCATCCGCAATGGCGGTTGAGCGTGCAGACACATAAATCGCTCGGCATCAGATAGGATTGTTGACGGACAGATGTGGGAATTGACGAAATCGTTCCGCTTCGAGGCGGCGCACTCTTTGTCGGGCACGACGTTCGGTGCGGCGAGCGAAGAGATCCACGGCCACTCCTTCCGCGCCGAGGTAACGGTTCGCGGCACGCCAGATCCCAACACTGGCATGGTCGTCGACCTCGGGCTCCTTCAGCGCGCCATCGAGGACGTGCGCCTGATGCTGGACCACAAGTACCTCAACAAGATCGAGGCGCTGGGCACCCCGACGCTGGAAAACCTCTCGCGCTTCGTCTGGGAGCGGCTGGCCCATATCGATAAGCTCACCCGCGTCAGCATCCACCGCGACAGTTGCAACGAGAGCTGCACCTATTACGGTCCGCAAGGATGAGATTCGTAGGGTGGGCAACGCGCAAGCGTGACCACCGTTCGGAATCGCGGTGAATGGTGGGCACGGCGCAAGGGCGCCTTTGCCCACCCTACGGCAGGTTCGTTTCGGGAATTGAGTATGGACGTTTCAACAATCGAAGACCGCAAGGGCCGCGCCCGCGCCTGGTTCGAAGCCTTGCGCGACGACATCTGCGGGAGCTTCGAGCGGCTGGAGGACGACGCGCCGCAAAGCCTCTATCCGGGCGAAGCCGGCCGCTTCAAGCGCACGCCGTGGCAGCGCACCGATCATACCGGCGCGGCCGGAGGTGGCGGCGTGATGTCGATGATGCATGGCCGCCTGTTCGAGAAGGTCGGCGTGCACTGCTCGACCGTTCACGGTGAGTTCGCCCCTGAATTTCGTGCTCAGATCCCCGGCGCCGCGGAGGATCCAAAATTCTGGGCCTCCGGCATCTCGCTGATCGCGCATCTACACAATCCGCATGTGCCCGCGGTGCATATGAACACACGCTTCGTCGTTACCACAAAAGCCTGGTTCGGCGGCGGCGCCGACCTCACGCCGGTGCTGGAGCGGCGGCGGACGCAGGACGATGCCGACAGCATCGCCTTCCACGCCGCGATGAGGGAGGCCTGCGCGCAGCCGAGCGGTGTCGCCGACTACGACAAGTACAGGAAGTGGTGCGACGAATATTTCTATCTGCCGCACCGCAAAGAGGCGCGCGGCATCGGCGGCATCTTCTACGACTGGCATGACAGCGGCGACTGGGACGCAGATCTTGCCTTCACCCAGGACGTCGGCCGCGCCTTCCTGAAGATCTATCCTGAGATCGTGCGGCGCAATTTCGCGACAAGCTGGACCGCTGCGGATCGCGAGGAGCAATTGATCCGGCGCGGCCGCTATGTCGAGTTCAACCTGCTCTACGACCGCGGCACCATCTTCGGGCTCAAGACCGGCGGCAATGTGGATTCGATCCTGTCGTCGCTGCCGCCGGAAGTGAAATGGCCATGAGCCTCGCCATGCCACCGCTCCCTCGCGCCATGCTGATCGACATGGACGACACCATCCTGTCGGCCTATGGCCGGCCCGAGATCGCCTGGAATACGATCACGGCCGAGTTCGCCGAAGAACTCGCGCCGCTGCCGCCAGCGCTGGTCGCAACCGCGGTGCTGGCGTTCGCGTGCAACTTCTGGGCCAATGCGGAAGCCGCATGGCGGCTGAAGCTCGCCGAAGCCCGCCACCTCACGGTCAAGGGCGGCTTTGCCGCGCTCGCGGCCGCCGGCCATCGCGCCCTGCCCGACGATCTCGCCATCCGCCTCGCCGACCGTTTCACCGCCTATCGCGAAGAGGAGATGTTCGTCTTCCCCGGCGCGCATGAGGCCATCGACCAGTTGAAGGCACTCGGCATCAAGCTCGCGCTGGTGACCAACGGCGCCGCCGATACCCAGCGCGCCAAGGTCGAGCGCTTCGAGCTCGCGCACCGCTTCCACCACATCCAGATCGAGGGCGAGCACGGCTTCGGCAAGCCCGAGGAGCGCGCCTATCTGCACGCGATGGAGACGCTCGGCGTCAGCGTGAAGGACACCTGGATGATCGGCGACAATCTGGAATGGGAAGTCGTGACGCCGCAGCGCCTCGGCATCTATTCGATTTGGATCGACGTGCATGGCGACGGCCTGCCCGAGGGCTCGATCGTCAAGCCCAACCGCATCATCCGCTCGCTGACCGAGCTCCTGCCGGGGTAACCAAGGACCGCGAAAACAAATTATCGAAAAACAACCCCATGCACAGTAGGGCGTTGCTGCAAATTCAAGGGCTTACGGCAACGCAAACTCGATTTTCGATTTTACGAAATTCTTTTGACACGTCGGGCAAAACAGGGGCATGATGGCATCGTCGCGGGCTTTGCGATGAAGGCTCCCTTTGCCACCGGCCCCGGCACTTGGGCGTTCCGTGCATGGGAGTGCGCGGTCTGACCCACCGCCCCCGTTTTCCGGATGTCATGACAAATTGCTAGCTTCGCGTCCGGTCGATCAACGCGAAAGGACAATCCATGGAAGTGAAAGCCGGCGATGTCGTGATGCTGAAATCCGGCGGCCAGCCGCTGACGGTCGCGGAGGTGAAGGAGAACGACGTGCTCTGCCTCTGGATGGGCATGGAAGGCGATCTGTTCCGCGAGACGTTGCCGCTGGCCACGCTCGCGCGCGTTGAAGAGGACGAAAGCGACGAAGACGACGAGGATGAAGACGAGGACGAAGACGACGAGGAGTAGGCAGACCGAAGACCGCCCCCCTGGTCAGATCGGAGTGCTCGGCTCCGGCGCGCCCGATGTCCGCTTCTCTGCCACTAGCGCGCAATAGCGGACATCGCTGAATGTCGCAGAAGGGCCAACAGGCGATTTCACCTGAACGGACGCTTCTGGCGCAAACCGCACGTTTGCCTGTGCACGTTGTCAGTTCGGGAGTTCTTATGACGCGAATATCGGTCCACTTTCCACGCAGAAGCCCCGCTTGCAGGAGCAGAAGTTTCTTCATCCTTGGGGCAGCGACGCTTTGCCCAAATCATCGAGCACGCGTTGCCGAACAGCATCGGACCGATAGGGGAACACGTAGCGAATGTTCGCTAGGCTGACGTTCGAATTCCAGTTTTGCAATCCTGCCACTGCTACTCTGGCTTCCTCAAGTTGACCGAGCGAGGCATGAGCCGCTGCCCTGTACACTAAGTCCCTAAACGCTGGCTGATTGATCTTCGCCAGCTCATCGACAGCGTCGTGGATTTTGCCGGCCGCGTAATATGCTTCTGCCAAATAGGTGTGGAACCAGGGCGGATAGTTAGGATCGAGCTCGCTCGCTTTGCGAATGGAGGCCAACGCCTCCATCGGCCGTCCCGCAAAGGTCAGCGTCTGCGATAGATCGACGTGGACAATGGCGTCGACCGGCGCCATCGCAAGCGTTATCTCCCGCTCGTCAAGCGCGCGGCTGTAATCCTGTTTGCAATAGACATAGGCAAGAGCCATCAGCCAATGGCCGTGCATCTGCCCCAGCCGCGGGACATCCTTCCCAGCCATTCCCTCATTTCCGAGGGCGAAGGCGCGATCAAGATCGCGCCGCGGGTCGTCGCTGAAGCCTCTGCGAACATCCTGAAGATATGTCCAAGCCAGCTTGATCTTGATGATGGCCGAATCGGGGAACCGCTTCAGCCCCTCAAAGGCGATCTGCCGCGCTTGCTCCAGGTCCTCTTTTGGGCCGCGCATGATTAGCCCATGTATCCGCAGGAAATAGTCGTATTCCTGAAGCTTCGCGGGATCCTTGCTCCAAGCATTACGGTAATCCGCCCCGCGAATCTCGCCGTGCATGCTGCCCACTGAACTGACAATCTTGTGAGTGACCGCATCCTGTAGGGCGGCAACATCATTGCCCTCCTCATCGTAACGCTGCGCCCAGACATGGTGCCCCGATGCTGTCTCGATTAGCTGCGCCGTGATCCGCACCCGATCGCTATCCTTCCGAACACTACCTTCGAGAATGTAGCGCGCGCCGAGCTCGCGGCCGATCTGCCGAATGTCAGGAGCCTTTCCCTTATACGCGAAGGCCGAGGTGCGCGAAATTACACGGAGCTCCGGGTTCTGCGAGAGCCATGTAGTTAGGTCTTCAGTGATACCATCGACGAAATACTCAAGCGCCGGATCGCTGCTCATATTTGCAAAAGGTAGCACAGCGATTGACGGTTGCTCGGAAAGCAAACCTCCAAACGAAGGTTTCGGCAGCACAGCGGCAGTTTCAGTAGGCGAAGTTCGCTGCAGCCAATACGTAACGCTGGTCACACCCATCAGCGCAAGCAGTGCCGCCGCAACGAGCCAACCGCGGCTCCTGAGCAGCAATGGCGCACGCGAACTGCTGCCTGGGTGGACACGATACACCCGCACGGCCTCTGCGATGTTCTTAACTCGTTGCTCGCCAAGAAAGTCATATCGGAGGGGAAGTTTGTTCCTAACTTGATCAAAAACTGCACCGGAGATGTAGACTGTGCCCGGCTCGGCCAGATTCTCCAACCGAGCAGCGATGTTCACTCCGTCGCCGTAAATGTCCCCTTGATCCAAAATGATATCGCCGACGTTGATCCCAACACGAAACTCAATCCGCCTCTCCCTCGGCACATCCGCATTGCGTTCAATCATTCCGAGCTGGACCTCGGTGGCGCAGCGCAATGCTTCCACAACGCTGGGGAATTCGATTAGAACGCCGTCACCGGTCGTTTTGACAATGCGGCCTTTATGCTCGGTAATTTTTGGATTGATCACTTCACGCCGATGAGCCTTGAGGCTTTCAAGGGTGCCCTCTTCGTCTGCACCCATGAGGCGAGAGTAGGCGACTACGTCGGCGGCCAAGATCGCGGCCAGTCTCCGCTTGGCGTGTTTTGGAGCTGTAGATTTATCCGCGCTGGGCATGCGAGCCTCCCTACTGGAAGAGCACACGGCTCCGCAGAACTCTCCGATTGACGAGAGGAGCGCCCTTCAATCGCGACTTTGCGCCGGCTGTTCCGGCCTCCCGTACATGCACCTACGTCGCCATCGCTTCTAGTTGGGCGGGGCGGCCGGCTCAAAGATCGATCTCCATCCTCCGACCTTCACAGGCCCTTTTCAAGCGCCTTGCCTGCCATCATGCTGCGACGCCAGTCACCATCGTTGCGAAGTCTTTGGGACGGAGGCGTCCTGCCATTTTGTTAAACCATCCAAATATTGGCGGAACAGCGGAGATTACTGTCAGCAACACTGACGAAACGGAGAAAAGCAGCTGCAGTTCGCCGACGTCAAAGCGAATGGAATATTCAATCTCAGATCTTTGAGTGAAACGGGTGCATCACAGCAAAAACGGGCTGACCATGTCGCAGATGGGTCAAAGGCTGCCCTTGGCAGTCTGCATGATGCTATTCTGCTCACCTCTCGGAAGCGGGCAGTGCGCACGCGCTCGCGGAACTCCAACGCGCTGGAACGTCTCAGGGGAAGCGACCTCGTGAACCAAGAGATCAACGTTCTGGGCGTGTCGGATAAGACTTTCAGAGGTGCGGGTATCTCCGGAGAGCACGACAGAGCGACCGGAATAGTCGATGCGATAGCCGAAAGCGGACTTCGCCGGCGCCCCTGGGCCGTCGCCGCTGGGGCAAGGGCGAGGGCAAATAGTACAATTCCTAACATGCGCTGGATAATTTTTAAGGCCATGCGCTGCCCTCCTCTTCGAAATCTAAAGAATGATGACGTGTGCTGCCGCTCGTACATCGCGCGTCTCGAAGCCCTAGACCAATTTTTTCGGCCAACCTCTGAGTGGGGGCAAGATTGGAGATGCCGGGGGCCTACGCATTCCCGATTTTCAAGCAACAAAGCGTGCCGCAATCGGCAGACATTTAAATTGCAACGCCGGGTAGAGGCGCGTGCTGGATATTTAAATTTCGTATCCAATTTGTTTGGAGTTGGCCAATCCGAATACCGTCACCAGCGCGGCTCTCCCCCGGAGCGGCACGATGGACTTATGATCATGCGGCCGTGATCGCTATTCTAACTTGCCATCCTGAGGTTATACAATTAAAATGCAAAAAATATAATGCATTTAAATGATGCGGGACGGCGAGATCCCGAGCCCGCTTTAATTAGGGAGGGCTGATCAATGGCCATTAAAAAGAATGTCGTTTTGAGGGGCGCGGCGGCTCCGACAGAGGTAACGGTTCCAACCTTCTCCTTCAGCCCCAACGATTCCCTCGCGCAGTTGATCGTCGACGCGTGGGTCGAAGATGATTTCCGAAATTCGCTGCTGGAACGTGAGGCGGACAACACTACCGTGACGGCCGCCGCCGCGAACCGAGCCAAAGTCGCGCTCGCGGCGCGAGGTATCTATCTGAACCGCGCGGTCATCATCACGGAAGAAGAGCACGATAGTCACTACATCATGCAAGACCCCGATGAAGTCGTCTTTGTGCTGCCGAACAGAGGCCGCGTGACCCCTCGACCCGGCCAGTCTCTTCTGGAAACGGCTCGCTTGCTGATGTCTTGTACGCCCAACGGAATCTAGCGCCGTTACCGCTCGGTTCGAGGGGAGGCGCGATCCGTCTCCAGTTTGAAGCGCGTGTCCGAAGTGGCAACGGCAGACAGACGGTCACTGCAGGTTGGGAGGTTTCTAATGGAGCGGTTGAGGACGGAGTGGGTCAACGTCACGGGTGATATTTCGATCATTGCTCGCGACTCCGGACAGGTCTGGTTCCACACCACGGGTGGGACGAAAGGGAACGTAGATCCATTCGCGACGCCGATGACGGGCGTGGGTACGGCGGGCAGCGCGATCGGGCTGCTCGACGGCGCGATCAATCTCGGATTTGCCGCGATTGAAGAACGCCTCGCGCGTCCGGACCAGACGCTCGCGGGCTATGTTGTGGCCCTGGTCGGCGCCTATCACACGTCTGTCGATACGCCTCGAAATCTGCGGCGCGCGGCCAGCCGCTTCGAGGAGCTGGGCAGGCCCGAGGTCGCGGCCTACCTTGAAGAACGGGCGCGCGAGGAGTCTGGTCACGATCGCCTCGCGCTCAAGGACCTGCGCGCGCTCGGTTTGCCGGCCGAGCGACTCGTCACCAATTTCATCCCGCAGGGGATCAAGCCGCTCTGCAAGCGCTTCGATGACCTTTGCTCGCAGGACTACCCGATCGGCTGCATAGGGTACTCCTATTGCCTGGAGCGCATCGCCGCGCTCAAGCAGAAGGCCGACGTCGAGAAGGTCCAGGCGCTGTGTCCGGATGGCGTCGACGCGACCCGCTTTCTCAGAAGCCATAGCTCTCTCGGAAGTGAGGCCACGCACGTCAAAGACACCATCGACTTCGTCGCGTCTCTTCCTGCGAGTGACCGTATCACAGTCGTTCAGGAGACGTATGAATCGGCACTGATCATGGCGGAAGGCTATAACCACGAACTCCATAAATCCGAAGCCGAGATGGTCGACGAGCTTCGACAGGCGATCGGAGAAGCGCTCCCATACTGTCTCAGTTCAGGGCCTTCAAAAGACGAGGATTGCAGCGCTCGCCCCGCGGCTTGAGCAGAACGGCGCGACGTCATCGCGGTTTGCTGGGCCTGAGCGCAAGCACTCACTGTTCCGGCGTCCCCGTCGTGAGATAGTATAAGGGGTCCTACGGCGGTAAGAGGAGGGCCTCTTCGATGACGAGGACAAACACCGACTTAGCCGAGTGGCTGGTCAGACACGGTCTAGGCCAGTACGCCCAAGCCTTCGCGGAAAACAACATCGAATATTCCCTCCTTCCGGATTTGACGGAAAACGATCTCAAGCAAATTGGAGTTTCTTCCTTAGGTCACCGCAAGAAGCTGCTTAGGGCGATTGAAGCATTGACCGCTTCGCGCGAGCCCGGCGGCGAGACGCTTGCGGGTTCAAGAGTCGCTGTGGCGCCGCCCTCCATTGCGCAGCATCGCGAACCTGAGTTCCGTCAGATTACCGTACTGTTCAGCGACCTTGTGGCTTCTACACAGCTCTCCGAGAAGCTGGACCCTGAGGATCTCCAAAAAATTATCGACGCATACCGGGAGGAATGCAGCACCGCGATCGGGCGGTATGGCGGCGAGGTGGCCCGGTATTTCGGCGATGGCGTAATGGCATTTTTCGGCTGGCCCTCCGCTCATGAGGATGACGCCATTCGTGCCGTTCACGCCGCACTGGAGATCGCGTCCGGGGTCACGAAGATTTCAGGTCCGGTTACTCTGTCTTGTCGAGTGGGTGTTTGCTCTGGACCGGTTGTTGTCGGTGACATTGGAGATAGCGGCCGCTGGTCGATGGACGCGGTGGGAGAGACGCCGAACATTGCGGCGCGCCTGCAGGCCCTTGCCGCTCCAGATACGGTACTCATCTCAGAGACGACGAGGCGTCTCATATCGGCCGCTTTTGATTTTCAGGACCTCGGCATCCAGAAACTCAAGGGTGTGACTCAACCCCTTCATTTGTATCGCGTGCTGGCGGCGAAAAGCACGGTTAGCCGCTTCGAAGCTGCGCATACGGGCTCTCTTACTCCGCTCATTGGACGCTCAAGCGAGCTGAGCCTGCTGCTCGACAGGTGGCAAAAAGTCAAGGAGCGTGATGGCCAAGTCATACTTCTTTCGGGTATTCCGGGAGTCGGGAAGTCGAGGCTGCTCCACGAGTTGAAATCGCATATTCAGCAGGAACCGCATATTCTGCTGCATCATCAATGCTCGCCCTACCACAATCAGAGCGCGTTCTTCCCCGTCATCGAGCAGATCCAACATTCGGCCCAAATAACACCGCGCGAGCCCGATGCAGACAAGCTCGCCAAGCTCAGGGCTTACCTTCCCGACAATTCCGCCGAACCGGTCCTGCTGGTCGCCAGGCTGTTATCCATCCCGGTGCATGATCACCTCCAATTGTCCCGCCTGACCCCGCAGCAAATAAAGAACAGAACCATAAGCACGCTTGTCGATATGCTGTTGGCGTTCTCCGTCCAAGGGCCCACGCTCTGCATCTTTGAGGATGCACACTGGCTGGATCCGTCGACGGTCGAGCTGCTTGACCTGATTATCAGCCGGATCGACCACGCCCGCGTGCTGCTTATCGTGTCGTGCCGGCCGGAGTTCCGCCCTGCATGGATCACTCATGCGAATATCACCGTGCACTCGCTGACTCGATTATCGCACACGGAAGTGAAGGCGATGATTGGAGGTCTGTTGAGGGGCGGGAGGATGCCTCAGCCGCTGCTGGACCAAATTATCGAAAAGGCCGATGGCGTCCCGCTATACATCGAGGAACTGACAAACAGTATGTTGAGCGCACCTGTACTCGGTCGAGGTGCGTCCGAGCGTACGGCACAAGCAGCATTGCTCAGGGTTCCGGACACGCTGAGTGACGCATTGATGGAGCGGCTCGACCGCGTTGCGCCGAGTCGCAAACTTGCAATGATTGCGGCGGTGATCGGGCGCGAGTTCTCCTATGATCTGTTGTCGGCCGTATCGCAACTCGACGAAGATAATATCCTGTCAGCACTCTCGCTGCTCGAACAGGCTGACATCATATATCGAGTCGACATTTCGCCCTCCCTCCGCTTCGCGTTCAAACACGTGTTGCTGCGTGATGCGATCTACGATTCTTTACTCAGGAGCAAAAGACAGCAGATCCACGCCGAGATCGCCACAGTCCTGGAGCATGACTTTCCGGAGCTTGCGGAAAATCAGACCGAAGTCGTGGCGTATCATCATCAGGAAGCAGGCAATCACAATTCGGCTATCCGTTATTGGCTCAAGTCCGGGCAGCGCGCGCTCGCGCACTCCGCCAACATCGAAGCGATTGCCAATTTTCGAAGTGCGCTTCAGCTTCTGAAAACGATGCCCGAAACGCCCGAGCGGACCAAACAAGAGGTCGAGGTTCAGCTGGCGCTGGGAATACCGCTTATCGCCGTCAAAGGATATGCCTCCACGGAAACCCGCGAAGCGTTTTCCAGAGCTCGCTCCTTATGCCTGCGTCTCGGCGACATCCCTGAATATTTCCAAGCCCTGTTTGGGTTGTGGGGACACTCATGGATGGGTGGAAGGAATGATGAGGCGCTCAGCATGGCCGATGAGTTTCTGCTGCGGTCACGAGGCTTGTCTAGCCCCGTGCTGTCGATGGTGGCTCATAGAGTGATGGGCAGCACGTTGTTGACCATCGGGGACTTCCAATCCTCAGCGAATCATTTCGAAGAGACGATCAGGCTTTCGATCAGCGAAGGAAGACAGCCCCTTTATCACCTTTACATGGTGGAGCCTCAAGCGGCTTCACTGCTGCTTCAGTCCTGGGACTTGTGGTTCCTCGGCTATCCCGATCGATCCCTTTCGCGCGTGTCGGAAGCGTTGGCCCTGGCTCAGGATCTTGCTCACCCGTACACAGTGGCGTTCGCTCATTACATGACCTCTGTCGTGCACCTTCTGCGCGGGGACGCCGCTCGCGCTCTCGAGAGCGCCCAGAACAGCTTCGAAATGTCACAAGAACAGCGG
Source organism: Bradyrhizobium sp. DN3 (assembly GCF_041357655.1). Taxonomy (NCBI): domain Bacteria; kingdom Pseudomonadati; phylum Pseudomonadota; class Alphaproteobacteria; order Hyphomicrobiales; family Nitrobacteraceae; genus Bradyrhizobium; species Bradyrhizobium sp. DN3. The sequence continues at coordinate 15,360 of NZ_JAULLN010000048.1, read as the reverse complement.
TTTTCGCTGTACGTAATTCTATCGCGAATTTCGCGAGGCCGGGCCGTCGGCGAGATGGGCCGAATTGAGGAGGCCCGATCCGAGATCGCACTGGGAATCGACGAGGCGCGGCGCAACGGTGTCGGTTTCATGCTGCCAATGATGAATAGCTGGCTGGCGGAAATTGACGCCAAGGCCGGCGAGAATGAACGCGCACTATCGTTGGTCGAAAGGCTCCTGGCCGGCATAGATGATGTGACGGGCAGGGCATGGGAGTCGGAATTACACCGGCAAAAGGCCCAAATTCTCCTATCGCTCGACCCATCGAAAGTCGGCGACGCCGAGTCTCATCTTAGGAAATCCCTTGAAGTGGCGCGTGGTCAAAGCGCCAAGTCCTTGGAGTTGCGCGCTGCCACAAGCCTCGCAGAACTCTGGCGGAGGCAAGGAAGGATTGATGAGGCGCGCGCTCTGCTAGAACCCGATCTGCGATTGGTTTGACGAAGGAGCCGAAACGGCTGACCTCATGCGTGCGCGCGATTCTCAATGCGCGCTGCATTAATCCTGCCTCTCGCAGAAGTGACAGCCAATCGGACCCTTTCCCGTCGACCCGCCATGAGCGGACATGATGGCGCTGGTCCGCCAGGTTAGCTCGGAGCCGCCCTCCGGCGGCCAGCCGTTGACGGTCGCGGAGGTGAAGGAGAACGTCGTGCTCTGCCTCTGGATGGGCATGGAAGGCGATTTGTTCCGCGAGACGCTGCCGCTGGCCGCGCTCGCGCGCGTGGAAGAGGACGAGAGCGACGAAGACGACGAGGACGAAGACGACGAGGAGTAGGCACACCTAAGACCGCACCCTGGTCAGTCAGATCGGAGTGCCGGCTCCGGCCCGCCCGATGTCCGCCTCTCTGCCACTAGCGCACAATAGCGGACATCGCTGAATGTCGCAGAAGGGCCAGAAGGGGACCTACTGATCAGTTCTGGCCGATCGTTTCCTCGCGATCGAACTGCCGAAATGACAGCTCGGGTCGCCATTTCGTCAGACCGGATCGGTGCTTCGTCTTCGCAGCAGCGCGAACCCGATATTTGGTCCGAGCTGCTGCGTGTAAGCGAGGTTGATCCACAGCATTGCCAAAGGCTCGAGGTAGCGACTCATGGCCAGCGGGCCGGTGTCGATCGGGTCGAAACCGAGGTCTGCGACAAGCGCGATGACGATCTGCTTGGCGGGCGTATCGTCGCCGGCAAGTGCCATCATCAGCTTTCCACCGGGATAGTCGCTGTCTGCCATGTTGCGGGAGCCCGTGGTGCTGAACGCTTTGACGACGCGCGCGCTCGGCGCAAGCCGCGCTACGGTCTCGCCGCCTGAATCGCCAAATCCGATCGCAAGCTCCCTTTCGGATTTGAGAGGATCGGTCGTGTCGATCAACACTTTGCCGGCGAAGTCACCCAGCGATCTTATCGTCGCCTCGACGGCGGCCCAGGGGACCGCGAGCACAATCACATCGGTACTGGTTGCAGCATCGTTCAGGGGGACAACGCCAAAACCCTGCTCTCTCAGCTCTCCGGCTTTGTCGCCGGCCACATCGCGCGTCGCGAACGTCACGCGATGGCCCCTCTTGAGCCATCCGCCCGCTAGCGCACGGCCTACATTGCCCGAACCGGCAATCGTGATCTGCATGGTATGCTCCCGTGCGATTCTGCCGAACATATACTGTCGTGCGCAGGCAAGAGCTACATCGGCTCTGGGTCAATCGCGTCGGTTGCGCCGCGCTGCTAGGGCTTCCGGTCGGCGCTGCTTAGCTGACGTAGTTGGGAAAGCCAAGGTCCCGGTAGACCTCATCCGGCAGGGTGATGAAGCGCGCGACTTCGCTCTCCACGTCCTGCTCGCGGCAGAACACATGGGCGTCGTCCTGCTCGAAGGCACGCGTCCGCATGATGCCGTGGAGCGAGCCTGAAGGCTCATTGCGGTGGCAGGCACCGAACTCGGCATAGCGGAGCGGAAGCTCCCGCCACGAGCGTAGCCCATTGGTTTCCTGATGAGCGGACCCGGCAATCGCTTTGGAATATCGCTTATGGGCCTAACAAACCTCCGCTCATCGAAGGGAGTCGGTTCCAAGATTTCCTTTCTGGCGTCTCTCCGGACTTACGTTCTCCAAGACGGCGACGTTGACGGCCGCTAACCCGACTACAGCATCGACCTTGCAGCGCAGCTACGGAACAATATTACATCTGAGAGATTCGCGGAACGAAACCGGTCGTCAGCCTTTCTCTGGGCTTTGGGAGGGTGGCAATGAACTCTCAAACCATAGAAGGGGCGTGTGCGTTCGCTTGGCGGAACTACTTGCTGTTCCACAGCGGCATCAGCGAGAACGATAACAGGCGTTCTGCCCTCTATCGCTACGTCGCCAATGCTCGTGATACCGGTGGAGATGATTTCGATCTCTTGCAAATAGCGGCCGTCGCTTACCTAAAAAAACTGGACGAACTGCACGACGACCGACGTGCGAGGCTCGCGGCAGATCAAGTCTTGGCTGAGTGCTTAGAGTCACGCAGGGCACAACCCACCACATAGCTTACGGCCAGAACACCAAAACGAGGGAGAGAACCGCATGGCAGACAAGACCGCTAACGAAAACCGTTTCGCGCGCGACCCACAAGGTCCCATCAGCGCAGCGACTGCAATCGGTATGAATGCCTTGAAGCCAATTATGCACTTTCAAGTCTCAATGCTGAGGATGTGGGCCGACAATATTGAGAGGTTGGCGGGCAATTACGAAAAGGGGTTGGAAGAAACCGCGACCGCCGTAGAGGAACAGTCAAACAGGGAACGCGCCGCGTAAATCAACGCAATGGAGCCCGCTCAAGGTCACTCGCGTCGTTTTGGCCGGACGTCAGCCGTTTCTCGTCTTCCCCTAGCAGCCGACATGTGCGCGAGTGCTGGATGTCGTCGGTATGGGCCAACAGGTGACATTCGCGAAATGAAGGAGACCGCCAACTCCATCACCCGGTTCATCGCCGAATACTTGCGGTCTTCACCTTGATCCAATGCTCGCAGGGCGATCTTCTAGAAATTGACCACTCGCGAGTCGGGCTGCTTGGCTGCGGCGTGGAACTCGTTCATCCCAGCAAGCTTCACCCGTTTGTCGAGCGCTGATGCCTCTAGACCGCGCGCCTCTACGCAAGGCTTGCACACCATCAACGTCACATTGGGATGCGCTGCGATCTCCTCGTACCGGTTCGGTGGCCCGACCGGGACGAGCTTCGCGCCCACGCCCTCGATTGCTGTGAATACGGCATCGGCGAATAGCATCAGCGTGACGCTGTCGCCGCTCTGCACCGCGGACGTAGCGAAGATAAACGGCAGCATTGCCCGAGTTGGATCAGTCGGACCATATGTGGCGGAGATAGCGAAATGCATCTTTGTCTCCTATCCTAGTTCCCGCGCTCCGGCGGTCTGCACGACTGGAGTTAAGCAATTTGAGGCGGATTGGGCGGCCGGACCTGCGCCTTCGGGCCAGAAGCCGACGATGGTTACAGCCAAATCCCGCTCAAGGACCACGGCTCAAGTCATGCGTGCAATCAGTTCGCAAGGGGCAATGATGCCTTTCGAGATACACGTAATCATGTTGCGTATCTGATCTGGCCGTCTCTCGCCCATCAACGTGCGCAAGGCCAGCGGTCCAGCAACGCCAGCGGCAAGCGAACGGGCGAGCTCTCAAGTGCCGCGTTGAAGTTGGTGCAGCGGTGCGACGAGGTACGTGGCGTCAACCGAGAGGTCGGGCTTGTCTGAACTGGAAAGTGCTCGGCGTGAACCTCCTGGCCACGGCGCGCGCCTTGCCCTCGCATGTTTCCAACGCAATCTTCTGGGCAAGCATGACATCTCCGATCGGCAGCGCGCCGATCGGCATGAAGCACAGCCCCTCCCGCACGCGGCCTCTTTCGTCAATCTCGCACACGTTCACCGACGTCCCGGCGTGGATCCGGTACCGCTTCCCACTTTCGCTTCCGACAACCTCGAAGTAGCCCCTCCTTGCGAACTGCTCCCACTGCGCGGGCGATAGCCAACGCCGCAAGAGCAGCAGCGACCGCCCCTCTGGTGTGCGCTCGGCGCCGTGCCTGATGAAGAGCATTCGCGCCGCTCTCATGCGGGAGCGGACGCCCGACGCCGACGGCCGAAAGCCGAACATGAGCGGCTAGCCGCCGATCAATCTGGGGAAAAAGAGGGTTTCATCCGCACTGGGGTCGAACGATCGGATCTGCGAGATCTGACCGGGACCCGTCCGGACCGCGGCGGTGAAGCCGGCATTCGTCAGCTCATAGAACCGCTGCTCCGCCTTCGCCACTTCCTGCAGGTCGCGGGGGTTGAAAGGGTGATGGCTGTCGCCGGCGCGGTCCATCACGATCTGAATCGCCATGATCGTCCTCCTCGGATTGATAATGGCCCAAGGGATCCTATCCAGTATCCGACTAACGTGACGAACTTTCAAGACAAGACCACTTCAATAAGAGCGATCTGCTGCTGACCGCAGAAGACAACCGAGTTCTGGAAGCATGCCATCATCGACGCGGTCAGCGCGAATGCTGTCGTCGGCCCGCCATCGGGCCGCGACGGCCGGCTTCCTTCCGGCTGAAGCTGATACGACGGGTCGAGGAGTGTCCCGCCCGCGCGCGGCTCGTTCAGCCCTTCGAACGCGTGCGGATCATGAATGTTTCATATGAATACTCCGCGATCTGCCACCAGAGATTCTCGTCGTTTCGAAAGTCCACTTGCGAATCGTAGATCTTCTTGAAATCAGGGTTGGACGCGGAGGTTTCCGCATTGACCTCGTTCGAAGCCTTTAGGCACGCTTCCATCACCGCCTGGCTGAACGGACGCAGAAGCGTCCCGTTGGCGACGAGCCGTTTGATGGCCGCCGGATTGCGCGCATCATAGCGCGCCTGAACGTCCATGTTGGCATAGCCGCAGGCCAGAGCGAGGAGCGACTTGTAAGCCTTTGGCAGGGCGTTCCACTTGTCCAGGTTGATGAAGAAATGCAGCGCCGTGCCACCTTCCCACCAGCCCGGATAATAGTAGTACCTCGCGACCTTGTAGAAGCCGAGTTTCTCGTCGTCATAGGGACCGACCCATTCGGTTGCGTCGATCGTGCCTTTTTCCAATGCGGGATAGATGTCGCCGCCTGCGATCTGCTGCGGAACCACGCCGAGCTTTGAAAGGGTCTTGCCCGCCCAACCGCCGATCCGCATCTTCAATCCGCTGAGATCTTCGACGCTGTTGATCTCCTTGCGGAACCAGCCGCCCATCTGAGTGCCGGTATTGCCGCCCGCAATACCGTATATGTTGTACTTCTTGCCGAACTCGTTGAGCATGTCCTGACCGCCGTGATCCTGAAACCATGCATTCTGCTGGCGCGAGTTCAGGCCGAACGGTACCGAGCAATAGAGTGCGAAGGTCGGATCCTTGCCGATGAAATAATAGGCGGCGGTGTGGCACATTTCGACCGTTGCGTTGCTTACTGCATCGACAGCCTGCAAGGCAGGCACGATCTCGCCGCCTGCGAAGGGCTGAATTTGAAACCTGTTGTCGGTAGCTTCCGCAACATATTTCGCGATCGTCTCTGATGCACTGAAAGGCACATCCAGCGACTTCGGCCAACTCGTGGTGCAGCGCCACTTTAGTTCAGGCATCGACTGGGCGACGGCTGGCGCAACAACGGCGGCAGATGCGGCGAGGCCGGCGCCTGCCGTACTTAGAAATTGACGACGTTTCATGGCGTTTCCCCTGTGGATGATTGCGCATTGAATAAAACCGCCGGCCCGCGGCCATTTCGACGGCAGTGCTCCTCCGAGGATCAATTTTTCATGCGGGCCTTTCTTGGATGAACCCGGCAGATATCAATTATATCAGACATAGGGATGCGCAGGAGATGCGGACAGCCGCCACCTGAAAGTCAAATAGGACCGGATGGATTGGGAAGCGGCCACGCTGCATTGCGGCAATCTTGCGCCGACGAACCCCGCCTGAACCACTGACGGCGCGGAGCGACGCAACAAATGACATCACTTCGGCTTGCGTCGTCAGGCGAGATGGCGAGCGAAGGTCCAGGACCGCTTCGGGTCAAAACCGGCGGTCTGGACCGGTGCAAGCCGCTTCCTGTCTACTCGACGGCCCCGCTTGGACGCGCATCGAGCTAGGCAGCATCGGGCCAATAAGCCCAATAAGCGAAGTCGGTGTAGAGCTCGATGACCGAAATCAAATCGCCTCTGATGCCCGAGTGAACAGATTGGGCCGCCAGCTTACAGCCTATTCGTTGGGGAGTTGAAGGCGCCTTTGACCGGCCGTCGCTGGATTGTCGGGTGCCGGTGACTCCAGGTCGAAGAGGGAGTAGCTTCGCGAGGAGGAAGCCCCAGTGCCGGCGGAACAAGACCGGATCGGGACGCATCCGGCGGACAGCCCCATGGGATAGTGTTCAAAAGTGCGCTGAGTGGTGCCGACCGCGAGCAGACGGTGCGGGTTCAGAACCGTCTGCTGGGCGGTCTTGCGCCGGCGTCCTTTGAGCAGCTTCGTCCCTTCCTGCAGCCCGTTGCGCTCAAGCGCCGGGCAATTCTTCAGGACTACCACCATCCCATCGAGCATATCTACTTCATCGAACGCGGCGTCGCCTCGCTGCTGGTGCGAACGCAGCGTGATGGTCCAGTCGGAATCGCCATGGTTGGGCGGCTCGGTTTTGTCGGAGTGGCGGCGGCGCTCGGTATGCAGCGCTCACCCAATCGCTGCCTGATGTCGGTCCCCGGTTATGCATTGCGCATCGCGGTGCCGGACCTAAGCAGGGCCGCGCACAGATCCCCGGACATCCAGCAGCAGCTGTTCAGCTATATCCACGCGCTGTTGGTCCAGAATGCCCAGACAACGCTTTGCAGCGCCCGCCACAGCCTGGAGGAACGGCTGAGCCGCTGGCTGCTGCTCGCAGCCGACCGTCTGGACGACCGGATCATCCCCGTGACGCACGATATGCTGTCGGTCATCCTCGGCGTGCGACGCGCCAGCATCACGACAACGCTTGCGGAACTGGAACAGTCCGGCGGGCTCATCAGGCAGCGAGGTGGCATCGACGTGTGCGATCACGCGGCCCTCGAGCTTAGAACATGCGAATGCTATCAGATCATAGCGTCGGAATACCGGTACATAAATCGCAGCGGCCTGCACGAGCACCGCATTTCCGCGAACGCCGACCTTATGCGCGCCTGCCTTTGCTGCGTCTGACGCAGCCATCCAAACAGCTTGCTTCCGGCCAGCGCCGCGCGACTTCGTCCGCTGTCAATCTTTGTACGGCAGCGTACCGACTGACCGGCTTTAGTAGAAAGGCCGGTCCGGGCCTCAAAGCTATAGTGACGCCAGCGATAACAAGATCCAGGGCGGAGCTAGACTGATCCCTCATCTGGATGAGCCTTTCTCCAACTGGCGATATCCGCAGGAGGAGTCCAGATGAGCACGGGCAATTTTTTGCGCGTCACGCGACGTCGTTTGCTGACACAAACTGGTCTTATCCTGGCCGCCGCTTCGGTGCCGTCCCTTGCTGCCCCATTCGTCTCCCGTGCGCTTGCCGACACCAAATCCATCTCCATCGTACAGTGGAGCCATTTCGTCCCGGAGTACGACAAGTGGTTCGATACGTTCGCAAAGGACTGGGGCACGAAAAATAACCTCGACGTCACCGTCGACCACATCCCGGTCGGCAACGTCGCCGCGCGCGCGGCCGCCGAAGCCTCGGCTCAGTCAGGTCACGATCTGTTCGGATGGAACGGCGCAGGCGGAGCGCACCTCTACCGCAAATTCCTCGTCGACGTGACAAGCCTCGTCGAGGCAACCGAGAAGAAGTACGGCAAGGTCAGCAGGATCGGCCGGCAGATCGGTTATAATCAGGACGATAAGACCTGGTCAGCTTTCCCCGATTTTTACATCAACTTCCCCGCCATGTACCGCAAGAGCATGTGGGACGAGATCGGGATGAAGCCGGACACGTGGGACAACGTGCGTATCGGCGGCGCCAAGCTGAAAGCCAAGGGCCATCCGGTCGGCATTTCGCTCGGACACAGCAACGACCCGAACACGACCTGGCGCGGCCTGCTCTGGAGCTTTGGCGGTGCACTTCAGGACACCGAAGGCAAGAACGTCGTGCTCAACAGCAAGGAGACGATCGAAGCCGTCAAGTTCGTCACCGCGCTGTACAAGGAAGCGATGACGTCGGAAGTGCTGTCGTGGGACGATTCCAGCAACAATCGCTATCTTGTTTCAGGCATCGGCTCGATGATCGTCAACCCGATCTCGGCCTATCGGACGTTCCAGAAGGCGAACAAGAAGGGCGCCGACGACACATTCGTGATGGCTCCGCCAAAGGGGCCGGTACGCCAGATCATGGGCGGCGCTTCCGAATTCTACGGCATCTGGAAGTTCGCCAAGAACAAGGAAGGCGCAATCGAGTTCCTCAAATACTACGCCGATCATTGGCCGGAGGCGTTCAAGGCGAGCGAAGGCTACAATAACCCCTGCTTCGCCAATCTGGTGCCGAAGCCGATGCCGATCCTCTCGAACGATCCGACTTCGACGCCATCAGACAAATTAGCGGTGCTACAGGAGTCCGAGCAGTGGTCGGCCTCCCCGGGATATCCCGGCCCGTCCTGGCCCGCCGTCGACGAGGTCTATAACGACTTCGTTATCTGCGACATGATGGCAAAGGCGGCGAGCGGTCAGATGTCCGCCGAGGAATCGGTCAAATGGGCGCACCAACAGTCTGATGCCATTTTCAAGAAGTGGCACGAGAAAGCCTGAAGCCGTGTCCGGACGCAGCCCTCCTTTGCGCGCTCCGGCAGCCGGCCACGTTGCAGCTCATTGGCAAACACGATTGGCGCCCTGCCCAGCGATTGGCAGCAGAGCGCCATATGAGCTCCGGGAGGATCGATGGCAGCCGTATTGACCAGGGATATCGTCAAGAAGTTCGGCGAGATTAACGCCGTCAACGGCATCTCGCTGAGGGTGCCGGATGGCGAGTTCATGGTGCTGCTCGGCCCCTCGGGCTGCGGCAAGACGACGTTCCTGCGCATCATCTGCGGCCTCGAGCAACAGACCAGTGGCGATCTCCTGATCGGCGGCAATGTCGTCAACGACATCCCGCCCCGCGCCCGCGGCATTGCGATGATGTTCCAGAGCTACGGCCTTTATCCGCACTATACGGTACGTAATAACATTGCCTTTCCGCTGCGCACGCAGCGCATGCCCTCCCAGGACATCCAAAACAAGGTCGAGTGGGCCTCGCAGTTGCTCGGCATCGGCCATCTTCTCGACCGGCGGCCACGCCAGCTCTCAGGCGGCGAGCGCCAGCGTGTGGCGCTTGCGCGCGCGCTCGTTCGCGAACCGACTGCGCTTCTGCTCGACGAGCCGTTGTCCAATCTGGATGCCAAACTCCGTACCTCGGCCCGCCAGGAGATCAAGAACTTTCAGCAGCGCGTTGGCCTCACCACCATTTACGTGACCCACGACCAGATCGAAGCGATGGGCATGGGCGACCGTATCGCGGTCATCGATCATGGAAGGGTTCGGCAAGTGGGAACGCCAACCGATATCTATGAAGATCCTGCCGACCTTTTTGTCGCAACCTTTGTCGGCGCGCCGCCGATGAACATCGTCACCCGCAATGGCGGCGGCTATCTCGGATTCCGGCCGGAGAATTTCTTGCCCAGGGACATGATTGAAGACGGAGGCGCGACCGAATTTTTGTTTCGCGTCGACCGTTCGGAATATCTCGGGTCCGAGCGCATTGTTTACGGCGTGATGGATGGCTTTGACTCGAAGCAGCCGATCACGGCGAAGTTGCCGCCAGCCCACGTCGCCGAAGGAAGCATTCGGCCCGGAGAGTGGCATCCGTTCGCCGTGAAGAATAGCGCGTTGCGCCATTTCGACGCCAACGGCAATCGTCGCACTCGCCACTGAACCGGGGATTCGCCGATGGCTGTCATCGCGGAGCCTGTTGCAAAGCCAATTTCACGCTTTCGCTTCGTCCTGGACCGGCGCGAGGTGCTTGAAGCGGTCATGGTCGCGCCGGCGATCCTCTACGTCTTGCTATTGGTCGGCCTGCCGCTCCTGCTCGCGGTCTATTACTCGCTCAGCGCCTATACCATCTACAACCCAACCTGGAAGTTCGTCGGCCTGGCGAATTTCGAGCAGATCCTGCAAAATCCGAATTTCCTCGACACGTTGCGCAACACCTTCATCTTTACATTCGGGTCGCAATTGCTCGGCCTCGTGCTCGGAAAGTTCGGCGCCTTCCTGCTGTTGCAGCCCTTCCCCGGCCGCAAGATCGTGCGAGCGCTAATCATCCTGCCTTTTGCGGTACCGGTCGCGCTCGCCACGATCGCCTGGCAGTGGATGTTCGACTCGCTCTACAGCGTGATCAACTGGACCCTGATTGCGGCTGGCATCCTTACTCGCGAAGAGGCGCCGAACTGGCTCGGCAATCCGTACCTTGCGATGCTGTGCATTGTCATTATCAACGCTTGGCGCTTCTTTCCATTTGCCATCGTGATTTTCCTCGCCGGCATCACTGCGGTTCCGCAGGACGTGATCGACGCCGCGACGGTCGATGGTGCAGGCTTTTGGCGCCGCAACTACCAGATCATCCTGCCGATGATCCTGCCGATCATGGCCATCGGCCTGATCTTCGGCATCGTGTTCACGTTCACTGATCTTTCCATCGTCTTCCTGCTGACCCAGGGCGGCCCCGGTGGCGCAACCTCGGTGCTGGGCTTTGAAGGCTTTCAGACCGGTATTGTATCCGGCGACGTGGCGCACGGCGCCGCGATCTCGCTGTTCATGCTGCCGGTGCTGCTAGTCGTGGTGATCTTCATGCTTCGCTTTATTCGTCGCCGGGAGATTTGACATGTCGGAGCCTCTTGCTCGCTCGCTCCGCGGAACCGGGTTTTTCCTCGGCGTCGCATTCTTCGTTATCCTGGCCGCGTTTCCGTTCTATTGGATGATGATCACGGCGTTCAAGCAGAACAGTGACCTTTACAACGTCACCAACATCCCGTTCTGGTTCAACGAGCCGCCGACGCTGGAGCACATCAAGTACCTGTTCGAGGAAACCCTGTTCGCGCGCTGGCTGTTGAACTCGCTGATCGTCGGCGTCTGCGTTACCGCGATCACCCTGGTCACCGCGGTTCCGGCCGGTTACAGCCTGGCCCGCATGACCAGTCGCAAGGGCGAAGCGCTCGGAATCATGATCTTCCTGACCTACCTGGTGCCGCCGACTTTGTTGTTCCTGCCGCTGTCCCGGATCATCGCCGAACTCGGACTGCAAAACTCGATGTGGTCGCTGGTGCTGGTCTACCCGACCTTCACGATCCCGTTCTGCTCCTGGCTGCTGATGGGGTTCTTCAAGGCGCTCCCGGTCGAGATCGAGGAAGCCGCAATCGTCGACGGCTGCAGCCTGTTTGGCGCCTTCATCAAGATGGCGATCCCGCTGTCGGTGCCGGCGATCCTGACGGTGGTGATCTTTACGTTCACCCTGACCTTGCAGGAATTCGTCTACGCGCTGACCTTCATCTCGTCGTCCGACCAAAAGCCGATCACGCTGGGCGTCTCGACTGACCTGATCCGGGGCGACGTGTTCTTCTGGGGCGAAATCATGGCGGGCGCTTTGATTGCCGCCATCCCCGTAGCCATCGCCTACAATATCTTCCTCGATCGCTTCATCGCCGGCATCACCGGGGGCGCTGTCAAATAGCCATCGTGCTGCTTCTGGCAAGGGAGTGAACCAGGCTCCTGTCCCCGCCTTCTTGGACCCGCGCCTCGGCCGCCGTAGCCGGACGCCGCGAGAACAGAGAGTCGCATCCACTGTTCGGACATCATCCGACGTTGGCGATGTGTCGGCTCAGACCAGAATGGGCGTTCGGACAGTCTGGCTGCCAAATTACATCGCTTGCGCTTGTACAACTTTGAGCGTTGAATTCATCGTGATGCTACGGCGCTGCTGAACCAATACATTCGGCCGCAGCGATCACCGTCTGGTGTCTGCACCCCCTCGCCGAGGTCAGGAGACGAGCTGCACGGATGAGGCAGCTTCTGCAAGAGGCCGCAGCAGACTGCATGTTGGATGTAGTTCCCGCGATACAATAAGGGAGGCAGAACAATGACAGTCAGTACAAGGCACCTTACCTATGTTGCCGCACTGGCCGCTATGCTTGCACCATCTGCTTGGGCGATCGCGCCGTCAGAGATCAATTCCGCTCGCATCGAGGCGGCCGAGCAGAACCCAGGTGATTGGCTGACCTATCACGGCGGCTATAAATCGTATCACTACAGCGGGCTCGATCAAATCAATGCAAGCAATGTAAAGAATCTCGAAGTCGCCTGGATCCATATGCCCGGACGTTCCACGCGGGGTCTGCAGTCGATGCCGCTCGTTGCTGACGGCGTGCTCTACTATTCGGGTTCCTATAGCCGCGTCTATGCGCTCGATGGGGCGACCGGCAAGATGATCTGGTCGCACTTTCCGGTGCTCGACGAGGAACTCGTCGCGATGCAGACGCACTCACCGTACAACCGCGGTGTCGCGCTCGGCGATGCCAAGGTCTTCGTTGGCACCGTCGACGGGCATCTCATTGCGCTCGACATGAAAACCGGCAAGGAGGTGTGGAACACGCAGCTGGTCGACTCCAAGAAGCTCACGGTCGGCTTCACGGGTGCGCCGCTGGTGGTGAAGGACACCGTCATCATCGGCAGCCAGGGCGGCGAATGGACCTCGCGCGGTCCGCTGTTCGGAGTCGATATCAAGACGGGCAAGAAGAAATGGGAATTCTTCACCGTCGCCGGCACCGAGGAAGCCAAGGCGACCTGGGGTAGTGATTCCTGGCGCACCGGCGGGGGTGGCGCATGGATGCCCGGCACCTACGATCCTGAAACCAACACCATCTGGTGGGGAACGGCCAATCCTGCACCGCTTTACGACTGGTCCGGCGCGGACTGGAAGAACAGCGGACCGCGGCCAGGCACCAACCTCTACACAACTTCGGTCATCGCGCTCGATCCCGACACCGGCAAGCTGAAATTCTATCATCAGGAGCTGCCCCATGATGCATGGGATTTCGACTCGGCAGTCGGTGAGTTCGTGATGATCGACCGCGACGGCCGCAAACTCGTCGTGCATCCGAACAAGGGTGGTTTTGTGTTCGTCTACGACCGCGCCGATGGGAAGGTGCAGAACGTGTGGCGGATCGCGAAGAATATCAATTTCGTCAAGGATATCGATCCGAAAACCGGCGAACTGATCGGCCGGCGCGACTTGACTCTCGGGAAAGCGAGCGAGCCGCTTTGTCCGGCGATTGCCGGCGGCGTCAGCTGGAACTCGGGCGCCTACAGCCCGAAGACAGGCCTGTGGTATAAGCTCGCCCAGGAATGGTGCATGGATGTGGACGTGATAAAGACCACGCCAATCACCGAGCCGATGGCGCAGCTCAATATCGGCGCGAATTTCAAGCTCGTTCCGCCGCCGGACGGAGCGGCGCGCGGTCATCTTGATGCACGTGATCCCGTGACTGGTGCGAAGAAATGGGAGGTCAATTTCGACGAGCCTCCGCTGGCGAGCGTGCTTGCGACGGCCGGCAATCTGGTGTTCGTGCCTGACTCGCGTGGTGTGCTGCGCGCTTACAATGCGGAGACCGGACAGGAACTGTGGTCGCATTTCAATGGCGTCGGTCACAATGGCGGCATCATCAGCTACAGCGCCGGCGACAAGCAATACATCGCAGTGCCGGCCGGTTGGGGCGGCATGGTGGCGGACGAGTTCCCGGCCCTTTTCGGCGAACCCTTTACGAGCATGCCGAAGGATGCCGGTGCGCTCGTTGTCTTCACGCTGAAGCAATAAGAATGGTGAGGAGAGCCAGGGTGCAGTCGCCCCCTGTCTCTCCGGTCCAGATGCCAATGTTGAAGTCGATTCTTCTCATCGCCGGCATTGCGTTGTCATTGCCGTTCGGCCTCTCCGCGCAGCAGAGCCAGGCTCCCAAGCAGGATCAATCGGCCCGCGAAACCGATATCGAGGGCGGGACGATGTTCGCGACCTCGTGTGGCTTCTGTCACGAGAACGGCGGCCGCGCCGCCGGCAAAGGGCCGAAGCTCGCGGGTACGGCGCGCAGCGATGATTTTATCGTGGAGCGGATCAAGAAGGGTAAGCCCGGAGCCATGCCCGCCTTCGGAGGCGCCTTTTCGGAGAGCCAGATCATGGCGATCCTGGCCTACATCCGAAATCTGGAAGAATGAGGCCGGAGATGCGCCGAGCCGTTTTCGTAAGCCTTTTGATCCTGCTCGGAGCCACCGGTGCCAGCGCGCGCTCGCTGGAGGCGATTCATACACGCGGGGCGCTCACGCTTTGCGCACACCCCAATGCGTTGCCGTTTGCCAGCAAGCGCGATGTCGACCCCGGATTCCAGGTCGAGATCGCCCGTGAACTGGCGAAGCAGTTGAAGGTCGCCCTGGAGCAGCACTGGGTAGTCAACAGCTTTCAGTACCGCCGCGCGGACTGCGACATCATCATGGATGCGATCGCGAACCCGGCGGCGCTGGCGGAGGTGGGATTGCGCATGTCGCGGCCCTATCAGCGCAGCGGGGTCGCGTTGGCCGTCCGGGCCGACTCTGGCGCGGCGTCACTGGCGGATTTGAGGCCTGGTCAGCGCGTCGGGGTGCAGGTCGGCTCGATCGCCTCCATGACACTCAGCAAGCGAGGCGTCCAAACCTCACCGTTTGTCTTCGAAGATGAAATCATGGACGCGCTTGCCAAGAACGAGATCGACGCCGCGGCGGTTACACCCGCCGCAATTGGTTGGTTCAACCAAGCTCATCCCGATGCGCACGTGCGCCGCATTCCTGCTTTCGAAGACGATCCCGACTTGAACTGGAATGTCGCTGTTGGGATGCTCAGCCCAGACGAGAAGCTCAGGCAAGGACTCGACGCAGCCCTTGAAGCATTGCTCGCCGACGGCACCCTCGCGCGGATCTACGCGCATTACAATGTCGAATTGCGGTCGCCAAAATGAGCAGGGCTCCCGGCGCAAGAACTGGCGGAGCAGCCGGAATTCTCATTTGGATGATGTTCACCGATATCTTGACGTTCAACTTCGTCTCAAACAGCGCGCCCAAAGGCGTGCCAGCCTTCGGCATCGCACCCGATTGCTCTGGATTCGGCAGGTCGTCTCTGGGGCAATTCGCGTCGGTTTGGCCGGTGCCGACGACTTCCGCGCTCCCCCTATAAACAGACATCGTTACCGCGCGTCGGCATGTCTCAAACGGGCCGATTCCGTTGAAAAAGGCCGGCAGTATTTCGTTGTAATAGCTCCGTCGCG
>NZ_JAULLN010000047.1:0-33918 GCF_041357655.1 Bradyrhizobium sp. DN3 | reverse complement strand
ACCCCACCCCGCTCGCGCTGCGCGCGATCGACCCTCCCCCTCCAGGGGAGGGTGACGGAGACCGCGCTCGCTCCCCTACTTCACCAGCTCGCAGCCGCCCTCGGCCAGCGGGCGGAACGCCTGGTCCGCTGGGATGGTCGAGACCAGCTTGTAATAGTCGTAGGGATATTTCGACTCCTCCGGCTTCTTCACCTCGAACAGGTACATCGGATGCACCACGCGGCCGTCCTGGCGGATGATGGTGTCACCGAACAGCTTGTCCTTGCCCCTGAACTTCTTCATCTCGGGCACGACGTTCTTCGCATTGTCGCTGCCGGTGGCGGCGACGGCGTTGAGATAAGCGAGCGTGGAGGCGTAGACGCCGGCCTGGTTGCCGCTCGGCATCTTGCCGTTCATGCCCGGACGCGCCGCGAAGCGTTTTGCAAACGCGCGGGTGTCATCGTTCATGTCCCAGTAAAAAGCTTCCATGAGCTGGAGCCCTTGCGCGACCTTGATGCCCATGCCGTGAACGTCGTTGATGAAGAGCAGGAAGGCGACCAGCTTCTGGCCGCTCTGCTGGATGCCGAACTCGGCGGCCTGCTTCACAGCGTTGATGGTGTCGCCACCGGCATTAGCAAGGCCGATCACCTGCGCTTTCGAGCTTTGCGCCTGCAACAGGAAGGACGCAAAATCGGAGGTGCCGAGCGGATGCTTGGATGAGCCGATCACCTTGCCGCCATGCGCATCGATGTATTTCTGCGCTTCCGACTCGATGCCCTTGCCCAGCGCGAAATCGACCGTGAGGAAATACCACTCCTTGCCGCCGCGCGACACCATCGCCGCTGCCGTGGTGTTACCGGTCGCCCAGGTGTCGTTGACCCACTGGATAGTGTTGGGCGAGCAGGCCTTGCCGGTGAGATCGGAGCTTGCGGTCGAGGACGCCAGGAACGTTATGCGGCTGTCGCGCAAGAGCGTGTTGATGGAGAGCCCGACAGCCGAGTTCGGCACGTCGACAATGGCGTCGACGCCTTCGACATCGAGCCATTTGCGCGCGATGGCGCTGCCGACATCGGCCTTGTTCTGGTGATCGGCATAGACGATCTCGACCTTGATGGCTTTGCCGCCGCCGTTGAAGTCTTCCGCCGCCATGCGCGCGGCCTCGACCGAGCCCATGCCGTTGGTGTCCTGGAAGATGCCGGAGATGTCGTTGAGCACGCCGACGCGCACGACATTGTCGGATATCTCGGCGCTTGCCGCGCCGCCCATCAGGCTCGCAGCCAGTGCGAGTGCCCACTTCAGATGCTTCATCGTTTCCCTCCCCTGTTGGATGTGGTGCCACGCCGATCGTTGCCGGCGCGATTCAAGTTTCAGACCTGCCGCTCCGGCAGCTTCACGACGAGCCCGTCGAGCGCGGGCGTGATGTGGATCTGGCAGGACAGCCGGCTGTTCGGCAGCCTCTGGCTCGCGGTACCGTCGAGCAGCGCATCCTCGTCGTCGGCGATGGCTGGCAGGCGCGCGAGCCAGCTCTCGTCGACATAGACGTGACAGGTCGCACACATGGCGTTGCCGCCGCATTCGGCCAGAATGCCGTCGAGGCCGTGGCGGGTCGCGGCCTGCATGGCGCTCTCGCCATCGCCGGTCTCGACGCGGTCAGACTTGCCGTCCGGATGAATGAAGGTGATGGCGGGCATAAAACTCCTCGTCAGGCCGGGGTGATGGTGACAGGCAGGCTGTCGAGCCCGCGCAGCGTGTTGTTGAAGCGCCGTTTTGGTTCGCTCGTGATCTCGATCTTCGCGATGCGTCGGGCCAGCGCCGTCAGCATCACCTCGCCTTCGAGGCGGGCGACGAGCTGGCCGACGCACATGTGGATGCCGGAGCCGAAGCCGACATGGCCGGAGGTGCGGCGGGTGATGTCGTAGCTGTCGGGCTTGTCCCAACGCCGCGGATCGCGGTTGGCGGCGGCGAGGAACATCAGCACTTTCTCACCCTCGCCGATCTTCGCGCCGGAGAGCTCGACCTCCCGCGTCGTGGTGCGGAAGAAGGTCTGCACCGGGCTTTCGAAGCGCACAGCCTCCTCGAAAGCGCCGCGCGCGAGCGAGAGATCCTCGCGCAGGCGCTGCCATTGATCCGGGAAGCGCGCGAGGCAATAGACCGCGGCGCCGATGCCGTTCACGGTGGTGTCGAGGCCGGCCGACAGCAGCGAGCGCACCAAGAGTGGCGCTTCGGTCGCGGTGATCTCGCCGTCGTCGACGCGGGCATGGATGCAGGCGCCGAATCCGCCGGGTGTCAGATTCTCGCGCTGGCACTGCTCGGCGACATAGGCCTGGTGCGGCGCCGAGCGTTCGATCGCCTCCTGGCGCAACTGGTTGGGCGGGCCGAAGGCATTGAACACCACGCTCGCATAGGGAATCAGATGCTCGCGTCCTTCCGGCTTCAGCCCGAGCGCATCCGGAAAGATCGAGAGCGGATAGGCCTCGGCAAGATCCGCGATCGCATCGAAGCTGCGCTTCTCCAGCAGCGCATCGACCCGCGCCTCGGCCGCTGCGGCAAAGCGGTCACGGACCTGCTTCATCACGGTCGGCGACAGCACCTTTGACAGCACGGCCCGTGTGCGGGTGTGCGCGGGCGGATCGGCCTCCAGGATCAGGCTCGGCGGCCGCCACGGCGTCTCCTTCTTGAAATCACTGAGACCGACGCCACGGCTGGAGCAGAAGGTCGCGGGATCGTTCAGCACGGCATGGACCTCGGCATAGCGCGCCACGCCGTACACGCTCCATTTGTCGAGATAGACGACCGGGCCTGCCTCCCGCAGCAATTCATGCGTGGGATAGGGATCGGCGAAAAAATCCATAGCGAAGGGATCGACGTCGAGATGCGGCACCGCCGCAGATCCCGGTGATACCGGGAAGCCGGATGCGGTCATGGAAGACCTCCCTCATTTTGATCTTGTGAAAGGACGGCGCATGCCCTTAGGTCTCTCGGCCCGCCGCGAGTCAGAACCCCGATATGCCGCCGTCTTCGACCAGAGTCCGCCAAAAGCCTGTGCCCAACGATGCGGGACCGACGCTCGATCTCGATCGTTACGTCCCGGCGTTCGTCACCTTCATCGCCAACAAGCTCTCGAACAGCGCGACCGCGTTCTATCAGCGGCAGTTCGGCGTCAACGTCACGGAATGGCGGATCATGTCGCTGCTGGCGATCGAGCCCGGCATCCCGGCCTCGCGCATCTGCCACGTCATCGGCTTCGACAAGGGGCCGGTGAGCCGGACGCTCGCAGGGCTCGAAAAGCGCGGGCTGGTATCGATCCGCACCGACCCGAACGATGGCCGCACCCATTCGATCTCGCTCACGGCGAAGGGTCGCGCCACCCACGACAAGGTCATCGTCGCCGCGCTCGAACGCGAGCAGCGCCTGTTGTCCTGCCTCAGCAAGGACGAGCGCGAGGTGCTGATCGACCTGCTCCGCAGGCTGCACGAAAATCTCGGCGCGGTGACCGGCGGCACCGAGCCCTGACAGGCCGCGCGCCGGCTGTCCGCTCCCCTCATGTCTAGACGTGCGCCAGCATTTGCCGACGGCGCCAGTCCGGCCGCGCATTGTTTCCTCCGAGATCGGACGCGGCGGTTCCTCCGCCGTCGTCCTTGTCCGGGAAACGGTTCGCACAAATTAGTTGCTTAGGCAACAAAAGAATCGGCAGGATAATGCGGTAGGACGGCTGGCCTATTGGGCGAGGTATCTCCTGTTTCCCCTTATGGGAGAGGCTAAAGAGCAACCTCAATCCAGCTTCGCCTCCATCCCCCGCTTCACCGCGGGCCGCGCCATCAGCGCGTCGTACCAGCGCTTGACGTTGGGGAAGTCGGCGAGATCGACCTTGTGGCGCGGATGGCGCCAGGCCCAGCCCAGGATGGCGAAATCGGCAACCGAGAGCTCGCCGGCGACGAAGTCGCGGCCCTCCAGCCGGCGGTCGAGCACGCCATAGAGCCGGCGCGTCTCCGCCATGAAGCGCTTCAGGCCATAAGCGCGGTCCTGCTCGTTCTCGAGCGCGATGAAATGATGCACCTGGCCGGGCATCGGGCCGAAGCCGCCCATCTGCCACATCAGCCATTCATAGACGGGGATGCGCGCGGCAAGCGATTTCGGCAGGAATTTTCCGGTCTTTTCGCCGAGATAGAGCAGGATCGCGCCGGATTCGAAGATGCTGACGGGCTTGCCGTCAGGACCCTCGGGGTCGACGATCGCGGGGATCTTGTTATTGGGGGAAAGCTTGAGGAACTCCGGGGCCATCTGCTCGCCCTTGGTGATGTTCACCGGGATCACCTTGTAGGGCAGCCCCATCTCCTCCAGCGCGACCGAGATCTTGCGGCCGTTCGGCGTGTTCCAGGTGTGCAGTTCGATGGTCATGCCTTGCTTCCCTTCCCCCTGACAGGTTCGGCCCTCACCTACTCCAGAAGGTTGCACCCCCACAACCGGTGGGCGGAGATGGCCGATCCCTGTTGACGGGAGACGCCCCCTCTGGAATGTCGCGGCGGTCGCGGATAAATTCCGCCTCCTTCAAAAACGCTGTTCGAGGGACCGTCGTGTCGAAATCAGCCTCCCGCGCCCGCCTGTTCGAAATCATCCGCCGGCGCTCCTTTGGCCGCGGCGAGGTGACGCTCGCGTCAGGCCGCAAGAGCGATTTCTACTTCAACCTCAAGCCGACCATGCTCGACCCCGAGGGCGCGACGCTACTCGCCGAGCTCACTTACGAGGCGCTGAAAGACGACAAGCTCGATTTCATCGGCGGGCTCGAGATGGGCGCGGTGCCGCTCGCCGGCGCGCTGGCGCAGATCTCCTGGATCAAGGGCCATCCGATCGCGGCGTTCTTCGTGCGCAAGAAACCGAAGGAGCACGGCGCCAAGCTCGCGATCGAGGGCTTGCCCAAGGGCGAGACCTTGGCGGGCAAGCGCGTCGTGATCGTCGAGGACGTCACCACCACAGGCGGCTCGGCGATGAAGGCGGTGGAATCCGTGCGCGAGACCGGCGCCAATGTGGTACTGGTGCTGACCATGGTCGACCGCGAGGAAGGCGCCACGGACACTTTCGGCGCGGCCGGCCTGCCGTTCCGCTCGCTCTACAAGGCGTCGGAATTCTTGAAGGCTTGAGGCCGCGAAACAGCCCTCGCCGTCATGCGGGCGTGGCCCGGAAGCAACGATCCGTCGGAAGCTGTGCCCGGCCTCAAAGAGGTCACGGCCTCGACTTGAAACCGCCTCCGCTCAACTGCTCATTTACCATCCCGCTTTATGGTGAACCATGTGCCAAGACCTCGCTGGTCTCGGCCGGGTTCAGTAGCGTCCGTGGAGTGAGCGTTGCGTACAATCTCGTCCCATGCGCGCCGGCAGCGTCGCGCGATGCTTGTGGCCGCGATCCTTGCGGCACCGCTGCTCGTCGCCCCGGCTCCGGTTTCGGCCGAAGGCCTGTTCGACTTCTTCTTCGGTGGCCTGCAGCAGCAGCGCCCGCAGCGCGAGGTGCCGCAGCAGGCGAGCTCCTACACCGATCCCTTCACCGGCCAGCAGAATGCCGCAACCCCGCAATATGCGCCGCCGACCCGTTCGGCGGCGGCCGGCGGCTCCGGTCCGGCCTTCTGCGTGCGCAGCTGCGACGGCAAATATTTTCCGCTGATGCGCGGGCTCGTCTCGCCGGCGCAGATGTGTCAGGCGTTCTGCCCTGCCAGCGCGACGAAAGTCTATTTCGGCTCCTCGATCGAGGGCGCCGCGTCGCAGACCGGCGAGCGCTACGCCGACAGTGAGAACGCGTTCGCCTATCGCAAGGCGCTGCGCGCCGACTGCACCTGCAACGGGCGCGAGCCGGTTGGCCTCGCCCCGGTCGACCTCGCGCTGGATTCATCGCTGAAGGCCGGCGACGTGATTGCGACCGCCGACGGCCTCGTCGCTTATACCGGCATCCGTGTCGGCAACGACCAGGCTGCGGACTTCACTCCGGTTGCCTCCTATCCCGGCCTCACCGCGCAGGTCCGCGCGCGTCTTGGCGAGATGAAGGTAGCCCCGGTGCGCGCCGAGACCGTGGCGGCGGATGCGCCGGCCGCGGAGATCGTGCGCGAGGCGCTGCCCGACGTGACAGTGCCGAAGACGCAGAAGCCGGCGAAGCGGGCGGGATTGGATTGATCTCGTGTCCCGGACGGCGGCGCAGCGCGAAAGCGATGCGACGCTGAGCCGGGACCCAGCAATTTCTGGGCCCCGGTTCAGCAGCGCATCACTGACGTGCTGCGCTGCGCCGCCCGGGGCACGGCGCCTACCTCCCAATGATCACCCCGATCACGTTCGGCGCCGCCAGATATTTCTCCTCGATCGCCGCGCGCGCAGCGGCGCGATTGTCTGGCGTCAGGAGGCCGCGCTTCTCGGCCAGGATCATCCAGCAAAAGCCCCACCAATCGGTCAGCATGCCCTGGTCATCGACGAGGTCATAACCCTGCTCGGCCGCGAAGATGCGCGCATGCGCTTCGTCCAGCGTGTCGAGGAACAGATGGTCGTCGGTCGAAAACAGCTCGTCGCTGATGTCATCGATGGTGTAGCCCCAGATCGACTGGCACACCGCGTTGAACTCGCGGTCGAACTGGTCGTCATCGATCCTCTGGCGCCGCGCCGCCCAATGCAGTCGCGACAGCGACCGCGCGAAATCGGCGATCCGGGTGAGGGCAAATTGATCGAACGCAATGGTGGACATGTAGTCCTCGCGAAGTCTGAAGGACGCTAGATATTGTGTCGGCGAGATGCCGAATCACAACGATATATCAAAGACTTGCTAAAGTGTTCTTAATTTGTTCTGTTGCTTCCACAATGTCGTCCCGGCGAAGGCCGGGACCCATAAACACCGCTGTCAGACGTTTTCGGACATGGGTGCCGCCAATGAATACGCCAGCCGCGTACTACGTCTACATTCTGGCCAGCCGCCGCTACGGCACGTTGTACATCGGCGTTTGCAACGATCTCAGCAATCGGCTGACATTGCATCGTTCTGGACGCGGTTCGAAGTTCGTCACGAAATATGGCGTGACGCGGCTCGTCTACGTCGAAACCTACACTTCGCCATCCGAAGCATTCCACGTGAGAAGGCGCTAAAGGAATGGCGCCGCGACTGGAAGATTCGCTTGATCGAGCAGGAAAATCCGGATTGGCGCGACCTATCGCATCTCATTTGACAACGGTGGTTATGGGTCCCGGCCTTCGCCGGGACGACAACCCAGTGAAAGCCTTCGGCCAAACGAGCGCTGTTTCCGCCGCACGATCCCCTCAATTCACCGCCGACATCAGCCTGTCTCCGCACGCGCTCGCATAAAACTTGCCGCCGCATTGGCGCTTGATGGCGGCGCAGCGGGCTGCTGGCGTTGCGTTTTGCGGGAGCGAGACGGCGCAGCTGAGGCCGTCGGCGCTGCGGCCGATTTTTCCGGCGGCGGAGGCGGCGGTGGAGACGCTGATGCAGACAATGAGCAGGGTCGCAGTGGCGATTTCGATCAGCAGTCTCATCAGAGGTCTCATGGGTCTCCTCCACAGTGATGGCTGAATTGGCCGCCATTGTAGCAGCAAATCCATGTTTCTCCGTGCTGGTCCGGGTTCCAAAATCGGCCCGTTCCTTGCATAAATTTGCATCAACGCAGTGCACGACCGCGCCAGCGATGGTTCCGGTGCAGGGGCATGACGCGTAGGGTGAGTGGTGTTCGTTCGACCAGGAAGTGACGGCCTTGCAAGATCAATCGTTCCAGCCAAATTTTCCCGCCCCCGGCCAGCCCATCGACGAGCTCGCGCTGGCTGAGATCAAGGGTGCGATCCTGGCGAAGCTGCGCCTTGCCATCGGCAAGGACGCGGGCATGGCGACCAGGCACGACTGGTACCAGGCCGCCGCGCTCGCGCTGCGCGACCGCATCGTGCATCGCTGGCTCACGGCGGAGAAGCGCAGCTACGACGCCGGGCGCAAGCGCGTCTATTATCTCTCGCTCGAATTCCTGATCGGCCGCCTCTTCACCGACGCGCTCAACAACATGGGGCTCCTGAAGATCTTCGAGCTCGCGCTCGGCGATCTCGGCGTGTCGCTGCCCGAGCTGCGCAAATGCGAGCCGGACGCGGCGCTCGGCAATGGCGGCTTGGGGCGGCTCGCCGCCTGCTTCATGGAGAGCATGGCGACGCTGTCGATCCCCGCGATCGGCTATGGCATCCGCTACGATTACGGCCTGTTCCGCCAGATCATCAATCAGGGCTGGCAGCAGGAATATCCGGACGAATGGCTGAGCTTCGGCAACCCCTGGGAATTGCAGCGGCCGGAGGTGATCTACGACGTCAATTTCGGCGGCGGCGTCGAGCATGTCGACGACAAGGGCCGTGACCGCGCCATCTGGCACCCGGGCGAGACCGTGCAGGCGATCGCCTATGACACGCCGATCGTCGGCTGGCGCGGGCAGCACGTCAATGCGCTCCGCCTGTGGTCGGCGCGCTCGCCCGATCCGCTCAGGCTCGATGCCTTCAACAAGGGCGACTATGTCAGCGCCAGTGCCGAGCAGGCGCGCGCGGAAGCGATCTGCAAATTCCTCTATCCGAACGACGAGAGCCCGGCGGGCCGCGAGCTGCGGCTGCGCCAGGAATATTTCTTCGTCTCCGCCTCGCTCCAGGATCTGGTGAAACGGCATCTCGCCTCCGACGGCCAGCTCCGCAGCCTCGCCGGCAAGGTCGCGGTGCAGCTCAACGATACCCATCCGAGCCTCGCCGTCACCGAACTGATGCGCATCCTCGTCGACCTCCACAATTTCCGCTGGGACGAGGCCTGGAAGATCACGGTCGCCACGCTCTCCTACACCAATCACACGCTGCTGCCCGAAGCGCTCGAGACCTGGCCGGTCGAGCTGTTCGAGCAGCTGTTGCCGCGGCATCTGGAGATCATCTACCGCATCAACGTGCAGCATCTGGCGCTGGCGGAGGCGCGCTGCCCCGGCGACATCGACTTCCGCGCTTCGGTCTCGCTGATCGACGAGAAGAGCGGCCGCCGCGTGCGCATGGGCCAGCTCGCCTTCGTTGGCTCGCACCGCATCAACGGCGTCTCGGCGATGCATTCCGACCTGATGCGCGAGACCGTGTTCCACGATCTCAACCATCTCTATCCCGGCCGCATCACCAACAAGACCAACGGCATCACCTTCCGCCGCTGGCTGATGCTGGCGAACCCGAAGCTGACCGATCTGTTGCGCGAGACCTGCGGCGATGCCGTGCTCGACGATCCCTCCCAGCTCAGCCTGATCGAAGCCCGCGCCAGCGACGTCGAATTCCAGAAGAAATTCCGAGCCGTCAAGCACGCCAACAAGGCGGCGCTGGCGCGGCTGATCGGCGAGCGGCTCGGCATCAAGGTCGATCCTGGCGCACTGTTCGACGTGCAGATCAAGCGCATCCACGAGTACAAGCGCCAGCTCCTCAACATCATCGAGACGGTCGCACTGTACCAGGCGATCAAGGACGATCCCAACGGCAATTGGGTGCCGCGGGTGAAGATTTTCGCGGGCAAGGCGGCGGCGAGCTATCGCTACGCCAAGCTGATCATCAAGCTGATCAACGACGTCGCCGAGGCCGTCAACAACGATCCTGCGATCGGCGGCAAGCTCAAGGTCGCCTTCCTGCCCGACTACAATGTCAGCCTGGCCGAAGTGATCATTCCCGCAGCCGACCTGTCCGAGCAGATCTCGACCGCCGGCATGGAAGCCTCCGGCACCGGCAACATGAAGCTGGCGCTGAACGGCGCCATCACCATCGGCACGCTCGACGGCGCCAATATCGAGATCCGCGACCATGTCGGCGCCGAGAACATCGCGATCTTCGGCCTGGAGGCCGGCGACGTGATGATCCGGCGCAAGCAGGGTCTGGATGCGTCCGACGTCATCCGTAATTCGCCGAAGCTCCAGCGTGCCATCAATGCGATCGGGACCGGCGAATTCTCAAACGGCGATCCCGGCCGCTTCGAATCCATCGCGCATGCGCTGCGCTATCTCGACCATTACATGGTCAGCGCCGATTTCGATTCCTATTACGAGGCGCAGCGCGCGATCGATGCGCGCTGGCAGGTGGCGCCGGCCTGGACGCGCGCGTCCATCCTCAACGTCGCGCGCATGGCGTGGTTCTCGTCCGACCGCACCATCCGCGAATACGCCGAGGAGATCTGGAACGTGCCGGTCAATCCGACCACGCCGCTGCTGCCAGATCTGCGCGACGTCGCAGGCTGATTTTCCGCAGCGTGAAATCGGCCTTACCTGCGAGGTTATTGCACCTTGCAAGGCGGATGATGATATGATTGTCGTCATCCCCAAGCTGGCGTCAGTGATACGGACACCCTAGCTTCAAACACCGTCATTGCGAGCGCAGCGAAGCAATCCAGATTCCTTCCGCGGGGACAGTCTGGACTGCTTCGCTGCGCTCGCAATGACCGTCGGGGAGACACCGAGGAACATAATGCACGCCAAGCTCCCGCATCCTTTCGACGACGCCACCCGCATCACCGCCGGTGACTCCGGCTGGCAGGGGCACACCAGCGACGATTACTGGGCCTTTGTCGGTCCGTTCGGCGGCGCCACCGCCGCGACCATTTTGCGCGCGCTGATTGATCATCCCGAACGCGCCGGCGATCCGCTCGCGCTCACAGTCAATTACTGCGCACCGATCGCCAAGGGGCCGTTCGATCTCGACGTACGGCTGGTGAAGGCCAACCGCTCCAGCCAGCATTGGAGCGTCGAGCTCAGCCAAGGCGGCGGCGAGGTCGCAACGCTCGCCACCGCCGTGTTCGCCGAGCGCCGGCCGTCCTGGGAGCACGGGGTGGCGAAGTGCCCGGACGCCAAGCCGTTCGAACAGACGCTGCCATTCCCGAAGATCGCGGCGTCCTGGGCCAACCAGTATGAATTCCGCTTCGTCGAGGGCGAGATGCGGATCGGCCCGCCGCAGGCCGAGCCCGCCAGCACCTATTCGAAAATCTGGATCAGCGACCGCACGCCGCGCAAGCTCGACATGCTGTCGCTGATGTCGATGTCGGATGCCTTCTTCGGCCGCATCTTCCATGCGCGGCGCGAACTGGTGCCATTCGGCACGGTGTCGTTGACGACGTATTTCCACACCGATGCCGAAGAGCTGGCGGCTGAAGACATCACGCGCGTGCTGGCGACGGCCGACGCCAAGATCTTCCACAAAAGCTATGGCGACCAGAACGGCGAGCTGTGGTCACCGAACGGACGACTGCTCGCGACGACGACGCAGATCGCCTATTTCAAGGCGTGAGCTGCTCCCGCAGGCTCGTCATTGCGAGCGCAGCGAAGCAATCCAGACTGCCTCCGCGGAAGGATTCTGGATTGCTTCGCTGCGCTCGCAATGACGGTGGAGAGATATCGCGCAAAACAAAAAGGGCGGCCTCGCGGCCGCCCTTTTGCATTCCAAGCGCTGCGATCCTACTCCGCCGCGAGCTTCACGTCCGGCGCGGCTGCGCGCACTTCGGCGTCGACCTGGGCTTCGAACTTGGCGAAGTTCTTCTGGAACATGCCGATCAGCGCGCGCGCGGTCTTGTCGAACTCGTCCTTGTCCTTCCAGGTGTTGACCGGGTTGAGGATTTCGCTCGGTACGCCCGGCAGGGCGGTCGGGACCGCGAAGCCGAAATATTTGTCGGTGCGGAATTCGACGTTGCGAAGCG
The DNA here is from genome assembly GCF_041357655.1 of Bradyrhizobium sp. DN3. Lineage (NCBI taxonomy): Bacteria > Pseudomonadati > Pseudomonadota > Alphaproteobacteria > Hyphomicrobiales > Nitrobacteraceae > Bradyrhizobium > Bradyrhizobium sp. DN3. The sequence goes on along the minus strand of NZ_JAULLN010000047.1, from coordinate 22,242 downwards.
AGCCGTCGAGCGCGGCGGTGAGCAGCGCGCGCGTCACCTTGATCGGCATGCGGGAGCCGACACCATACTTGCCGCCGGTCCAGCCCGTGTTGACCAGCCAGCAGTCGACATTGTGCCGGGCGATGAGCTCACGCAGCATATTGCCGTAGACGCTGGGGTCGAGCGGCAGGAAGGGCGAGCCGAAGCAGGTCGAGAATTCCGGCTGCGGCTCGTTGCCGAGACCGCGCTCGGTGCCGGCGACCTTGGCGGTATAGCCGGACAGGAAGTGGTACATCGCCTGCGCCGGCGAGAGCTTTGCGATCGGCGGCAGCACGCCGAACGCGTCGGCGGCAAGCATCACCACGTTCTTCGGCTGCGGCGCACGGCCGGTGCGCGAGGCGTTCGGAATGAAGTCGAGCGGGTACGCCGAGCGCGTGTTCTCGGTCTTGGAGCCGTCGTCGAAATCGACGACGCGGGTGTCCTTGTCGAGCACGCAATTCTCGAGCACCGCGCCGAAGCGCGTCGATGCAGCAAAGATCTCGGGCTCGGCTTCCTTCGACAGCTTGATGCACTTGGCATAGCAGCCGCCTTCGAAATTGAACACGCCGTTCGGGCCCCAGCCGTGCTCGTCGTCACCGATCAGGGTGCGGTTGGGATCGGCCGACAGCGTGGTCTTGCCGGTGCCTGATAGCCCGAAGAAGATCGCGGTGTCGTCGTTGGCGCCGACATTGGCGGAGCAGTGCATCGGCATCACGCCGCGCTCGGGCAGATAGTAGTTCAGCGTGGTGAACACCGACTTCTTCATCTCGCCTGCGTAGTAGGAGCCGCCGATCAGGACGATCTTGCGGGCGAAATCAATCGCGACGACGTTCTCCGAGCGCACGCCATGGCGCTTCGGATCGGCGCGGAAGCTCGGCATGTCGATGATGGTGAGCTCGGGCGTGAAGCTCGACAGCTCGACGGCCTCGGGGCGGATCAGCAGCGTGCGGATGAACAGCGAGTGCCAGGCGAGCTCGGTGAAGACGCGCGTTTTGATCCGGTAGGCCGGATCGGCGCCGCCATAGAGATCCTGCGCGAACAGAGTCTTGCCTTCGGCGTGCTTGAGGAAATCCTGATGGAGCGCCTCGAACTGCTCCGCGGTGATCGACTGGTTGCCGGCCCACCACATCTTCTTGTCGGTGGTGGCGTCACGCACCGTGAACTTGTCCTTCGGGCTGCGGCCGGTGAACTCGCCGGTGTCGGCGCAGAGCGCACCGTCGGCGGACAGCACCGCCTCGCCTGCTGAGAGCGAGTATTGATAGAGTTGTGGCGCACCGAGGTTCCAGTGAACCTGCTTGAGATTCTTTAAGCCGAATTTGTCGGCGCCGAAGGCACCGTTGCGCACGCCCGTCTCTTGCACGAAAAATCCTCCTAGAACCCGCGACACTTAGCGCGACCAAACTTTGGCGCCATCGCGGTCACCGTGAATATAGGCCATTTAGCCTCGGTTGGGCGACCTAATACTGATGAACGCTGGCGTTGCCAAGCTGATCCCGTAGGATTTAGTTTATTCAAAGACCGCGCCAAACGTCGCGCATGTCAGCTCTGAGCAGGCGCATTCAAAAAGTTCGAATGATCGCGCAACCAAACGCGCATTTGCGCGTTACTTCCGGTTATTGCGACGCACAATGCCCGACGTGGCTTCCTATCGTACCTCACCTTCGCCGATGAGTGCGAACGGTCCCCACATCGCAGGGTAGGCGTTACGCGGTGACGAGGCGTCATCGAGATAGGCTAACATCGCGCGGCGCAAGGCTTCGGCGCGACCGATCTTCGGTTCGTTCTTGAGCAGCTCGAACGTCGAGGTGGTCAAGCGCGTGGCAGCTTCTGAATCCACCGCCCAATGCGAGACCAGGAGCGCGCGGGCACCGGCATAAAAGAACGAGCGCGCCAATCCCGACAGGGCTTCGGCGCCCGGCTTGTCGCCCGCGATGGTGTTGCAGGCCGACAGCACAACCCAATCCGCATTGAGCTTGAGCTGGGCGACTTCGCTCGCAGTGAGCAGGCCGTCGTCGAGCTCCGATGGCTGATCGGGAATGGAGAGTGCAAGCGAGGGCTCACCCAGTCCCTTGATGTCGCCCGCGACGAGGCCGTGGGTGGCAAAGTAGATGATGCCATATTGAGCAAGCGCTGCACGCTTGAGCGTCGTTTCGCTGGCGTCGCGACCGAGATGGATGTCGGCATCGGTCGCGCCGACATCCCTCGCCACCGCGTTCAACTCGTCCGCAGTATCCGGCAGTTGCGGCAGCGCCTGCGCCAGCCGCGCCCGATCGACGCCGGCACCGCGCCAGAAGTCGGTATAGGCGATGGTCGCAATGCTGCGCGCCGCCACCTTGCCGCGTGCGGCACGACGCTCGGCCGGTCCCTCCAGCGCAGGGTTGAACACGGGATCGCCGAAGCCGGTCATCGGCTTGATGCCTTGATCCCTGCGCGCAAAGGCGCGCAGCGATTTCAGGCTGATCACCGACGGCAGCACCGAGACGGCTTGGCGCCGCAACAGCCAGGCGGCGCTGCGATAGCCTTCGAGCCTGTCCGGGATCGCAGCTTGCGGCTTCTCCGTGACCAGCAGATGAAACGGCAACGCGGTCAGCGCCGCCGACGGCACGACCAGCAAGTTGCGCTTGTCTTTCGTCAGCGCCTCCACCGGACCAAGCAGCGCGGCATAGAGCTCGCTCGCGAGCGCAAGGTCAAACAATCCGGCTTTGCCGGAGGCATCGTGCGCCTTGCCGACGTCCAATCCCCGGCGGAAGGCGGACACTTTCTGCGCCAGCGCGTCAGCGCCGAGCGGGATCTCCTTCCAGTCGACGCCGTCGCGGGTGATCGCGATGACGTAGCTTTGCTTGTCGACGATCGAATAAAGCACCATCGCCTCGTCCGCCGACAGCAATGCCTGAATGTCCTTCACCGCCAGCGGCAGCGGGTTGGAGAGTGAAGAATAGTCGGGAAACTCGACGGCGAGGGTCTTCTGCAATCCGCTGCGCTCGCTCGCGATTGCCGCGATCCGCGCGCGGCTGCGCTGTTCGGCCGCGCGGTCGCGTTGAGCGGAAGGCTTCGACACCGCAGCGATCATCGCCTTGTCGAGCGCGTCGGACTCGGCCGCGAGATCCTGATCTTTGCGCACGAGCTCGGCGAGCCGGTCGCTGCCGGCGGCCAACCGCACCGCGAGCTTGTTCACGGCGGAGGCGGCAGAGGATTGCGTGCCGCGCTGGATCGCCGCGAGCGCCTCGTCCAGCCCCTTGTCGTCCGGCAGGAGATGCTGCTGCCGCGCGGAAAACAGGATCGGCAACACGACGCGCAACTGCGCACGATTGTTGGCGAGCGTCTTTTCCGCGAGCGGCAAGGCGTCGGCAGTCCGCCCGGACACCTCGAGGAAATAGGCGAAATTGCTGGTCGAGATTGCGACGTCGGGGTGATCGGCGCCGAATGCGCGCTCGCGGATCGCCAGCGCGCGGCGATACAGCGGCTCGGCCTCGGCATAGCGCTGCTGGTGCTGATAGAGACCCGCGAGATTGTTCAGCGAGCGGGCGACGTCGGGATGCTCCGGCCCCAACACCTTCTCGCGGATCGCGAGCGAACGCTTGATCGGCGCTTCGGCATCAGCATCGCGATTGAGGTCGCGATCGACCTGACCGATGTTGTTCAGGACTGTCGCAACCGCGGGATGCTCGGGCCCGGCGGCTTTCTGGTAGATCGCAAGCGCCCGCTGGAACAGCGGCTCGGCGTCGGCAAAATGCTCCTGCTTGACATAGAGCGTGGCCAGATTGTTGAGGGCCTGACCGACGTCGGGATGCTCACGCGACAAGCTCTTTTCGCGCACGGCGAGCGCACGCTTGAACAGCGGCTCGGCCTCGGCGAAGCGGCCCTGCCGCTGATACAGCGCGGCGAGATTTGTCAGTTCGGACGCGACCAATGGAGTGTCGAGGCCGAGCGACTTTTCCATCAATGCGATCGCGCGCTTGTAGAGCGGCTCGGCCAGATCGTCGCTCCCCTGGCCGGCGCGGACCTGACCGAGATTGTTGAGCGCAGCGGCGAGTTCACGGCCGTTGTCGCTCTTCTCGAGGCTCGCGACCATCGCCTGCGCGAGCGGAAGCGCTTCCGAATACTTGCCGGCACTCATGAGCGCGTTGATCTTGGCGCCCTGCGCCGCGAGATTGCCCTTCTGGGCAAGGCCAGCCGTGGACAGCGATGCGCTCGCCGCGAGCGCGAGGCCTGCGATCAGCGCCAGTCGATTCCATCTTGCCATGAACACTCTCGCTGCCGCCGTCGGACCGATTACGGTCTTGGGTCGCAGCGATGAGCGGCGACGTTCAAAGCGTTGCGCCCTGGTCCATCTTCTTGCGCGCCTCACCAGCGAGGCGGACCAGCATCTTGCGCAGTGCCGTGCCATCCGTCACCCGCTCCGGGAAGTCCAGCCGCAGGGCGGTCTGATCCATTTGCATGTCGAGGCCTTCCGGATCGCAGCCGGTGCAGCGCCAGTCGCCCTCGGCGGCGCCGAGGAGCCTTGTGGCATAGAGGTTCATGGCGTCGCGATGGTCGGCATTCATATGCTCGACGGCGCCCTGTTCCGCCGCGAGCAAATCCTCGGCGCCCGTGAGGTCCGTGAGGAACTGCTCGGGCTTGAGGTCGACGATCCGGCCGAAACCGGCGACCAGATGGGTTCCCGTAGGCCGGATCCGGAAGAAGGAGAAATCCTTAAACGAAACAAAGCCCTCCGCCGCCGGATGGGCATTGAGATACCGTCGCTGGAGCAGCTCCTTGTCGGTGCCGGCCCGTTCCGTCCGGCCGGACAGCATGATCCGGGCCCCTTCCAGGGGATCGCCGGCCGCGCGCTCGTCCAGCATCAGAGAGATCCGGCTGTCCGCGAGGATATTCCGGGTATGCACGGCGAGGCGCGAGATCAGCAGGATCGGCGAGCCATCGGGATGGCTCGCCAGATTGACCAGGGAACAATAGGGATCGCCGCTACCGGCCATCAGGGTTGCCAGCGCTCCCTGCCGCGACCGTCGCAGCAGCGATTTGGCGAGTTTCGCGGGGTCGAAATCCGGGGTCGGTTGCATCGGCTTTCTCGGGGTCAGGTGGTTGCAAGGGAGGCCTTTTTTCGGGTAAACGGGGGCCAGGTTATGGGTCGAGACGCGGCGGATCTGCCGCGTTTCGTGGAACTTGGTCACACTTCAGCCTAGCTTGCATTGCTCGGTGACAAGGTTCGTATGCCGAGTTCGGCACCCATTGTATGCGGCGCATTACTGGATTGCTCGCCGTTTCAAGCCACGACCCAAACGGAAAGCAGAAAGCAGAGGCTCATGCCCACAATCGCTTTGGTCGACGACGACCGCAACATTCTCACATCCGTCTCGATCGCGCTGGAAGCCGAAGGCTACCGCATCATGACCTACACCGACGGCGCCTCCGCGCTTGACGGTTTTCGCACCACCCAGCCCGATCTCGCCATCCTCGACATCAAGATGCCGCGCATGGACGGCATGGAGACACTGCGTCGTCTCCGGCAGAAATCCGACCTGCCGGTGATCTTCCTGACCTCCAAGGACGAAGAGATTGACGAGCTGTTCGGCCTCAAGATGGGCGCCGACGACTTCATTCGCAAACCGTTCTCGCAGCGCCTTTTGGTCGAGCGCGTCAAGGCGGTGCTGCGCCGCTCGGCGCCCAAGGACCCGACCGTCGCGCCGAAGGAGAACGATGCCAAGGCGCTCGACCGCGGCCTTTTGCGCATGGATCCGGAACGGCATACCTGCACCTGGAAGAACGAGCCGGTGACGCTGACCGTCACCGAATTCCTGATCCTCCAGGCGCTGGCGACCCGGCCCGGCGTGGTGAAGAGCCGCAACGCGCTGATGGATGCGGCCTATGACGACCAGGTCTATGTCGACGACCGCACCATCGACAGCCACATCAAGCGGCTGCGCAAGAAGTTCAAGGTGGTCGACAACGAGTTCGAGATGATCGAGACGCTCTACGGCGTCGGCTACCGCTTCAAGGAAGCCTGAGGCGGCAGGCAGCTTCACGAAAGACGAGAGCATCGCCGGTTCTGATTCCATCGGGACCGGGATCGCTCTAGGATGCGGGGACCTTCTCAACGAGCTGTCCTAACGCGGGCGTAAGCATTGCTTGACCGAACGCAGCCTGATCCAAACCAGAGCGCCGAGGATGTCGCATCCCACGGCGTTCCGGAGCACGTTGCCGAAGACAAGCCGCAGGGTTGGCGGCCGCTGAACTGGTTGAAGCGCGCCGGGCAGTTCTTCTTCGCGCTGTCCTTCTCGAGCCTGACCCGCCGCATCGTCTCGCTCAACCTCGCCGGCCTCGTCGCGCTGGTCGCCAGCATCCTGTATCTATCGCAATTCCGCGCCGGCCTGATCGACGCGCGGGCGCAGAGTCTCCTGGTGCAGGCCGAGATCATCGCCGGCGCCATCGCGGCCTCTGCGACCGTGCAGACCAATGCCATCACCATCGACCCCGACCGGCTGCTCGATCTGAAGCCGGGCGAGACCTATGGCGGCTCGGACGAATATTCGCCGCTGGACTTCCCGATCAATCCGGAGCGCGTGGCGCCGGTGCTGCGCACGCTGATCTCGCCGACCAAGACGCGCGCGCGCATCTACGATCCGAACGGCAGCCTGCTGGTCGACAGCCGCAACCTCGAAAACGTGCTGCGCTACAATCTGCCGCCACCGGCAGAAAAGCCCGGCATCGTCGAGCGCGGCATGGTCGCAGTGCGGACCTGGCTGAACCGCGGCGACCTGCCGCTCTACCGCGAGCTCGGGCCCGAGAATGGCAATGGCTACGCGGAGGTGGGTGACGCGCTCCAGGGCCAGAAGCGCTCGATGGTGCGGGTCAATGCCCGCGGCGAGGTGATCGTCTCGGTCGCGGTCCCCGTGCTGCGCTCGCGTGCCATCCACGGCGCCTTGATGCTGTCGACCCAGGGCGACGACATCGACCAGATGGTCACCGCCGAGCGCCTCGCCATCCTGAAGGTCGGCGGTGTTGCCGCAACGGTCATGATCATGCTGTCGCTGCTGCTTGCCAGCACGATCGCAGGTCCGGTGCGCCGGCTCGCCGACAGCGCCGAGCGCGTCCGCCGCCGCATCAAGGCCCGCATCGAGATCCCCGATTTCACCCGCCGCCGCGACGAGATCGGCCACCTCTCCGGCGCGCTGCGCGACATGACCAGCGCGCTCTACAGCCGCATCGAGGCGATCGAGATGTTCGCCGCCGACGTCGCCCATGAACTGAAGAATCCGCTGACCTCGCTGCGCTCGGCGGTCGAGACGCTGCCGCTGGCGCGCAACGAGACCAGCCGCGCACGCCTGCTCGAGGTGATCGAGCACGACGTCAAGCGGCTCGACCGTCTGATCTCGGACATCTCGGACGCCAGCCGCCTCGATGCCGAATTGCAGCGCCAGGATGCGATCCCGGTCGATTTGCGCCGCCTGCTGACGACGCTTGCGTCCGTCGCCAACGAGACCAAACTCGGCCACGACGTCGCGGTCGAGACCCGCTTCGAGGGCCGCGGCCCGACCGACACGTTCGCCGTGACCGGTCACGATTCACGGCTCGGACAGGTCGTCTCCAACCTGCTGTCCAACGCGCAATCGTTCTCGGAAGCCGGCAGCAAGGTACGCCTCACCTGCCGCCGCGTGCGCGGCGAGATCGAGATCGTGGTCGACGACGAGGGCCCCGGCATCCGCGACGACGCGCTGGAGCGGATCTTCGAGCGCTTCTACACCGACCGTCCGCATCAGGGCTTTGGCCAGAACTCCGGCCTCGGATTGTCGATCTCCAAGCAGATCATCGATGCCCATGGCGGGCGCATCTGGGCCGAGAACCGCGCAGGCCCGCTCGATGCCGACGGCGCGCCGACGGTCACGGGCGCGCGCTTCGTGGTGAGGCTGCCGGCGCTATGAGCGACGGCGGTCCCAGCGTGCACGCCTCCGCCGTCAAGGTCGGGAATTTTGCCGTGCTGATCCGCGGTCCCTCGGGCTCCGGCAAGTCGCGCCTTGCCTTCGATTTGATCATGGCGGGCCGGTCGGGCCTGATCGAAAGGGCCGTTCTGGTCGGGGATGACCGTGTCCATCTGGCGACAGTCGGCCATGAAATTGAAGTCCGCCCCGCTCCGGTATTGGCTGGTCTGATCGAGATCCGGGGCTTGGGAATCCGCCGCTGCGACTTCGTGGAGCATGCGATGGTCGGCCTCGTGGTCGATCTCGACGCGGCGGACGCCGAGCGCCTGCCTGCGACAGAATCGCTGAAAACCAGCATTTCTGGTGTCGAAATACCGCGAATCCCTGTTAGCCGCGGCTATTCGCCCCTCCCATTGGTTGTTGCGGCCTTGACCACTACCAAGAGTTCATCTTCCGTTAAGCCCTCAGCCGATTGTTTGAAGGGAAATGGTAACCATATGAACCCCACTATCGCGACCGAATAGACCGGCGCAGCTCCCCTCATCCATCCGTCTAGATTCAGGGAGATACGCAACATCCCCTCTTGCGCAGGGGCTCTGGATGGTCAAAGTGGCGCGTTCGTGCGGCGCACCAAAAGCGCCCGCGAGGAGTTTTCCGATGATTGGTCTAGTACTTGTGACCCACGGGCGCCTTGCCGACGAATTCAAGGCAGCGCTTGAGCATGTCATGGGCCCACAAAAGCAAATCGAAGCGATCACGATCGGTGCCGAAGATGATTCCGATCTCTGCCGAAGCGACATCATCGAGGCGGTTAACCGCGTCGATTCCGGCGACGGCGTCGCGATCCTTACCGACATGTTCGGCGGCACGCCGTCGAACCTCGCAATATCCTGCATGAGCCGGCCCAAGGTCGAAGTGCTCGCGGGCATCAACCTGCCCATGCTGGTGAAGCTCGCCAAGGTGCGCGAGGAGCGTCCGCTGCCCGACGCGATCGCGATGGCGCAGGAAGCCGGCCGCAAATACGTCACCATCGCCAGCCGCGTGCTCGCCGGCAAATGAGCGACGACGCGCCGCAAGCCGCAACGGGCGTGCCCGCGGGGGCGATCTCCAAAGAGCTTCTGATCATCAACAAGCGCGGCCTGCACGCCCGCGCCTCGGCGAAGTTCGTCCAGGCGGTCGAGCGCTTCAACGCGCAAGTGTGGGTGACGCGCGGCGGCGAGACCGTCGGCGGCACCTCGATCATGGGCCTGATGATGCTGGCTGCGGGTCCCGGCACGACCATCACGGTCGCGGCTGCCGGCGACGAAGCCGAAGCGGCACTCACGGCGATCACCGAGCTCGTCGAGAGCAAGTTCAACGAGGAAGGGGTTTAGGCCCTTCTCTCGCCACGGCGCCGTGCTGCGCTCCCTCGCCCCGTTCTTACGGGGAGAGGGTTGGGGTGAGGGGCCTCCCTCCGCGCATGAGTTCGTTGTGAGACCTGTACCCCCTCACCCGGATCGCAAGAGCGATCCGACCTCTCCCCGCAAGCGGGAAGAGGTAAAGAGAGCTCACTTCCCCGGCGGCACGATGTAGATGTTCCAGCTCATCGCCGGACCGGCCTTGCCGTGGGTGAAGCGGCGCGTCGTCATCACCATGCGCTCGGCGTTCGGCGCGACTTCCGAGACCCACTTCTCGAACTTGGGCAGACGTTCGTCGGTCGGATCGAACACGCCGATGAAGCCGTAGGTCCGGACGTCCTCGAGCGAGGTCAGCCCGGACGCCCAGGCTTCGTTCGGCGTGAACGGGCTGGGGTGATCGGGGCTGTAGAACACCATCGGCTGAATCGTCTCCATCGTCCCGGCGACGACCGCCCAGCGCGAGGCAAAGCGCGCGTGCCAGGCCTGCGTCAGCTCGCGCGCCAGCTCCGAGCGCGCGCCATAGGTCGCCGTGTTGCCGGCATTGGCCGCCATCTCGCGTGCGGCGATCCAGGGCGAGGCGGCGAGCGTGGCGGCGCTGAGCACGAGCCAGATCGCGGCGATGTTGAACAGCACCGAGCTCTGCACCCGCAATGCGGGGATCGCGACCAGCGCCAAGGGCACCAGGAAGAACAGCGAGATGCCCCAATCGGTCTTCATGTAGATGCTGAACACCAGCGCGCCGAGCGGCGGGCCGAACGCGACGATGATCTGGATGATCCAGACGTTCAGCGCCTGCGAGAGGTTGACACCCGGATTGGTCCCGCGTGCCCAGGCTCGCGTGACGATGCGCAAGGGCGCGCGCATGAGCAACGTGAGCCACGGCGGCACCAGCGCCATCGCCAGCGCGGCGAGCGCGACCGGCAGGGCCAGCAGCGCGAAATTATGCAGGAAGTAGCCGGCGACGAGCTGATGCACCTGGCTGCTGTCCTCGAGGCTGTAGGTGTCGCCGGCATAGGTCAGCGGCACGAAATGCGCATCCGCCAGCCAGACGATGTGCGGGATCATCGCCACCACCATCGTCGCGATCGCAACCCATGGCGCCGGCGACGACAGGAAGCGCAACCGCTCGGGATGGATCAGCGCGGCAAGGCCAATGGCGCCGATCATGGTCAGCACCCAATATTTGGTCATCAGCGCCAGCGCACCGGCAAGCCCGAGAAAGACTCCAGATTGCCAGCTCCGCTTCGCGAAGGCGTTGAGATAAGCGAGCACGAGCAGCGGCAGCGTGACGAGCTGGAGCAGATCCGGGTTGTACTTGAATCCCTTGAAATTGAAGATCGGGTAGAGCGCGATCATCACCACGACCAGGAACGCACGCCGCGCGTCGACCACGCGCAAGGCAACCAGCCAGCAGATCACCATGCCGACACCGACGGTCGCCATCGCGAGCGCATAGGTCGCCCAGTCCGCAGCCGGGAACAGCTTGAACCAGAGACCGGCGACCCAGCCCGACAGCGGCGGATGCTTGCCATAACCCCAGAGGAATTTCTGGCCCCAGCCATAGGCTTCCGCGACGTCCATGTGAACGTCCTGCGCCGCCTTGAGATTGATCAGGATGAAGGTCCAGAGCACGGCATGCAGGATAGCGAGCTGGATCACCAGCCAGAGGCGGGCCTCGGGGCGGATCGCGCAGGCGATCAGCCAGGCCCGGAAGCGGTTGTAACTGAGCCGGGTCTTGGTGCGCGCTCTGGCGGAGGGAAGTGACGTGCTCGACATGGAGCGTTGCGTAGCGCGTTTTGCGCTGGAGTGAAATCAGCTTGGCGTGAATGAAGGACGCGGGGACCCCGAGCACGAAAAATCCGCAATCACCGGGCCAGCAGTTCCGGGCGATATTCAAAGTGCATCGTGTCGTAGTGATACCATTTGCCGCCCCAGATGAACCCGTGGCGTTCGAAGATGTCGACGATCTCCTGCGGCATCCTGTTCTTGTAAGGGATGGACTTGCCCCGGCCCGCCCACAGCCAATAGTCGGAATATCGCAAATTCAGGTCGATCGCGGCTGCATAGCCATGCATGCTCATCTTTCCGGTATCGGCGACCGGCCGGCACGACAGCACGCCGGCAATCGGAAAGGCAGCGGCCTTCAGCGCCGGCGCGAGCTTGTCGATTTCCGCCGACACCTCCTTGAGCCGGTCCGCTACGCCATTGATCCGGGTCACCTGGATCGCCTTCCCCCATGTTCGAGGCAGCCAGGTGATGGTGACCAGATTCCGCTGAACCGCTCCACTGTGACAATCGCCGTACATCTTCCTGAAGAACGCTTCGTTCCGGAACCTTCCTGGATCGGCGTTCAATGCGGGCGGCGCGGAAACGCCGACGGGATAGGGCAAACGGAGCTGATCCACGATCGAGGCGTCGCGCAGGCGCTGATCAAACGACTTGTCGTCGATGCCGTCGTCGACCGGCATCGCCGTGCCATCGCGCCAGACAATTTGCTTGCCGTCGTGACCGGACAGAGCCTCGGGATAGGCGCGAACCAGCCGATCGAGAAGCTCGGCTCTGGTCTGGGCCTTGGCCGGGGCAGAGGCAAGCACGAGAATGCCAACGACGTGTGCTACCCGCAGCGCCATCGTCATCGACGCTTGGCGGCCTGATCGAGCAGCGCGACATTCGCCTCCTCGATCGAATTGAGCTTTGGATTCCATGTATTGGGCAAATACCATGAGAAGCGCTGAAAGCGGGCCTTGAGATCTGCCGCTTCGAAATATCGTCCGCGTCGCGCAAAGATCTCATTGCGCGCGATACGGAGTTCGTCGTTCGAAAGCCCACGCAGATCAGCGGACGTGAGCAGGCGTCGATCGGAATCGGGAAAGATGAAGCCGCTCTGAGCCGGGCCGCCGGATTCATAGCGTTCGATCAAGGCGACATTTTCCTTCTCGACGGTGCTGAGCTGAGGGTCCCAGGTCCGGGGGACGTACCAGGCGAACTTGCTGAACCTCGCCGTCAGATCGGGCGCGCTGAAGTAGCGTCCTCGCCGTGCAAAGATCTCGTTGCGCGCAAGGCGCAGCTCATCCTTGCTCAGCGCCCTCAGATCGGCATCGGCAAGCAGCCGGCTATCGGAATCCGGAAACAGGAAATCCGACTGAGTCCTCGTCACCGGCGCGGAAGACGGAAGGTTTGAGGTGGGCGCCGTCACCGTCGCCGGCATGTCGACCGCCGCGACCTGCCCTGCCGCTGCGCCCGAAAAGTAGAATGAGCCGTCGATCGGCGAGGTGGAAACCCAGGGCTGCTGGGCGCTGCCGGTCGCACGCTTGACGATGAGCCCCACCTGATTGAACGTCTGCAGCACGTCGAGCCCGGGTCGCTGCATCGTTTCGACCAGCGCCCGCGTGTAGGGACTATGCCCGTCGGCGCCGTCGAGCGCGACGTTTCCAGGCTGGGTGGCGTAGGAGAGCAGCGTTCCCTCCGGAGCCCGGATCTGCGCCAGGCCGCCGTCGGAGCCACGCAGCCCACGCCCGCCAAACGGATTGTTCCTGCAAGCATCGAGGATGACGATGTTCAGCTTGGTTCCTGCTCCATCCATCTGGCGAAGCACCAGTGCGGCATCGACCATCTGGAAATCCACGTCGGTCTCGCGCGTTGGATTCGCCGTGATCGGCACGAGATAGTTCGTCCCGCGAACCTGGATGCCGTGCCCGGCGTAGTAAAACAAGGCGACGTCGGCGCCGATCAATTGGTTGCCGAAGCGCTGGACCGCGTTGTCGAAGCCCGCCTTGTCCAGCTCGACCTGGGCACCCCCGCCGACCAGCGCGAAGCCGAGCCGCTGCAACGTATCGGCCACCAGCTGCGCGTCGTTCGCGGGGTTCTCCAGCCGCGGCACGCTCCGGTAAGCGGAGTTGCCGATGACGAGGGCGACACGCTTTTCAGCGGCGGCCGGGAAGGTGAAACATGCGGCAAACAACAAGGCAGAAAGAATCTTCCAATACATGGCCCGCTTCCATGACAGAAAGGCGGGAAAATAGCAGAGGCCGCCACTGAAATCGACGGCGGGAGCCCCATGCCGGCGCAGGAGGGTAAGGGAATGGTTGCCGCACCGCGGCGTGAGTGGTATCCCGCGCCCATGACGACCGTCCCCATTTCCAACATCCGCAATTTCTCCATCGTCGCCCATATCGACCATGGCAAATCGACGCTGGCCGACCGCCTGATCCAGATGACCGGCGGCCTGTCCGACCGCGAGATGGCGGGCAAGGAGCAGGTGCTCGATTCCATGGACATCGAGCGCGAGCGCGGCATCACCATCAAGGCGCAGACGGTGCGCCTCGCCTACCGCGCCAAGGACGGCAAGGATTACATCTTCAACCTGATGGACACGCCCGGCCATGTCGACTTCGCCTACGAGGTCTCGCGGTCGCTGGCGGCCTGCGAGGGTTCCCTCTTGGTGGTCGACGCCAGCCAGGGCGTCGAAGCGCAGACGCTCGCCAACGTCTACCAGGCGCTCGACAACAATCACGAGATCGTCCCGGTCCTGAACAAGGTCGACCTGCCCGCCGCCGAGCCCGAGAAGATCAAGCAGCAGATCGAGGACGTCATCGGCATCGACGCCTCCGACGCGGTGATGATCTCGGCCAAGACCGGCCTCGGCGTCCCCGACGTGCTCGAAGCCATCGTCACCCGCCTGCCGCCGCCGAAGGGCGATCGCGACGCGACCTTGAAGGCGCTGCTGGTCGACAGCTGGTATGACGTCTATCTCGGCGTCGTCGTGCTGGTGCGGATCGTCGACGGCACCATGAAGAAGGGCCAGCGCGTCCGCATGATGGGCACGGGCGCGGCCTATGACGTCGAGCGCGTCGGCTTCTTCACGCCGAAGATGCAGCAGGTCGACGAGCTCGGCCCCGGCGAGATCGGCTTCATCACCGCCGCGATCAAGGAGGTCGCCGACACCCGCGTTGGCGACACCATCACCGACGACAGGAAGCCGGTCGCCGACATGCTGCCGGGCTTCAAGCCGGCGATCCCGGTGGTGTTCTGCGGCCTGTTCCCGGTCGATGCCGACGACTTCGAGACGCTGCGCGCCGCGATGGGCAAGCTGCGGCTGAACGATGCCAGCTTCTCCTTCGAGATGGAGACCTCGGCCGCACTCGGCTTCGGCTTCCGCTGCGGCTTTCTCGGCCTGTTGCACCTCGAGATCATCCAGGAGCGGTTGTCGCGCGAGTTCGACCTCAACCTGATCGCGACCGCGCCAAGCGTCATCTACAGGATGAAGCTGACCGACGGCACCGAGCTCGAGATCCACAATCCCGTCGACATGCCCGACGTGGTCAAGATTGCCGAGATCGACGAGCCCTGGATCGAGGCGACGATCCTCACGCCGGACGAATATCTCGGCAGCGTCTTAAAACTGTGCCAGGACCGCCGCGGCTCGCAGAAGGAGCTGACTTACGTCGGCTCTCGCGCCATGGTGAAATACGATCTGCCGCTCAACGAGGTCGTGTTCGATTTCTACGACCGCCTGAAGTCAGTCTCCAAGGGCTACGCCTCGTTCGACTATCATCTCACCGATTACAAGCCGGCCGATCTCGTCAAGATGCAGATCCTGGTCAATGCCGAGCCGGTCGATGCGCTCTCCATGCTGGTGCATCGCACCCGCGCCGAGGGGCGCGGCCGGGCCATGGTCGAGAAGATGAAGGAGCTGATCCCGCCGCACATGTTCCAGATCCCGATCCAGGCGGCGATCGGCGGCAAGGTGATCGCGCGCGAAACCGTGCGCGCGCTGCGCAAGGACGTCACCGCAAAATGCTATGGCGGCGACATCACCCGTAAGCGCAAACTTCTGGAGAAGCAGAAGGAAGGCAAGAAGAAGATGCGGCAGTTCGGCAAGGTCGACATCCCGCAGGAAGCTTTCATTGCCGCGCTGAAGGTGGATAGCTGAGGCGACTGCGCAAGGTGTCGCCGGCGTGCCTCTGGCCGCGCGAGCCTTCGCTCAAACAAAAAGTGCGAAAACAACCCCATGCACAGTAGCCCGCCCCTTGGCGGCATTGTGTTTTTTTGGTTTTACGAAATCCGTTTGACCCGTCGGGCAAAACAGGGGCATGATGGCAACATCGCGGGCCCGACGATCGGAAGATCCGCGGTTCGACGGTGACGTCCCACGGCTCCTGGGACGGGTTAAGCTCGTGCGAGCCCCATCGCCCTCTGGAGCGGGCGCAGTATCTCATAATTCTTGGTCGCTCGACCGATTGTGCGGTGATGGGTTTTCGCGTCGCTCGCCCCATCCTGCAGGCTGACCGCTTCAAGGTGGCGAGGCTGACAAGTTCGAAGGAAAGCTGGCTCGCTGTCAGCCTCCGCTTTGGCGATCTCCTCCAGTGTCGTTCATTCTTCCGAAAATCATTGGCGTATGGCCGAGAGGGGTGACGAATGATGGTGGACGATCATCCATCGACCGTCGCGCTTTGCGAGCACCATGGTGAAGCGTGATGGACGAGGCGTATCGTTTTCCGCTGCCCGGGCAAAATTATAGAATCCGGTCCCCACGACCGACGTCTCGCTGAGAACGATCGTCCGCCTCTCGACGATCGTGTTCTTGCGACCGCTGCCCGGCAAGTCCTTGAAATATTTTCGTATCCCTTCGGTGCCTTCGGAAATCACCGGGCTTGTCGTTCCGAGCAGGATCGCATCGGAGGCGTACAGGCCAACCAGCGCATCGCGGTCGTTCGCGCCGTAGGTGGCCGACCATCGGTCGATCACCGCGTTGGCTTCTTCTGCCGGTCCTGCAACTGCAGTCGCTGCGGAAGCTCCCAACCAAATGGCCAGCGCGAGCACCAGATTCTTCATCATCGCCTCCCAGATAAATCGAATGTTGCGAAATAATCCGGCCGGATCCCTTGCCACTCTAGCATCCGAGACGCGACGGCACAGGCCATGGTTGGAGCATTTCGCCGGGCAACACGCCTCGCGGACATGGGCCCCATGCACGGCAAGCAATTGCCTGGCCGCCGTTGCGGCTTTTGATTTTACGAAATCTGGTTGACGCGTCGGGCAAAACAGGGGCAGGATGGCATCGTGGGGCGGCGGCGCAGACGTCCATCAACACTTACCTCCTCACAAGTCTTGGTCGATGCGGTGCCGGCATGTGACGCGGAGGGCAAGAGAGCTCTATGTCTAATGGCTTTTCGATTCTGGTGACGCTGCTAACAAGCTTGCTGATCGTTCATGGCTCTCTTTGGATCAGAGGCATCAAGCCATCGCCTCGAACGAGCTTCTGGGAACACCTAACCTGGGAAACTTTTCCAAGAGACGATCAACAACGGCAATATCTGAAGCAACGTTTTTTAACGGGGATCGTGGTGCTTCCAATAGTAGCATTCCTCGTCCACGCACTGTTTGAACAGCTGGCCAGATAGGATGGGTTGAGCTTTTGCCAAACCATCGCTCAAATTGGCGGACGCAGAATCTAGATGAGCTCGATCCGATTTGTGAGGATGAAGCTTGATGGGTTTCGCTTCGCTCTACCCATCCTACGAGCTGGCTGCCACAAAGCTTGTCTCCAACGGCCTTGGCAATAAGCACCGCGACGAATAATCTAGCCGCGCTTATACTGAAACAGGCGTTTATCTTTTTATTATTCTGGGGGAGATCTCAATGAAGCTCGCTCACATTTTGGCGTCGATTGCGCTGGTCACAATCGTCGTCGTGAATCCTGTCGCTCTCGCACAAGAGCCTCCGAAGCTGAAAGTGACTCCATTGCAGAAGGAGCCGCTGACGGGGCAATCGGACAAGGAAGTTATCTCCCTGATCGTCGAGTGGCCGCCCGGCTCTGGCACCGGCCTCCATACCCATCCCGGCGACGAATACACGACCGTGCTCGAAGGCGAGGTCATCGGTCGAAAAGAGGGCAGTGAGGCCAAGACTTATACGGCGGGACAATCCTATCACAATGAACCCGGCGTCGTTCACGAAGCAAACAACAAGGGAAGCGTTCCCGCAAAAACATTCAACGTCTTCGTGGTTGAGAAGGGAAAACCGGTAACTGAACCAGTGAAGCGGTAAAGATTCTCGAATCGCGAACCGGCTGCAAGAACAACCCGCGAGTTGGCTTGCGGCTTGGCTTCGAAAACGCGATTTCCGTTCTTGGACCTCTATCGTTGGCACCTCTGCCTTCAGTTGGTCCAAAGCGCCTTCCGAGGTCACACGCATGAAACGGCGCGAATTCATTACGGCCTTTGGCGCCGCGGCAATGACTTTGCCATTGCCCGCTCAGGCACAGAAATTGGCAATGCCGGTGATCGGCTCTCTCAATCGCCCGAGCCCCGGGTCGGAGACGTTCGGGGAGGCGTTTCGCCGCGGCCTCAAGCAAATGGGATTTGTTGAAGGCCAGAACGTTTCCATCGCGGGACGTTGGCCCAACGCCAATGAAGAACTACGAGACGCCGCAGCCGACTTGGTTCGTAAGCGCGTCGCTCTGATCTTTACCGCCGACAATGGCGGGGCATTGGCCGCCAAAGCGACGACCTCGGAAATCCCTATCGTGTTCGTGGTGGGCCTCGATCCAGTCGCTATGGGCCTGGCTGCCTCCATCAATCGCCCGGCCGGTAATGCCACTGGGGTTGCGTTCCAGGTGAGCGCGCTCGAGCCGAAGCGGTTCGAATTGCTGCATGCTCTACTACCCCACGCGTCTTTGGTGGGGGTGCTGGTCAATCCGGACAATCCAAATGCGGATGTAACAGGCCTGCGATCAGCCGCATCTTCCTCGGGACTGCAACTGCTTGTTCTGGAGGCGCGAAACCTCCCCGAGCTCGAACAGGCGTTTGCGACATCGGTCGAACGTCGAGCAAACGCGCTGCTTGTAACCTCCGACCGCCTCTTCAATCTTGAACGTCGTCGTGTCGTTGATCTAGCGGCGCTTAGCGCCATACCCACAATGTACCCGTGGCGCGATTTTGCTGACGCCGGCGGCTTGATGAGCTACGGCAACAGTCTGACCGACGCCTTTCGGCAAGGCGGGATCTATGTCGGCCGCATTCTGAAGGGGGACAAGCCGGCCGACCTGCCGATTTGGCAGCCCACCAGATTTGAGTTCGTGATCAACCTCAAGGTCGCAAAGACGCTGGACCTCGAAATCCCGCCCGGTCTGCTGGCGTTTGCGGACGAGGTGATCGAATAAGACTAACGTCCGCTTGGGCCATACCGGACAATGCAATGGGCTAGTCGATGACCGGTGGGCTCGACCCAAATCTCGTGGGATGGATTGACCCCTTGCGAAGCCCATCATCCCAATGGGCGGACGCAGCATCTAGATGAAGCTTGATGGGTTTCAAGCGTCTTGGCGTTTTCGCGCAGCCAAGACCCATAGCGGTCACGCGAAGTCGGAGATAAAACAGCGTTCGGGAAACTGGACATAAAACCAATGGCTTTTTGGACAGCGGGCGCGGTTGGGTTGGTGATCGCCTATCTCCTCGGGTCAGTCCCCACGGGCTATCTGGCGGGGAAACTGCTCAGGGGCATCGACATTCGAGATCATGGCTCCAAGTCCACCGGGGCAACGAATGTCTTGCGGACCCTCGGTAAATGGCCTGCCTTGTTCGTGCTCGTGGGCGATGTGCTGAAGGGCGTGAGTGCCATCATCGCCGCGCGTTGGTTCTGTCCTTGGCTTTATGCAGAACTATCCCCGCCGCCGACAGCGTCTGATCTGCAAATCTGGGTGCCATGGGCTGTTTGTCTGGCTGGAATTGCCGTGCTGTTGGGACATAGCCGATCGATCTGGCTGAACTTCACCGGCGGCAAGTCTGCTGCGACCGGGCTCGGTGTGTTGCTGGCGATGTCGTGGCCCGTGGGATTGGGGGCTGCAGCCGTCTTTGGCGTTGTGCTGGCTATGACCCGGATCGTTTCCTTGAGCTCGATGCTCGCGGCGTTGACGGCAATCGTTCTCGTCTGCGCGGTCGAGCACCCATTGCCGTATCGGTTGCTGGTTATCGGAGGCGGCTTTTACGTGATCATCCGCCATCGCGCCAACGTTCAAAGGCTTTTGGCGGGAACGGAGCCGCGTCTGGGTCGAAATGGCCGGGATGCGAAAGCGGAAGCGCAGGTTTAGCAAAGGACCTATTTGGGGCCGCTCGTGGCCCGAAGGCGAAGATCGCGATGGCGCCGGGCACGTCAGCAGCCGGGGCCAGACCGGACGTGGTGGTGACGCGGCCAAATCGACGCGAATGACCCCAAACGGACCTCAACTATCATCCACCAGGCTCCCGTTTAGGTATCCAGAGCGCACGAACGATTGCCGGGACCCCTGCACGGCAACGTAAGAATTGTGAGGAACGGATCGACCTCATCCGACTTTGTCGTCACGTACCCCTTCCGTGGTAGCGCCCTCGGAGCGTTGATTTACCCCCTGCGGACCGGCCCGACCGATCGGGCGATAGGTGCGCAAGTGGATGATCCTCTTCGCAACAAGCTCTTAGCCCTTCTTCCCCGACGGGACCTCGAGTCTGTAAGGGAGAGGTCGTCGGTCGTCGGATATGCCCAAGGCGATGTTGTTCAAAAGGAGGGGCAGGAAGTCACGGCCATTCACTTCCCGCTATCGGGCATGTTCTCGCTTTTGGTCGTGCTGAAAGATGGTCGAATGGCCGAAACCTCCGTCGTCGGCCGGGAAGGCATGATCGGAGCCCGTGCGGGCCTTGGGCCGCCGCGCACGTCCCTCATTCGCGTCGTCGCCCAGCTACCGGTTCAAGCCTTGAAGATTTCAGCGAAGGAGTTTCGGAACTTGGTGACGGACAGCGCGCCTATGGCGGAGCTGTGTGTCAGGAGTGCTGACATATTGCTTGACCAAACCACGATGACAGCTGCCTGCAATTCGCTGCATGGCGTCGAACAGCGCTTCTGTCGGTGGTTGCTCCACACGGCGGACCGCGCAGAAAGCGATCACTTCGTACTGAAACAGGAGCTACTGTCGGAGATGCTGGGCGTGCACCGCACATACGTCACGGATGTCGCAAACAGGCTGCAAAAACGAGGAGCCATTGCCTATTCGCGGGGAAAACTTCAGATCCTGGATCGCAGCCTCGTGCGAGATTTATCGTGCGAGTGCTATGGCCTTCTCAAGCGAAATAGTTCCTAGCATTTCTTTCGAGCTCGCGAATATTTACGTCGACAACCAGACATAACGGGTATCTACTTCTTCGATCACCGCACCGTCCTTAAGGCAAGTTATCGGTGATGAGAACGCCGGTTGCGCTCCCGCCCCAACTTAAATGGAGCAGCGCCGATGCGACGCCGTTTCAAACAAACCAGCACCCTCGAACAGCGGCTGCTCGAACAGGCAGAACGTCTGCGCCAGCGGGCCCAAGCCACTCCGCCCGGCGTTGAACGCGAAGGACTTTTGCGTCGTGCGCGCCAAGCCGAGACCGCTTCCCGCGTCAACGACTGGCTTCGCCCAAGGAATTGCGGCCGCCAACCTAGCGCGGAGCAGCAATTCAATATGGTCGGATACCGAGCATTTATTATCGGCGAGGATGGTCACATCTGCGAGGCGCGGGTGATTGAGGCGGCCAGTGATGAAGCCGCTGTCAAGGCCGCACGGCGCTTGATCAACCGCCACGGCATCGAGATATGGCAACTCGGTCGCAAGGTCGCGATCCTTGACGCCGATGATGCAGCGCAAAGCGCTGCCGCCACGCTCCCGCCTGTATGATAGCGAAGCCATGCTCATTCTAATCGACAACCCGGAGCGCCGCGCCGAGCTGATCTCGCGAGTTCGGGCCCGTATCGATTGCGAAATTGAAGAGGTGAGCGAAGCGCTGTGCGAAGGTCGCCCAGCGACCCGCGCCTTGCGCTTGCTTGAGACGCTCACGAAAATCCTGGCAGAGCTGGAGGTGCAAAAGTAAGCCGCCTCGGTTGGCGGCCTTTTTCATTTCGAACGTCACCTGTTGGCCCTTCGCGACATTGCACTGCCGCGCGATCCCGGTCGCTAACGGGGCATAGGATGTGCAGAGGACCCAGTCGTTCAGAGATGAGCACGCGGCAATAGCCATCCCATGATCTTCTGATACGGATCGCGACGACTGCGGACGAATGCGTTCTCGTTCTGCTGAGCGGCGGTCCTGGCGAATTCAGAAATCCCCTCCATAGACTGCCGTTTATCCTTCGGAAGCTTCGCCCATTGGCGAATGATCTTCCGGCGGGCTTCGCGTTGCTTTTCCCTTACGTCAGGCATCGGGACGCTCCTTGAAGAGGATTTATTCCGGTCGACCTAGTATTGTTTGGGCTCACTAAAACTTCAACGTCCAATCAAGAACTCTTAGCCCCTCTGATCGTGCGGCGCTATACACGGGAGCAAGTCTCATATTGGCTTTGCAGGCCCGCCGCCCTAGAATTGCGGCGATCGCAGGACGGGCGAAATGCAGTATGTTTGCGACGCGCCGAAGGGCAAGACCTGGTTCCGTATCGAGACGGAAGGTGAAGCGATGCATGAGTCGCGCCTGATGGGTCACACCGTTGAGAAATATTTCCGCCGCGAGCGGGAGAAGGCAGTCCAGTCCTGGCGTCCCGAGCGGCCCAACGCGATCGAGCGCGACATCGGCCTCGAGGCCCATATACAGCGAGAGATGCCGCTTTTCCTCACGCTGCGCGACAGGGAGGGCAATGCACTGACGACAGCGATGCTGCCACCCGGTGGCAAGGATCGCGGCGGGTTCCGGATCATCATCGTTGCCGCATCCAATGCCGATCCTTATCCTCAGCAGGAGGCGGCCATCGCTGCACTGGGAGCGCATTTCGGTCTCACACTCGATCGCAACCGCTGCTTCCCCTACGGCCGCTAAGGAGCCTGACAAGTATCGCCGCTTGATTGGAGCGATGTCGGCTCATGGCCGATTCTGTTGAAAAAGACGGCTGTTGCGACGCAGAGATATCAGTGATTC
>NZ_JAULLN010000046.1:0-36423 GCF_041357655.1 Bradyrhizobium sp. DN3 | reverse complement strand
CCCCACCCCGCTCGCGCTGCGCGCGATCGACCCTCCCCCTCCAGGGGAGGGTAAGGTTCGCCGTTGGCAGCATTCTACTTTGCCAAGTTACCTCGAAGAAACTGCCTGAATGCGATGGCACGCATGTCTGGCGCACGTGCTGTTGTGTCCAGTGGCTGTGTCGGCGCCGTTGGCGCGGCGCACAACGAGCAAGTGCAGAGCTGGTTTTTTCGATCAATTCAAAATTGCATTTGCCTCCGCACGTGAACCCAATCATGCTTGCCGCCAAGGCGGGACGCCAGCCCGGTGGGCGTCCGCTAGACAAGTTGCCGCCGTAAGCGGCTTCATGCACCGGCAGGGGAAGACGCCTATGCCAACTCTCACCATCAACGGGCGGAGTCTGTCCGTGGATGCGGCGAACGACACGCCGCTCCTCTGGGCGATCCGCGAGCAATTGCAGATGACCGGCACCAAGTTCGGCTGCGGTGCCGGGCTGTGCGGCGCCTGCACCGTGCACGTCAACGGCGAAGCCGTGCGTTCGTGCCAGACCATGGTCGGCGACGTCGCCGGCAAGAAGATCACCACCATCGAAGGCCTGTCCGCCAAGGGCGATCATCCCTTGCAGAAGGCGTGGATCGCCGAGCAGGTGCCGCAATGCGGCTACTGCCAGTCCGGGCAGATCATGCAGGCGGCCTCGCTGCTTGCGAAGAATCCCAATCCAACCAAGGAAGAGGTCGTGGCGCATATGGACGGCAATCTCTGCCGTTGCATGACCTATTCGCGGATCCAGAAGGCGATCATGCGCGCCGCATCCGAGATGCGCACCGCGTCCGCCACCTCCAGCGAGCGGAGGCCCACATGAACGAGCATGTGAAGAACATTACCCCCGAGACGACCGATCTCAGCCGCCGCTCCTTCCTGGTCGGCACCGCCGCCACCGGCCTGGTGCTCGGCTATGCCGGCGTGCCCGGCATCGATTCTGCGGCGGCTGCGGCGCCGGCCAATTTCGAGCCGAGCGTCTGGTACGCGATCTCGCCGGATGGTCTCGTCACCGTGACCTGCGGCAAGGCCGACATGGGCCAGCACATCGCCTCCACCATGGCGCAGATCGTCTGCGAGGAGTTGGGCGCGAAATGGAGCGACATGCGCGTCGCACTTGCCTCCAACGATCCGAAGTTCAACGATCCCGTGCTGGGCGCGCAGATCACCGGCGGCAGCTGGTCGACCATGATGAACTTTGACGCCATGAGCCGCGCCGGCGCCGCGGGCCGCATGGCACTGACGGAAGGCGCGGCCGCCGCGATGGGTGTGCCGGCCAGCGAGCTCGTGGTGCGCGATTCCGTGGTCTCGCATCCGAAGTCGAAGAAGCACATGAGCTTTGCCGAAATCGTCAAGAGCGGCAAGGCGACGAAAACCTTCACGCCGGATGAGCTCAAGGCGATCAAGCTGAAGACGCCGGATCAATACACCATGATCGGCGTCTCGGTGCCGCAGCTCGACATCCCCTCCAAGACCAACGGCACGACCAAGTACGGCATCGACGTGATGCTGCCGGGCATGGCCTATGGCGCGGTGGTCACGCCGCCGGTGCGCTTCGGCGCCACGGTGAAATCGGTCGACGACAGCGGCGCCAAGAAGGTGCCGGGCTTCATCAAGGCCGTCACGCTCGACGACAAGACCGGAACGACGTCGGGCTGGGTCGTCGCGGTGGCCAGCACCTACGCCAATGCCAAGAAGGCGGCGCAGGCGCTGAAGATCGCCTATGACGGCGGTCCAAACGCCAAGCTGTCGAGCCAGTCGTTGCTCGATGAAGCCATGCGGCTTCAGAAGCTGGAGGATTCCGGCCAGTTCTTCGTCAAGGACGGCGATCCCAACGCCGCGTTCGGCTCGGCGGCGAAAGTGCTGGAGGCGGAATACACCACCAGCATCAACATCCACGCGCCGCTGGAGCCGATGAACGCGACGGCGGAGTTCAAGGGCGAGATCCTGCACATCTATTCCGGCAACCAGTTCGCGACGCGCTCTGGCGCAATCGCGGCAGGCGCAGCCGGGATCGATCCGAAATTCGTGGTCATGCACCAGATGTGGCTCGGCGGCGGCTTCGGCCGCAGGCTCGATGCCGACATGATGATTCCGGCGGTGCAGGCGGCGAAGGCGGTCGGCAAGCCGGTGAAGGTGATCTACTCGCGCGAGAACGACATGACGATGGATTTCTCGCGTCCGCTCACCTATCAAAAGGTCAAGGCTGGCGTGGACGGCGATGGCAAGCTCATTGCGATCAGCCACGACGTGGTCTCGGCCTGGCCGACCGCGCGCTGGGGAATCCCCGACTTCCTGACGCCGTCGGTCGACAAGAAAGGTCCGCTCGATTCCTTCACGGTGAACGGGGCCGACTTCTTCTACACCGTGCCCAACCACTATGTGCGCGCGATCAAGAACGAGCTCGCGCACAACGCCACGCCGTCCGGCCAGCTCCGTTCGGTGGCGCCGGGTTGGACCTTCTGGGCGGTCGAAAGCATGATCGACGAGATCGCGGCGGCGGCGGGCAAGGATCCGGCGCAGTTCCGCATCTCGCTGCTCGATGGCGCGGGCAAGAACGACGGCGGCGCGCAGCGGCTGCGCAACACGCTGCTCGCCGCGATGGGGTTGTCCGGCTACGGCACCAAGCAACTCCCCAAGGGAGAAGGCATGGGCGTGGCCTGCGTCTCATCGCAGGAACGGGCGAGTGCGAGCTGGACGGCGTGTGTCGCCCATGTCGCGGTGGCGCCGTCGGGCGCGGTGACCGTGAAGAAGCTCACGGTCGCAACCGACGTCGGCACCCAGGTACATCCCGACAACATCCGCGCCCAGGTCGAGGGCGCGGCGCTGTGGGGCCTGTCGCTGGCGATGTACGAGAAGGCGACACTCAAGGACGGTGGCATCGAGCAGACCAATTTCGACAGCTACACGCCCTTGCGCATGAGCCAGACGCCCGAGGTCGCTGTCGCCGTGATTGCCAATGGCGAGAAGGCCACCGGCGTCGGCGAGCCCGCAGTGACGGTGGTCGCGCCTGCCATCGGCAACGCCATCTTCAACGCCTCCGGCGCCCGGGTCCGGGCGCTACCGATCACGGCCGAAGCCGTGAAGGCGAGCATGAAGGCGTGAGGCGGGGCAGGCTGCTCGACAAGGCTGCATAAGATGGTCCGCCGGAGGGCAACCTCCGGCGGATTTCCTTTGGGGTCCCCTGCATCTCTATAACTCGCCGTCATGCCCGGGCTTGTCCCGGGCATCCACGTTCTGCGTGCCGCGGGCAAGACGTGGATGGCCGGGACAAGCCCGGCCATGACGGAGACTGTAGGGTTAAAAATTCTCTTTGTTATCAATGACCGGCTACTGTGCATGGGGTTGTTTTTCGACTTTTTGTTTGAAACCCGCCCACAGCGGAAATCCCTCAAATTGCACTCAATTCCGCAGGGTTCCATTGAGCACGCCTCTTAAGGGCCAGAGAACCTGATCCGGCTTAGGCTTAAGGCCAATACTCGTGCTCTCGGTTCCTTTTGGGGAAGTTCATGAACGCCTCAGCCAAACCCGCCGCCAAACGCCGGCTTCTGCTCGCCTCCGACCGGAGCGACGAGAGCAGCGAGCTCGTCAGCATCCTGAAAGCGGTCGGCGAGGTGTCGACGGTCACGACCCAGGACATTCCCGAGAAGCCGTCGCGCGATCTCTCCGGCCTCGTCGTCGACATCAATTTGCGCTCGCCCGAGAGCGTGCAGCGGGTGCGCAACAAGCTGCGCGGCGATGCCTATCGGTCGATGCCGCGGCTGTTCGTGCTCGCCGATGCCCTCCATCACGGCACCATGCAGGCCTGGGCGCTGGGCGCCACCGACACCATCTCGCGCCCGCTGCAGGCGGACGCCATCCTTCAGCGCATCCGCTCCGCCTTCCCGGACACCGCCGTCTATGACGCGACCGATCGCGGCAAGACGCTCAACCGCGGCGTCGAGGCGGCGCATGCGGTCCTGGCCAAGATGTTCGAGAAGCTGCCGCTCGGCGTGCCTCTGACCTTCGACGACGTCATTGCCGCCGAGAGCAAGATCCTGAAGGCGATCAAGCACTCCTCGCTGCGCGAATGGCTCACCACGGTCGGCTGCCACCATGTCGGCAGCTATCGGCACTGCCTGTTCGTCACCGGTTTCGCCGTCGCCTTCGCCCAGCATCTCGGCATGCGCGAGGACGACCAGCGCCGCCTGACCCGCGCCGCGCTGCTGCACGACGTCGGCAAGGCCTTCGTTCCCTCCGCGCTGCTCGACAAGCCCGGCAAGCTCACCGACGAGGAGATGGCCGAGGTCCGCCAGCATCCGCGCCGCGGCTATGACGCGCTCGCCGCGCAAGGCGGCTTCCCGCCGGAGATGCTCGACGTCATCCTGCATCACCACGAATTCCTCGACGGCTCGGGCTATCCCAACGGCCTGTCGTCGAACCAGATCAGCGACATCGTGCGGCTGACGACGATCGTCGACATCTACGCCGCCCTGGTGGAGAAGCGTGCCTACCGCATGCCCTTCACCCACGCGCGTGCGTTCACGATGATGGAAGGCATGGGCGGCAAGCTCGACCAGCAGCTGTTGCAGGCGTTCCGCCCGGTGGCGCTGGGGGCGTTTTAGGTCGGTGCCGCCGCTGATTTGACGGCGCTGCGCTCCCGGTGTCGTCCCGGCGAAGGCCGGGACCCATACCGCGTGATTTAGGTAACGGGCACGACGGAAGTCCCGAACTACGAGCCGTCGCCAAACTGCTCCTTGTGGTTATGGGTCCCGGCCTTCGCCGGGACGACGTTGGGGAGGCAGCGCGCCTCACCCCACCATCTTCCTTAGCTCCGCCTTCGCCACCTTCTCCAGCGTCGAGCGCGGCATGTCGTCGACGAGCCTGATCTCGCGCGGCACCTTGAAGTCGGCAAGGCCGGCGCGGCAGGCCGCCATCACGCGATCATGCAGGTCGGGCGCAGCACCCGCGACGCCGCCCTGCGGGATGATGAAGACGACCGGCACCTCGTCCAGCATCGGATGCGTCTTCGCCACCACCGCGGCCTCGCGCACGCCGGGAACGAGCGCGATCACCTGCTCGATCTCGGAAGCCGCGACGTTCTCGCCGCCGACCTTCAGCATGTCCTTGGCGCGGTCGCCGAACTTGATGTAGCCATTCTGAAGCCGTTCGACGCGGTCGCCGGTGAGGAAGAAGCCGTGCTCGTCGAAACTCTCGCGCGTCGCCTTCTCATTGTGCAGATATCCGGCGAACAGCGACAGGCCGGGGATGCCCTTGATCGAGAGATTGCCGGTGCCGCCGACGTCCGTCGGCCGGCCGTCGTCGTCGGTGATGCGGATCTGATATTCGCTCGCCGCGCGGCCGATCGACATCGGTATGTTGGGCTGATCGACCTCGCCGACGATGCCGTGGGTGATGGTCTCGGTCATGCCCCACCAGCCGATGATCTTGACGCCGAACGCGGCGAAGGCCGGCGGCTCGTTGATCGCACTGCCCCACAGGCGGAATTTGTGGTCGTTCGGGATCTCCTGCTCGAGCAGCGCCTTCATGCAGAACGGAATCGTCGAGGTCCAGGTCGAGCCGTGCTCGCGCGCGACGCGCCAGAACCGGCTGGCGGAGAAGCGCGGCTGGATCACGCAAGATCCGCCGACCCACAGCGTCGCCAGCATGGAATAGGCCAGCGCGTTGGTGTGGAACAGCGGCAGATAGGTCTGGTGCACGTCGCCGGCATGAAGGTCTTCGTGCGCGGCGTTGATCTTGGCGCCCCACAGCGCATTGGCGTGGGTCCACAGCACCGCCTTGGGGCGCGACGTCGTGCCCGAGGTGTATTGCACGCTGCACGGCGCGAGCGGATCGGTGGCGCGCCTGGGGCGATCCGCGCTCTCAGTGAACAGGGATTCGAAACTGTCGCCGCGCGCGACCGCTTGCGCCGGCGCTGTGCCCGCATCGTGCGAGGTCACCGCCATCCAGCTTATGTTGCGGCAGTTCTGCGCGACAACTTCCGCATAGGCCGGCTGCGTGATCGCGGCGACCGCGCCGCAATGATCGGCGAAGTACGCGATCTCGGCCGGCGCCGAGCGGGTGTTGGTGGTCACCGCGACGGCCCCGAGCTCGACACAGGCGAACCACGCCAGCATCGCCTCGATGCAGTTGTCGAGATGGATGAGCACATATTCGCCCCGCCTGACGCCGCGCCTTGCGAGGCCCGCCGCGAGGGCGCCGACCCGCTCGTGAAACTCGCCATAGCTCCAGCGTCGCGCCGGCGCATCGAACGGCGCCCAGATCAGGAACGGATGTGAGCTGCGCACCTCGGCGCGCAGCTTCAGCAGCCAGGGCACGTCGAGCCCGTCGAAAGGGCCCACGATTCCGGCGGCGGTCTGTTGAATGGGCATGTGTCCTCCCGTGCAGCCTGCATCTTGCTGGCGGCTGTCTCTGGATTATTGCGTCTTCCTGCCACCCGATGGCGCGGGAAGCAAATGGCGTGGGGCCGCCCGCTCTCTCCTCCGTCATTGCGAGGAGCCCTTGCGACGAAGCAATCCAGGCTGTTCCGGCGGAAGCAGTCTGGATTGCTTCGCGGAGCCTGTCATCGGGCCGCGCTTCGCGCGGACCCGTTGGCTCGCAATGACGGTGCTTGGGGCCGGCCGGTCAGGCCCTAATCCTCGTACGACGAGATCTCGATCAGGCTGCCATCGGGATCCCGGCAATACACCGAGCGCAGCGTGCCGCGGGCGCCCTGCCTCGAGCCCGGCCCTTCCTCGATCGCGACGCCATGGGCCTGCAGATGCGCCACCACCTCTTCGGGAGCGGAGGAGGTGAGGAAGCACAGATCCTCGCTGCCGGCGGTTGGGTGGTCCGCGGTGAACCACTCCACCTTGTCGCCATCGCGCGGCCGCACGTTGATCTTCTGGTTACCGAATTGTAGCGAAGTCCGCGGCGCTTTGCCGCCGCCGGGGTCGAACACCTTGACTTCCATGCCGAGAATCTTGCGGTACCACTCCGCGGTGGCCGCAACGTCGGCGACGTTGATCACGAGATGATCGAGAGCCTCGACCTTGACCGGCATGTCTCATCCTTTCGTCGTGATGCGCCCCGTGCACTTTCCGCCTGAGCCAAGCTTTGTTACAAGCCCCGCCGACGACATTTTACAAGATATCCGGCCTTCAAGAACAACACTGGGAGAACCCTTGAGATGATCACTCGCCGTACCGCGCTGGGCCTGCTCGCCGCCAGTCCGCTTGCAGCCACCCCGCTGTCCAAGGCCCTTGCCGCCGATTATCCGGCCCGTCCGGTGAAATGGGTGGTCGGCTATCCGCCGGGCGGGGCCACCGACATCCTGGCGCGGCTGCTCGGCCAGCGGCTGTCGGAAAGGCTCGGCCAGCAATTCGTGGTCGAGAACAAGCCGGGCGCCGGCAACAATATCGCCACCGAATCGGTCATCAACGCCGAGCCCGATGGCTACACGCTGCAGCTGGTCAACCCGGCCAACTACATCAACGCCTCGCTCTACGCCAACCTGAAGTTCAACTTCGTGCGCGACATCGCGCCGGTCGCCTCGTTCCAGCGCGTGCCGAACGTGATGACCGTGAACAAGGACGTGCCGGCCAAGAACGTCGCCGAGTTCATCGAATATGTGAAGGCCAATCCCGGCAAGGTGAACATGGCCTCGTCCGGCAACGGCACCTCGGTGCATCTATCCGGCGAGATGTTCATGGCCATGACCGGCTGCAAGATGCAGCACGTGCCCTATCGCGGCGCGGCGCCCGCGATCACCGACATGCTCGGCGGCCAAGTGCAGGTGATCTTCGACAACATGCCCTCGATCATCCAGCACATCCGCTCCGGCAGCTTGCGTGCAATCGGCGTCACCACCACGGAACGCTCGCCGCAATTGCCCGACGTGCAGCCGATCGCCGAGACCGTCAAGGGCTATGAGGCCAGCGCGCTGTTTGGCATGGGCGCGCCGAAGAACACGCCGAAGGAGATCATCGCCAAGCTCAACAGCGAGATCAACACGCTGATGAAGGAGCCCGACATGGCCAAGCGTCTGGTCGAGCTCGGCGGCGAGCCGCGGGTACAGACGCCCGAGGCGTTCGGCGAGGAGATCAAGGCCGAGACCGAGAAGTGGAAGAAGGTCGTCGAGTTCGCCGGCCTGAAGGTCGAGTAGCGATCTTGTGATGAGCGCGATTGGAGCCCTGCCGTTCGGCAGGGCTTTTTTCTTGCGCGCGCGATACACTTGATCTGGAATAAACCGGCGCGACGAAACCTCGTGAGGATGGTGGCGTATCTGACGCCAGCAAGAGAGGAGTTGGATCATGCGCAACACCCAATTGGCGCTGCTGACGCTTGGCGTGACGGTCCTTGGCAGTTTCGCCACCATTCCCCCAGCCGCCGCGCGCGACTATCCCTGGTGCGCGCAAGGCGGCGAGTACGACTATCCCGGCGAATGCGCCTACAGCACCTATGAGCAGTGCCAGGCCAGCATCTCCGGCCGGCTGTTGTACTGCGGTCGCAATCCTCGCTTGGGCTACGGCCAGATGCAACCTCAGCCGCGAGTGCACCGCCGCACGCGCGCCGCCGCGCCATACTAGCGCAACCCACGTTCCCCACTGACCCGCTGCCTGATCACGCGCTCGTGCAGAACCGCGTGCGGAGGTTCGGGCTTGACGCATCCGCGTTCGCGCTTATACTAAACCTAATGGTTAAGTATCAAGACGAGACGCTGGACCGGACCTTTGCGGCGCTATCCGACCCGACGCGGCGTGCCCTGCTGGCACGGCTCGGCGAGCAGGACAGCCTGTCGGTGAGCGAGCTGGCCGCACCGTTCCCGATCTCGCTGCCGGCGATCATGAAGCATCTCGACGTGCTCACGGATGCGGGCCTGATCGTGCGGGAGAAGACCGGGCGCACGGTCGCCTGCCGGCTCACCGCGCAGCCGATGGAGCAGGCGATGAACTGGCTCAATCGCTACGCGCAATTCTGGTCCGACAATCTCGATCGCCTTGCTGCCTTCGTGGAGGAAGAGACATGGCCAACGCAGCCGTCAACGCCGATCTCAGCGCCGCCGAGCGCCCAACGGAACGCCCAAGCCTCACGCTCACGCGCCGGCTCCGCGCGCGGCCGGAAAAGGTCTACGCGGCCTGGACGCAAGCCGAGCAGCTAGCGCAATGGTTCGGGCCGCCGAACATGAAGCCTGCGACGGTTCGAGCCGAGCTCGACGTCCGCACCGGCGGCAGCTTTCGCATCAGCTTCACCCGTGATGACGGCGAATATTTCGAGGCCGGCGGTACCTATCGCGACGTCGTGCCGAACGAGCGGCTGGTGTTCACCTGGGCCTGGCATTCGACGCCGGAGCGCGAATCGCTGGTGACGATCACGCTGAAGCCAGACAGCGGCGGCACCTTGATGGTCTTCCATCACGCCCAATTCTTCGACGAAACCGCCCGCGACAACCATTTGCGCGGCTGGAGCTCGTTCTTCGACAAGCTCGATGCCTTCGTCGCCTGATCCAGATCAGAGGAGGACACCATGCAGCAACATCAGATCGTCTCGCGCGAGCAATGGATCGCCGCCCGCAAGGCTCATCTCGCGCATGAGAAGGAGCTCACCGCGGCCCGCGAGCGTCTGGCCGAGGAGCGCCGTGCATTGCCCTGGGTCAAGGTCGACAAGGACTACGAGTTCGACGGACCGAACGGCAAGCTGACGCTCGGCGATCTCTTCAAGGGTCGGCCGCAGCTCGTGGTGCAGCACGTGATGTTCGCACCGGAATGGGACGCCGCCTGCAAGAGCTGCTCGTTCTGGGCCGACGGTTTCGAGCGCATGGTGCCGCATCTGGCCGCGCGCGACACCAGCATGGTTGCGATCTCGCTCGCGCCTGTTGCCAAGCTCGACGCATTCAAGAAGCGGATGGGCTGGACTTTCGACTGGGTCTCCTCGGGAAGCAACGACTTCAACTACGATTACGAAGTCTCGTTCACACCCGAGCAGATCGACAAGGGCGTGCCGAAATACAATTTCGGCACCACGCCATTCTACGGCCCCGAGTTGCCCGGCATCAGCGTGTTCTTTCGCAACGAGGCCGGCGAGATCTTCCACACCTACTCATGTTTCGCCCGCGGCCTCGATATGATGAATGCCGCTTATCAGTACCTCGACCTCACGCCGCTCGGCCGTCACGAGGACGGCTTGCCCTATCCGATGGACTGGGTTCGCCTGCGCGACCAGTACGAACCGGAGGCGACGAAGGAGGCGTGCTGCCACGGGTGAGGGGAGCGGTTCGTTTCTCGATGTCGTCCTGGCGAAGGCCAGGACCCATACCGCGGAATCTATCGATGGCGCTCGGTTGTCGTACCGAACGACCAATCTTCGCCAAACCCCTGGTTGGGGTAATGGGTCCTGGCTTTCGCCAGGACGACGTCAGAGGTTCGGCGCGGTCGGTGCCCGCTTTCACCGCTTCGCGTCGGCCTGTTCGGTCGCGTTGCACGAGATCAGCATCGTATAGGGCCGGGCGTTGCCGGCGATGTCGGTCGTCTTGAGCTCGCTCTTCGGCTCGGCGGTCTGGTAGGGCACCACGGAATTGTCGAGGAAGTCGCGCAGCGCGCCGGTCTTGATGGCGAAGTTGATGTTTTCGGGGATGTTCCCGGTTGCGACCGCGATCCGCAGATTGTCGAGCTTTCCGGTGACCACACCCACGACCTGCCCGGTGGTGTCGAACAGCGGGCCTCCGCTATTGCCGGGCTGCACGGGCGCGCTGATCTGCAGGAAACGCGAATCGTTGCGCATGCCACTGAGCGAGCTCACGATACCGGTGGTCACGGTGAAGTCCGAGCTCAGCAGCCCGTGATAGGGAAAGCCGATCGCGACGACGGAATCGCCGGAGCGGATCGAGCGGTCGCGAATCCTGGCAAACTCCTTGAACGTCGCTGTCGACGGCGCCTGCAAGAGGGCCAGATCGTTGTTTGCATCGCTCGACACGACGCGCAACACCATTGCGGCCTCGCCCGTGAGATTGCCCTTGAGGTCGCTGCAACCCTCGATCACATGGTTGTTCGTGACGATGTGCCCATTGGCGCTGACCACGAAGCCGGTGCCGCTCTTGGACTTGGCGGACTTGCTGGCCGGCGGTGGTGCCTGCTTGTCCGCTGTGGCCGCTGGCTTCGCTGTACCCTTGGTGAAGTCCCCGGCCTTGCTGAGCCCGTCCGCCTTCACGCGCGTGACGCAGTTCGCCAGCGCCGCGACCATGGCTGCCGTCGACGTCAACACGAACTGGAGTGGCTTGCTGCCGTTGGTCGTCACTACCATCAGGCTTGCCTTCTGGAAGGTGCGAGCGACATTGAGGGGCAGGATGGTCGTCACCATGTTGGGGGCGTTGGAGGTCGCAAACAACCTGGCCTGCTCCTGGCCGTCGAAGATGAAGTCGACGGGCGCGGTATCGCCCTTGTTGAAGCGAAAGCCGGGGCTGGCAAGGCTCAGAAGCCAGGAGCCGGCCGCATTCTGCGCGACGACGAGACTCACCCCGTTGGCGTAAGGCGCGGTGGCCGCACAATGCGAGAACGCTCCCGTCTCGTCATTGCTGAAGGCGCCGCCGATCCAGTTGCCGACATTGACGGAGCCGAACGGTCCCGCCGCATGCGCGACGCTGACGACACCCACGTGCAACAAAGACGCAACGACAAATGACTTAAGCCACATACCAGCCCCCGGAAATGCTTTTCGCTCCATCTTATCTGTGGGACGCGGTGTCGCGCAACCGCCAGTTGTTCTTTCAAGTTCGATCTGGCTGTCGCGACATCCGGGCTTGCCTTTACTCTGCAGTGCTATATACTTTGCAATACAAAGTAACAGGGCTCTGGGTAGCAGGGGCGGAACGAGGTTTTGGCGTTGCCAATGCGCGATCTCGACAAGGCGCTGGCCGACATCGTGACGATCCGCAGC
Source organism: Bradyrhizobium sp. DN3 (assembly GCF_041357655.1). Taxonomy (NCBI): domain Bacteria; kingdom Pseudomonadati; phylum Pseudomonadota; class Alphaproteobacteria; order Hyphomicrobiales; family Nitrobacteraceae; genus Bradyrhizobium; species Bradyrhizobium sp. DN3. Next base: position 24,495 of record NZ_JAULLN010000046.1, on the reverse strand, counting down.
CAGATCGCGGCGGGCACCGCGTTCCGCGGCTACGGCCCGGCGACCATGGCCGCGACAGGTGCCGTCGCGCTCATCACCGCGGTTCTGCAATTCTGGTTGCTCGGCGATCCCACCAGCGAGCCGCTCGACTTCTTCATCGGCTGGTTCATCGCCGCGGTGCTCTCCGGCCTGATCATCGGGATCGAGATGCGCGCGCGCTCGCGCCGCCATCATTCCGGCCTCGCCGATGCCATGATCCACCAGGCGGTCGAGCATTTCCTGCCCGCAGGCGTCGCCGGTGTGCTGCTTGCGGTGGTGATGTGGAAATTTGCGGCGGAAACGCTGTGGCTGTTGCCCGGCTTGTGGCAGATCCTGGTGTCGCTCGGCATCTTCGCCTCCGTCCGCTCGCTGCCGCGCACCGTCGCGCTCGCCGGCGCCTGGTATTTCGTTTCAGGCTTTGCAGTGGTGGTGCACGCCAGCCAAACTCACACGCTATCGCCATGGACCATGGGTCTGCCCTTCGTGATCGGGCAGTCGGTGATGGCCGCCATTCTGTATGTCGCGTCCGGAGACCATGATGTCGAAGTCTGACAGCGCGCCCTTCTCCTACGAAGGGCTTGATCGCGTGATCCACGAGAAGGCGAGGCTCGGCCTGCTGACCTCGCTGATGGCGCATCCCAAGGGGCTGGCATTCGCCGACCTCAAGCAGCTCTGCGGCCTTACCGACGGCAATCTCAGCCGGCATCTTGCCGTGCTGCAGGAGGCCGGCCTCGTCGAGGTGACCAAGGGTTATGAGGGCAACCGCCCGCACACGACCTGTCGCCTCACCAAGTCCGGCCGCCGTCGCTTCCTCGACTATCTCGCCGTGCTCGAACGCCTCGTGCGCGATGCCGCCAAGGCCGCCGGCCGCGAGGCGCCGCCGCTCGGACGCCTCGGTTTCGTTTCGACCTGAACCCCCTTTTTGACCGGAGACTTTGTAATGCAAAGTAACCCTGTGTCCTGCGACGACAAGCTTCACGTCGGCATCATCATGGACGGCAATGGCAGATGGGCGACGCGGCGCGGCCTGTCGCGCCTGCGCGGCCACGAGGCCGGCGTCGAGACGATCCGACGCATCGTCGAGGCCGCGCCCAAACAGGGCATCGGCACGCTGACGCTCTATGCCTTCTCCACCGACAATTGGCGCAGGCCCAAGGCCGAGGTCGCCGCGCTGATGACGCTGCTGCGCTTCTACCTTTCCAATGAAGTGCAGAGCCTGGTCAAGAGCGGCGTGCGCCTCACCGTGATCGGCCGCCGCGACCGCCTGCCCGACGGCATCGCCAGCGCGATCGCGCGCGCCGAAGAGGCGACCGCCCAAGGCAGCACGCTGCATTTGCGCATCGCCGTCGATTATTCCGCGCGCGACGCCATCCTCAATGCCGCGGCGAAGGCAGCGGCGCTGACCAGCCTCACCCGCGAAGCGTTCTCGCAGCTCGTCACCGGCGAGGCGGGCCTGCGCGACGTCGATCTCATCATCCGCACCTCGGGCGAGAAGCGGCTGTCGGACTTTCTGCTCTGGGAAGGCGCCTATGCCGAGCTGCATTTCACCGAGCGGATGTGGCCCGAATTCGATGCCGGCGATCTCGCCGAGGCGCTCGCCGCCTTCCATGGCCGCGAACGCCGTTTCGGCGGCCTCCAGGCGATCATGCCCGAGGAGGTGCCCGCGCTCTCACGCGCGTGACGCCGGCCTTCACTTGCTGTAATCTTGAGCAAGCGTAGGGCGCGGATCATGCTCTACTGTCGCCGTGAGGGGAGCCTTTGGCGATGCGTGCAGTTCTGGATTATTGCACCGGCGGAACGGAGCGGCAGGTCAAAGCCGGTACCGTGGTGATCACCGAGGGCGGCACCAGCGGCCATCTCTACGTGCTGATGCAGGGCAAGCTCGAGGTGCTCAAGGGCGAGATGGTGGTTGCCACCGTCACCGAGCCGGGCGCTGTGCTCGGCGAAATGTCGGTGCTGCTGGGGCAGCCGCACACCGCGACGGTGCGGGCCTGCTCCGATGTGGTCATCTACGAATTCGAAGATGCCGCCTCGCTTCTCGAGCAGCAGCCCGGCATGGCGCTTCTGATCGCGAAGATGCTGGCCCAGCGGCTCAACGCCGCCAACACCTATCTCGCCGACCTCAAGCGCCAATATGCCGACCACGGCTCCCATTCGGCCATGGTCGGCGAGGTGCTATCGCGGGCTGGTACTGCATGATCCATTGCACCAGCTCGACGTCGCCGAAGAAGCGCTTGCCGCCCCAGCTCGTCGGCGATTCTGCCGGCGGCGCATGGTGCACCCAGATCCAGCGCCGCGGGCGATTGGTGGCGGCATCACGGAGCTGCTCGACGAGGCGCTGCTTGACCAGCGGTCCATCCCACCATGGGCACACCGTGAACAAGGTGTCGCCGATGCTGAGGCCGTCGCCGTCGCAGGCAATCCCAAGCTCTCGTACCTCCGAGATCCAGCGCGAGATCTTCTCGCCGTCCGCATTGCGTTCATCGAGGTCGTGATTGCCAGAGCAGAGGATCACGCGGGTCTTGGCGGCGAGCAGCGCGAGGTACTTCTTCACCACCACGATCTGCGCGCGGAAATCAACCATCGAGCCGATGTCGAGCGCATCGCCGGCGAAGATCACGAGGTCGAACTGCGGAGCGGCGCTGATCAGCCAGTCGAGCTGAGGCAGCGAATAATGCAGGTCGGCGACGACCAAGCAGCGCATTAAAATCCGTCCGCGGAAGATTGAATATGTCAGGAAATACCAAATGTCATGAAGCAAGAAGCAGGCCAGCACGGCTGCTCCTTCTGATCAATCCGCGCAGCGGGCTGGACCGGATCATCGAATTCTGATCTCGTGGCGCACCCTTCAACCGCTTGTGTCCGCATGACCCCCTTCAAGACCATTCGTGCCCGCGCCGAGAAACGCAAGGGCGGGCCCAAGGCGCTGGAGAAACTGATGCCTAACAAGCCAGACCTCAAGCGGCTGGCGAAGCTCGGCGACGACCGCATCCTCGCCGAGATGACGAAGCGGGTGTTTTGCGCCGGCTTTGCCTGGAGCGTGATCGAGACGAAATGGGACGGTTTCGAAGACGCGTTCCTGCATTTCCAGCCGGCCAAGCTCAGCTTCCAGCCCGAGGAGTATTGGGAAGCCCTGCTGCGCGATGCACGCATCGTGCGCAACGGCGCCAAGATCATGTCGGTGCGCGACAATGCCGCTTTCGTGCAGGAGATCGCGAAGGAGCACGGCAGCTTCGGCAAGTTCCTGGCGAAATGGCCATCGTCCGACGAGATCGGCCTACTCGATCTCCTCACCAAGCGCGGCAGCCGGTTAGGCGGCAACACCGGCCAGATGCTGCTGCGCTTCGTCGGCTGGGACGGTTTCGTGACGTCCAAGGACGTGGTGGCTTGCCTGCGCGATACAGGTCTCGACATTGCCGAAGAGGTGAAGTCGAAGGGCGATCTCGCCAAGGTACAGGCGCAATTCAACGCCTGGGCCGAGGAGACCGGCCTGCCCTACACCTACCTGTCACGCATCTGCGCGCTGTCGATCGGCGAGGACAGGAGCGAGTAGCGAGTCCATGGAACGCCGTTGGCCGCCGGATCGTGGACATCGTGTGGCGATCCCGTGCCATGAGCGCGGCAGAGGCAACGCTCGATCACGAAATACATTTCGTTGGAACATTTGTGCGCAGCACTTGTTCGGAGTTTGAGCCAGACGCACATCGGCGCAGGGAACATCCGCCCTGGCTCAGCTCAATGAAACCCGACGTGACAGAACGGAGCAGCTCATGAAGCTCACATCCGAACAAGTGAAGCAGACCGTCAACCAACTCGGTGCTCAGGTGCTGCCCGACGAACATCCTGCCATGCCGCAGCTCAACAGCATGTTCGGTGAGCACACCTTCTTCGTCGACGAGATGGGCCTCAAGGTTCTCGAGCCCACACCGTCGCTCGGTACCGATCGCGAGAGCGGCGAAGTCGTCAGCCTCGCCGATTGGGGCGATTCCGACCTGACCCGCCTGATGGCGCACGAGCCGGAACCGACCGGCGTGATCGTGGTGTTCGAGCATGTGAGGCATTGATCGGCTCGAGCGGGACATTTTGAGACACGTGCGCCACGGTCGGCGAACTGCGGTTCGCTGCTGTGGCGCACGGCTTTAGCGTGCCCGGTTAAGTGGCAATCAGCGCCGTTGTCTTGCCAATGCGTGTCTTGTCAACGAGTGTCTTGCCAACGAGCTTGGTGCCGATCGTGTCATCCGCCACGGACGCTGCGTGCGTAATGCCACATTTCTCCGCGACAGGCCGGAAACAGCGCGATGATCGTGAGCGAGACCGCATACGAAAGGCAGAAGCAGGCTGCCAAATCGGGAATCTCGCCGATCGAACGCGCCAGCAGCCAGCGATGCAGCAGAGAGGCTCATCGAAAAACCAGCCGGCTCACTCATTGGGAACCGCTCGCAATTGCGTCAGACCTCGAGACTTTGCTGTTCTCTTACAATGTTGCTTCAGCGGGAATCTCGATGGCGATCTGAGTTCCCGGACCCGCCTTGCTCTCGAGACGCAGCCGACCGTTGAGCGATGAGACAACCAAATTGAACGCAATGTGGAGCCCGAGGCCGGCGTTGCCACGCTCTCGACTGGTCGTAACGAACGGATCGAAGATGTGAGCCTGCAATGGCTCGGGGATTCCGACGCCTTCATCGGCGCAGACCAGGCGGACCGATTTCGGGTCCGGTTGGCTCACTGTGATGACAAACCTGCCGCCGCTTTTGTCAGGATAGGCGTGCCCGGCAGTGTTGAGCGCGAGATTGCTGATCACCTGAGCAAGCGCTCCGGGATAGCTGTTGAGCGTGATTCCCGCCGGGCATTGTACGTCGACCGCCAGGCCATGGTGCGACAGCAGCGGTCCAAGCTTGGACGTCAACTCCGACAGCCAATCCCTGAGCTCGAACGTGCGCCGGTCCTCATCAGCCTGATGGACCGCGACCTGCCTGAAACTATGCACCATCTCGGATGCGCGGTGCAGGTTGTCAAAGGTCAGGTTGAGCCCTTGCTTGAGCCGGTCAATCCCCTTGGTCAGATCGGATCGCCGGACCGATGCTCCGCCCAATGCATCAGCCATTGCTTGTAGATCAGTCTGCATGGCTGTCGAGGTCGTCAAGGCGAGGCCAAGCGGGGTGCTGACCTCGTGAGCGACGCCTGCCACCAATTGCCCGAGCGAGGCGAGCTTTTCTGCCTGCACGAGGTGCTCCTGGGTTGCGCGGAGATCGCGTAGCGATTTCTCCGAGCGTTCTTTCTCCCGTTGCAGCGCCTCCGACGTTCGGAATTGCTTTCGCGCCCGGTACTCGCGCGCAGCCACGGCATAGAGCGACAATGCGTAGGCGTTTCCGACGAGAGAATGATTGATGAATCGCAGGCCCGTCGGCATCGTCAGCGCGAACGTCTCGGCGACCAGCAGCGCCACCCACGACAGCAGGCAGAAAATCGCCAGCGAGCCGATCCGCAAAGGCAGCATGGTCGAGACGAACAGGATGATCATCATCATGCCCGGAGCGGCAAACGTGAAGCCTGACGGCAGCACGAGATAAATGCTCGGCAGGATGCAGCCGGGAATGACGCAGTAGACGAGGAAAATCGTCTCTGCCCATGGCTTCATCCATCGCCGGGACAGCAGCGCGGTCAGCGGGAGCAGCACGAACAGGGCAGTGCCACCGCGGATTGCAAGGGTGGTCGGAACGACTTCGGGGTAGAGCACCCAATCCCAGATGGTGTAGCCGGCATAGGTGGCGGCACCGAGCAGCATCGCGATCTGCGTCCACCCGAGACTGCCTCGGACGTACTGATCGACAAACCGCCGCTCCTCGATGCGGTCTTCGAAGCGCAGTCCGAGGCGTATCAATAAGGCAAGCATCCCAACGTCAATCGCGAAAAGGCGTGTTTTGATGTCTCTACGACAGGTTTGGCGCCGCGTCGCGGATAAAGATGTCGCGTTCGCCGAGGTCCCACCGGTCGCGTTCAAATACCCAAGGTCAGCTGAGGCTCCGAATCGCCGCCGACCTGGAGCGAAGACAGCGAGACTCCCAGCAGCCTGACGCGCTTGGGCAGCGGCATCTCGGCTTCGAGCAGGCCGCAAGCCAGCCGTTCCAAATCGTCCCGTTCTGCAACCGCCGCTGCGACGGACCTGCTGCGCGTGATGATCTCGAAGTCGGCAAACTTGATCTTCAGGGTGACGGTGCGGCCGCGGTTGCCGGTGGCCTCGCAATGCCGCCAGACCTTGTCGACGAGAGGTTCGAGCTCGGCGGCCAGCGCGTCGAACTCGGTGAGATCGGTTGAGAACGTGTTCTCCGCGCCGATGGACTTGCGGATCCGGTTGGCCCGGACCGGACGTTCGTCGACACCGCGCGAGATCCAGTAGTAATACGCACCTGACTTGCCGAAATTCGCATTCATGAACTCCAGCGTCTGGTTGCGGATGTCGAGGCCGGTGAACATGCCGAGCGCGTTCATCTTCGCGCTCGTCGCGGGGCCTATCCCGTGGAACTTGCCGACGGGCAGCGTCTCGACGAAGGCGGGCCCCATCTCCGGCGAGATCACGAACTGACCGTTGGGCTTGCGATGATCGGAGGCGAGCTTTGCCAGAAACTTGTTGTAGGAGATGCCCGCCGAAGCGTTGAGGCCGGTCTCGGCTTTGATCTTCTCGCGGATGCGCAGGGCGATGTCCCGCGCCAGCGGGATGCCTTGCAGGTTTTCCGTCACGTCGAGATAGGCCTCGTCGAGCGACAATGGCTCGATGATGGGCGTATGCTCGGCAAAGATGTCGCGAATCTGCCGGCTGATTGCCTTGTAGACCTCGAAGCGCGGCTTGACGAAGATCAGATCGGGACATTGCCGCTTCGCAGTCACGGAAGGCATGGCAGAGCGAACCCCGAACTTGCGCGCTTCATAGCTGGCGGCCGCGACCACGCCGCGTTCCGCAGAGCCTCCGACCGCGACCGGCTTTCCACGCAGGTCCGGATTATCGCGCTGCTCCACGGACGCATAGAAAGCATCCATGTCGATATGGATGATCTTGCGGACGGGCGAGGCTTCGCCGGTCACCGTGTCGGATTCGCTCATGGAAGGATGATACAATTGAGCGAAGCGAAGCGCGAGGTGGCGATCATCTCGTTCCCGGCGACGCGCGTCGGAGGCTCAAGAACGAATCATTTCATCAAGGAGCTTGCCGCCTCCCGGGCTTGTGAGTGGCAAGCGTGGTCACGCGATCTAATATGAGGCTGCGGAGGACAGCCCATGCAATACAGCTCCGAACTCATTCAGACGATGCGTCAGGCGCTGGAGACCGTGATGGCGAGCGTACCGGCCGACCAGTCGGTGTTCGGCCTGAAAGCGGCCGTAGCCGAATGCATCCTGAAAGCTGCTGCACACGGTCAGACGTCGTATGACGGGCTGGTGGCATCTGCCTCCGACCAGATCCAGGCGATCCTCTCGATGCTGACGTGAGCGCCGGTAGAAAAACGGCGAGAAGGCTGGCGCACCCGACACGATTCGAACGTGTGACCTTTGCCTTCGGAGGGCAACGCTCTATCCAGCTGAGCTACGGGTGCAGTGAGGCTTCATGTAGCCGATTGGCGAGGGGTGGGCAACCGCTTCTCGCCGGCTCGCGTTTAAGCCGATTTGCGCCGGACAGGGGCCGGAACCGCCGCGGCCTCCCGGCCGAGGGCGGCGAACTCGGCCAGCACCCGTTCGGCGCAGATGACGCGGTTGCGGCCGAGCCGTTTGGCCACATAGAGCGCCTCGTCGGCCGCGCCGAGCAGCCGGTCGGGACCGCCATCGGCCCCACTGGGAATGTGGCTTGCGACGCCGACGCTGAGGGTGACGTGGTCGCCGGCGCCGATGGCACCGTGGGCGATCTGCAAGGCCATCACGGCGCAGCGGATCCCCTCGGCGACGACGCAGGCGGAATCGCAATCCATGTCCGGCAGGATCAGCGCGAACTCCTCGCCGCCATAGCGGCTGGCGAGGTCGAGCGGGCGCATGGCGTGCCGGCTGACGGCAGCGGCGACTGCGCGCAGGCATTCGTCGCCGCTCTGGTGGCCGTGCCGGTCGTTGAACAGCTTGAAATGGTCGACGTCGACGAACAGCAGCGCCAGCGGCTTCTGCGTGCGCTGTGCGCGGGCCCATTCGCTCATCAGCATCTGGTCGAAGGCGCGGCGGTTCGACAGGCCGGTCAGCCCGTCCTTGGTGGCGAGCTCCTTCAGCGCCATCTCGGCGCGCTTCTGGTCGGTGAGGTCGCGTAGCGTCTCCACCACGGCGATCAGCTGGCCGGCCTCGTCGTGGATCGGGCCGGCGTCGATGGCGAGATAGAGCTGGCTGCCGAGCTTCGGCATCACGCACCAGTTCTCGGCGCTGAAGCCGAGGCCGTTATGGCCGCGCGCGGCATATTCCGAATAGTACTCCGGAAGCTGCTCTGGGCGGTCCAGTGCGACGAGGTCGGCGAGGCAGGGGCGCTTGGTCTCGTAGAAGGCCCGCCAGTGCTTATTGGTGCCGATCACCTCCGAGGCGGTGACGCCGGTCAGCCGCTCGCAGGCTCTGTTCCAGATCACGACGCGGCGCTTCGGGTCGATCACGAAGGTCGGCACCACCAGATGCTGCATCAGCCGCACGGCATAGGAATCGGCGACATCAACGGTCTTGGCCGGAGTCTTCCCTGGCTTCGCCATCAGGCCACCGCCGCCACCGGAAAGACTCCGGGCAAGCCATCGCCCTTGCCGAACAGCTTTCGCACGTCCGCGGCCGGCTTCGGCGCGCTGAACAGATAGCCCTGCATCTCCGTGCAGCCGAGGTTGCGCAGCATCTCACGCTGGGCCTCGGTCTCGACGCCCTCGGCGACCGTGGTCATGCTGCTGGCGGCGGCGATGTTGACCACGGCCTGCACGATGACAGGCGCGCCGTTCGTCTCCGCGATGTCGGCGACGAAGCAGCGATCGATCTTGATCTTGTCGAACGGGAAGCGCTTCAGATAGCTGAGCGAGGAGTAGCCGGTGCCGAAATCGTCGAGCGCGATGCGCACGCCGATGGCGCGAAGCTGGTGCAGGATCGAGAGCGCCGCTTCGTCGTCGCGGATCAGCACGGCCTCGGTGATCTCGAGCTCGAGCCGGCGCGGATCGAGCCCGGAGGCGGCGAGCGCGCCTGCGATCCGCAAGGCCAGCGTGTCGCATTTGAGCTGCACCGGCGAGACGTTGACCGCAACGCGGACATGCGGAGGCCACGTGGCGGCCTCGTTGCAAGCCATGCGCAGCACCCAGTCGCCGAGCTCGTTGATCAGGCCGGTGTCTTCGGCGACCGGAATGAACCCCGCCGGCGACACCATGCCGCGCTCGGGATGGCGCCAGCGCAGCAGCGCCTCGCAGCCGGAGACCTCGCCCGAGCGCAGATCGACCAGCGGCTGGTAGTGAATCTCGAAGCCGCCGTTGACCAGGGCCTGGCGCAGATCCTGCTCCATGGCCAGGCGCGCCTTGGCGCAGGCGTCCATCGCCGGCTCGAAGAAGCGGTGGGTGCGGCGTCCTTCGGCCTTGGCGCCGTACATCGCAAGGTCGGCATTCTTGATGAGCTGATCGAGATCGGAGCCGTCCTGCGGCGCCAGCGCGATCCCGATGCTCGCGTCGGTGGAGAGCTGATGGCCGAGACAGTGATAGGGCTGCCGGATCGCTTCGTAGATCCGCGTCACGAACGACACCACGTCGGCCGAGGACTGGATCCCGGTCTGGATGACCGCGAATTCGTCGCCGCCGAGCCGCGCGATCAGGTCGCCCTGATTGAGGCAGCCGCGCAGACGGGCCGCGATCGCCTTCAACAGCTCGTCGCCGACATGGTGGCCGAGCGAATCGTTGATGCCCTTGAATTCGTCGACGTCGATGTAGAGCAGCGCGAACTGCCCGCCGCTGGCGACCTTCGCCAGCTCGCGTTCGATCTGCTCGCGGAACAGGGTGCGGTTCGGCAGGTCGGTCAGCGCATCGTAGTGCGCCATATGCGCGATCTTCTCGTGGGCGCGCCGCCGCTCGGTGACGTCATCGACGACGTGGATGAGATAGCGCGGCTCGCCGGCCTTGTCGCGGAGGCCGATCCGGGTCGAGGTGATGTAGCGCAGACCCATGGCCTGGGTCTGCCAGGGATGCTCGTCCTTGAAGAGCCCCTTGAGAGATTGCAGTGCCTTGTTGTCGTCCTCGGTTACCACCGTCGCTGACGGCGTCGGGAAGATGTCGAAGGCGGTCTTGCCGACGACGTCCTCGCGTGACTGGCCGAATTGCTGCTCGGCGACGCCGTTGATCAGCAGATACTGCCGCGTGCGCGCGTCCTTCACCGTGATCTGCGAGGGGATGTGGTCGATGATCTCGCGCAGGAAAGTGTGGTTGCGGTCGCGCTCCTGCTCCAGGTTACGGCGCTCGGTGATGTCTTCGATCGTGGCGACCCAGCCGCCCTGCGCGAGCGGGGTGTTGATGACGTGGAAGGCGCGGCCATTGGCCAGCTGATGAGTTCTCGTGGAGACCGTGCCTTCGGCGACGATCCGCATGACGTCGGCGCAAAATTCCTCGACATTGCCGTCGAACGCGCCACGCTCCTTGCGATGGTACATCGCCTCGTTGATGTGACAGCCGGGCTTGATGACATCGTGGGAGAGACCGAACATGTCAGCGTAGCGGCGGTTGCAAATGACGATGTATCCGGCGGCATCGTACAGGATCAGCCCCTGCGACATGTTGTTGAGGGCGGTATCGAGCCGCCGCCGCTCCGCCTCGATTCGCTCCTGGGCCTCGCGATTCTGCCGGTTGATCTGTCGGATGATCAGATAGAGGATCAGCGCGATCACGGCTGCCGAGACGCCAGCCGTAGCGACCAGGAAGCCGGTCTGCTGCCTCCAGTCCGCGAGCGCAGCCGACATGGTATTGGTCGCCATGATAACCAGGGGAAAATGATTCAGGGACGCGGCCGAGCCGAGCCGCTCCTCGCCGTCGAGCGGACTCCGGACGCGGAGCGTGTGCTGCCCGCCCTTAGTCAGCACCTTCTGCATCAGCGGCGCATTCTTGAAGCTTCGTCCGATCATCTCTTCGAGATGCGGATAGCGCGCCAGCATCTTGCCTTCGCGATCGAACAGCGAGATCGCCGTGCCCTCGGCAAGCGCGACGGACGCGAAATATTGCTGGTAGCTGTCCGGATCGATCCGCCGGACCATCGCGCCGAGGAATGCTCCGTCGGCGCCGTTCAGCCGGCGCGCGACGATCGTGGTCCATTTGTCGATGATGAAACTGCGGACGGATTCCAGGATGACCGGCTCGGCCATCGGATCCGATTTGAACGTCTGGAAGTAAGCGCGCGAGGAGACGTTGATCTTCGGCAGGGGCTGGGCCCGCGACCAGTTGATCAGCTCGCCGTCGGCGTCGTAGATCGCGATGTCGCCGAGATAAGAGACGGAGCTGATCTTGCTGCGCAGCATCTGGTTGATCGCGAGCCCGGACATGCGCTCGCGAAACATCGCGGGCGAAGTGATCTGCGGCAGGTTCATCTGCCCGATCACATCGGCGGCGACGACGTCGGAATCTTCAAATTGCTGATCAAAGTGCCGCGCGATCAGCTGCACCGTGTTTTCCAGCTCGCGCTCGCGGTTGGCGAGGGTCCGCTCACGGAATTCGCCGATGGCCATGGCCGTCACGGTGAAAATGCCCGCGACCAGCAACACGCCGCACAGGGTCAGCCACAGCACCGGCCCGCGCCGAATCGCTGCCTCCCAGCCGTTCTTCGCGGCTAGGGACATTCCGGCTGCGATCCCTGACAAGACGTGGCGCATTCCCCCTCCCTGGAAGGGCAGGAATACACCACACAAATGGCCCAAACCTTAGGAAAGCCAGTTACCTGGGCATTAATCCCATTGCGAGATCGCATCCACATGCAGCGAACCGTCGCGCTGCATCATTAATCTTCGCTTAATGCGAAGCGCCCGCGCCCTTGTCGCCGCCGGCCTTGCGCAGCCGTCCGACCACGCCTGTCGGGAAGAAGTAAACGCTGGCGATGAACAGCAGCCCGAGCCACAGCAGCCAACGGTCGGGATGCAACAGGCCCGGCAGCAGCGGCAGGCCGGCTTCCGACGCCGCCGTGGATGCGACGCCCATCAGCGACTGCAAATAGTTCTGGGCGAGGATGAAGATGGTGGCCCCGATGATCGCACCGTAGATCGTGCCCATGCCGCCGATCACGACCATCAGCAGAATGTCCAGCATGATCGAGAAGCTGAGCGAGGTGTCGGGCCCGGCATAACGGAGCCACAGCGCATTCAAGATACCGGCGCTCGCGGCGACCAGCGCCGCAAGGCAGTTGGCGTAGGTCAAATGGAAGACGGTGCGGAAGCCGAGCGCCTCGGCGCGGAAGCGATTCTCGCGGATCGCCTGGAGCACGCGTCCGAACGGCGAGTTCACCACCCGCAGCAGAGCCAGGATCATCAGGGCGGAGATGGCGAACACCAGGTAGAAGGTCAGGATGCGGCCGTTGATCTCGAAGCCGAACAGGCTTTTGGAGACCAGCACTGTGCCGGGCCGCAGTAGCTCGGGCAGCTGAAAACTGCGCCCGTCCTCGCCGCCGGTCAGCCAGGAGAGCTGCGAGGCCAGCACCTGGAAGGCGGAGGCGACCGCGAGCGTGATCATGGCAAAGAAGATCGCGGCGACCCGCAGCGAGAAAAGCCCGATCGCGAGCGCGAGCAGAGCTGCGAGCGGCAGGCCGATGACGATGCCGGTTGCGACCGCCGCCCAGTTCGGGCCCATCCCGTACAGCGCGATCGCGATCGCGTAGCTGCCGATGCCGTAGAACATGGTGTGGGCGAACGACACCGAGCCGGTATAGCCGAGCAACAGGTCGTAGGATGCGACCAGGGCGGCGAAGACGCAGATCTTGGCCGCGACGTTCAGCGCCTTGGCGCCCGGGAACAGGAACGGCGTCGCCGCCAGCGCCAGGATGATGAGGACGAGAACGAGCGTGAGGACACGGCTGCGCGGCGGGTCACCGGAGAGGATCATCATCGGCTGGTCACCGCATAGAGGCCGCGCGGCCGCCACATCAGAATGGCGACCATCAGCAGGATGTTGGAGACGAGAGCGAGTTTCGGCACCAGGAAGCCGCCGTAATTGGCAACCATGGCCACCAGGATGGCGCCGATGAAGCAGCCGCCGATCGACCCGAGCCCGCCGATGATGACGACGATGAAGATCAGCACGGTGAGGTCGTCGCTCATGGAGGCGTGGACCTGCTCGCGATAGAGCGCCCACATCACGCCGCCGAGGCCCGCGAGCGCCGATCCCGTCATGAACACGCCGAGGAACAGGCGGCGAATGCGATAGCCGAGCGCCTCCACCATCTCACGGTTCTCGACGCCGGCGCGGATCAGAAGGCCGAGCTTGGTGCGGTTGAGCACGAGCTGGATCGCGATGAAGACGGCAAGGCCGATCAGCATCGCCAGCACGCGGTACTTGGCGATCGCGACGTCGCCGAGGATGAAGGAGCCTCGCAGCGAAGTCGGCAGAGGCATCGGGATGATCTGCGGTCCCCACAGCGCATAGAGCGTCTGCTCGGCGACGATCAGGCCGCCCGTCGTCATCAGGATCTGCTTCAGATGCTGGCCGTAAACGGGCAGGATCAGCACGCGCTCGACGATCAGGCCGAGCGCGCCTGATACCGCCATCGACAGCAGCGCTGCCGGAGCCAGCACCGCGAGGTTCACCCACAGCGAATCGGCCTGGATCGAGGCCGCAAACGGCGCCAGCACCAGGGTCGCGACATAGGCGCCGACCGCGATGAAGGCGCCGTGGCCGAAATTGAGCACGTCCATCAGGCCGAACACCAGGGTCAGACCGGAGGCCATGATGAAGATCATCATGCCCATGGCGAGGCTCGCGGCGGTCAGCGTCAGCCACGAACTGGTCGAGCCGATCAGCGGGATCATGAGAAGCGCGAGCGCGACCGGCAGCAGGATCGGCGCGATGTCGCGCTTCGGCTTCGGCAGCGGATCATTTGCGGCGAGTTCAGTCACTGATGCGCCTCCAGGCTCAGGCCGAGCAGTCGCTCTTGCAGCGGCACGTCGGCGGCCAGCGCCGCCATCCCGCCGCGATGGACGATGGTGCCGTTGTCCATCACCAGCACGTTGTCGCCGAGCTCGCGGGCGGCAAAGAAATTCTGCTCGACCAGAAGGATCGTCGCGCCCTTGCGCTTGATCTCCTTCAGGCACTCGATCAGCGCCATCACGATGGCGGGCGCGAGGCCCTTGGTCGGCTCGTCGATCAAAAGCAGCTTGCGCGGCTCGATGATGGCGCGCGCGATGGACAACATCTGCTTCTGCCCGCCCGAGAGGCTTCCCGCCCGCGACAGCCAGAATCGGCGCAGCGCCGGGAAGAAGCCAAAAATCCAGTCGAGCTGGGCATCGTCCAGCGGCCCGTCGCGCGCCGCCAGCACCAAATTCTCCTTCACCGTGAGGTCGGAGAACACCGCCATGCTCTCCGGCACGTAGCCGACGCCGAGCCGCGCGATGTCCGGCGTGGCGCGACTCTCGATGCGCTCGCCGGCGAGGCTGATCTCGCCGTGCGAGGCCTGCCAGAGGCCCATGATGGTGCGCAGCGTCGTGGTCTTGCCGGCGCCGTTGCGGCCGAGCAGCATCGTGGTCTGCCCCTGCGCAACTGCGAGATCGATGCCCTGAAGGATGTGATAGCGGCCGATATGGGTGTGCACGCCGGAGAGTTTCAAAAGGTCGGTCATGCTGCACTCCCTGCAGCCGTCTTGGGCGCTACGCCGAGATAGGCCTCCTGCACGATTGGCGAGGCGATCACTTCGGCAGGCGGGCCGTCCGCAACCAGCTGGCCGTTATGCAGCACGATGATGCGGTCGGCGAGCGAGCGCACCACGTCCATCTTGTGCTCGACGAGCAGGATGATCTTGCTCCGGTCCTGCTTGAGCTGCGCGATCAGGTTGAGGACCACAGGCACCTCGTCGATGCTCATGCCGGCGGTTGGCTCGTCGAACATGAAGACATCAGGTTCCAGCGCGATCATCAGCGCGACTTCGAGCTTGCGCTGGTCGCCATGCGACAGCGCGGTCGCGGCGACGCCGCGCCGACTGCCGAGCGCGACCTGGTCGAGGATGCTGTCCGCGCGGGCAATCAGGTCGCGGCGAACCATCCAGGGCCGCAGCATGTCGTAATGGGTGCCGTTCGCCGCTTGCACCGCGAGGCGGACGTTCTCCTCCACGGTGAGGTTCGGGAAAAGATTCGTGAGCTGGAACGCGCGCCCGAGGCCCGCGCGCGTCCGCATCGGCGCGGACTGCCCCGTGATGTCGGTGCCGTCGAACAGGATGCTGCCGCTGGATGCACGCAACTGACCCGAGATCAGATTGAAATAGGTGGTCTTGCCGGCGCCGTTCGGCCCGACGATGGCCGTGAGCTCGCCCGGGCGGAACGCGCAGGTGACGTTGTTGACCGCGACATGGCCGCCAAAGCGGATGGTGAGGTCGCGGGTTTCGAGGGTCAGGGCCATTCTAGCAAACCGCGTTGGTCCATCGGTACACCTCTCCCCGGAGGGGAGAGGTCGATTTGCGCAGCAAATCGGGTGAGGGGCTCAGGTCCCACGAGAGAGCGGACCCCTCACCCGCGCCTTCGGCGCGACCTCTCCCTTTGGGAGAGGTGAAGCACTCACCGCTTGTTGCGAACCGGCACGTCCATGTCCTCGATCTTCAGCTCGCGCACCGGCTCGAGCACGGCCCAGGCGACGTTCGGGTCGACCTTGACCTTGAAGTGATACATGCTCTGCAGCGCCTGATGGTCCTCCTTGCGGAACACCATCTTGCCCTTCGGCGTGTCGAACTCCAGGCCTTCCATCGCCGTGATCAGCTTCTCGGTGTCGGTCGACTTCGCCTTGGTGACGGCGGCGACGACGGACATCGCGGCGGCAAAGCCGCCCGCGGTGAAGAAGTCCGGCGGCGAGTTGAAGCGCTTCTGGTGCTCGGCGACCAGCCAGTCGTTCACCGGGTTCTTCGGGATCGCATAGAAGTAGTACGTTGCGCCCTCCATGCCGGGCAGGCCCTTATAGGCCGCGAGCGCCGGCAGGATGTTGCCGCCGGTAGACAGCTCGATGCCATAGCGCTTCGGATCCATGTCCTGGAGCTTGGCCAGCGGATTGCCGGCGCCGGCCCAGATCACCCAGATCACCTTGCGGCCCGGCTTGTCCTTCAGCGCGTCGAATAGGCGCTGCCCGACAGCGGTGAAGTCGGTGGTCGAGGTCGGCGCATATTCCTCGGCGGCGAGCGTCGCGCCGGTCTTGGCGAGCGCCTCCTTGAAGGCGGCGACGCCGTCACGGCCGAAGGCGTAGTCCTGCGCCAGCGTCGCGACGGTGACGCCCTGCTTGCCGATCGCGACCGCGTTGGAGATCGCGTCCTGCGAGGAGTTGCGCGCCGTGCGGAAGATGTAGCGATTCCACTTCTCGCCGGTAATCTGATCCGCGACCGCGGGCTCGACGATCAGGATCTTCTTATTCTCCTCGGCGACGGGAAGAATGGCGAGCGCCGCGGCCGACGAGGTCGTGCCGATCGCGATGTCGGCCTTGTCGTCCTGATAGGCTTCCGCGAGCGCTGCCTTGGCAAGGTCCGGCTTGCCTTGGTCGTCCTTGGTGATGACGACGATCTTGCGGCCGTCGAGCGTCATGGTGCCCTTGGTGGCGTATTCAAAGCCCATTTTCAGACCGGTCTCGGTCTGCTTGGCATAGGCCTCGAGCGGACCGGTCTTGCCGTAGATCAGCGCGATCTTGAGATCGTCGGCCCGTGCGGACGCGCCTGCGGCGAGCGCGAGGATGGTTGTTGTTATGATGAGTGATCGACGCACGATGGTCCCTCCTGATTTAAAGCTTCTGGCAACAGCGATTTGCACAACACTACGAACATTGCAATTGAACCTTCCGGCGAAGCGGATTTGGCGCATACGAGCATGCATCATTTTTGGGCCTGCTGCATGGCGTGCGCTGCGCCGGCTCCCTCGACCTGCCGCCGATCGGACTGCGCTTCGTCCGCGCTCTCGAAAATATGCGGCGCAACGCCGCGCTTCTCCAGGGCTTCGCCGAGCTTGATGCGCAGGAAGCCCGACGTGGTGTAGCGCGACACGCCGGAATAGAAGCGATCGACCAGGCTGCGGACCATGGCCGAATAATCGTCCATCAGCTCCGGCAGGATGGAAAAATTGTCATAATTGACGATGGCGTAGACCCGGCGCCCGAGCGGGGCGAGCCTCGCCTCGACGATGGAGGCGATGGTGTCGATCTCGGCTTTGCTGCGCAGCGGGTAGCGCTCCAGATTGACGAAGAACAAATTCTGCTGCTCGTCCAGCGTGAAGCGCTGGTCGAGCGGGATGGTGAGCAGGCGCTCGCGTAGATCCATGAGATCGTCGCGGAAGATGCGGTCGTCCATCAGAACAGGATCGCGCGGGATCAGCGGCTTGAAATCCATCAGGCGCAGGATGTCGCGCTCGATGTCGATGCCGGGCGCAACTTCCGTCAGCTCGAGGCCGTCAGGCCTGAGCTCGAATACGCAGCGCTCGGTGACGTACAGCGTGCGCTGCTTGCGCGCGGCGGCAAACGGACCGCTGAAGGTGACGTGCTCGACGCTATCGACGAACTTGCGCGATTTGGCCTCGTCGAGGATGACGAGCTTGCCGTCGTTCACCGCGATGCGCTGCTTGCCCGCACCGAAGGTGCCGACGAAGATGACCTCCTTGGCATTCTGGCTGATATTGATGAAGCCGCCGGCACCCGCGAGTTTCGGCCCGAACTTGCTGACATTGAGGTTGCCGGCACGGTCGACCTGGGCGAGGCCGAGGAAGGCGGCATCCAAGCCGCCGCCGTCGTAGAAGTCGAACTGATAGGGCTGGTCGATCACCGCCTGCGTGTTGATCGCCGCGCCGAAATCGATGCCGCTCGCCGGGATGCCGCCGATCACGCCCGGCTCCGCCGTCAGCGTGATCAGATCGATGATCCGCTCCTCGTTGGCGACCGAGGCAATCCCTTCGGGCATGCCGATGCCGAGATTGACGACGCTGTTGGCCTTCAATTCGAGCGCGGCGCGCCGGGCGATGATCTTGCGCTCGCTGACCGGCATCACCGGCAGCGAGGCGGCACGGACGCGGATCTCGCTCGAGAAGGCCGGATTGTATGGCGTGCCGAAGGTCTGCCAATGGTTCTCCGGCCTCGCCACGACGACGCAGTCAACGAGAATGCCGGGAATCTTCACTTGGCGTGGATTGAGACTGCCGGCCTCGGCGACGCGCTCGACCTGGGCAATGACGATGCCGCCCGAATTATGCGCGGCCATGGCGATGGCCAGCGCTTCCAGCGTCAGCGCCTCCTTCTCCATGGTGAGGTTGCCGTCGGGATCGCCGGTGGTGGCGCGGATGATTCCGACATTGATCGGAAACGTCCTGTAGAGCAGGCACTCCTCGCCGCGCAGCGTGATCAGCTCCACCATGTCCTCGGTGGTGCGCGCATTCAGCTTGCCGCCGCCGTGCCGGGGATCGACGAAGGTGCCCATGCCGACGCGGGTGATGTGGCCGGGCCGCCGCGCCGCGATGTCGCGGAACAGATGGGTGATGACGCCCTGCGGCAGGTTATAGGCCTCGATCTGGCCCGCGATCGCAAGCTGCTGCAGCTTCGGCGCAAGGCCCCAATGCCCGCCGATCACGCGGCGGACCAGGCCCTCATGCGCGAAATGATTGAGGCCGCGATGCTTGCCGTCGCCCTGGCCGGCGGCATAGACCAGCGTCAGATTGCGCGGCTTGCCCTGCGTGTAGGGCGCATCGCCCTCGTTGGAGAGATAGAGCTCCTCCAGTGCGATCGCGATCTCCTCGGCAAAGCCGATGCCGACGAAGCCCCCGGTCGCCACCGTATCGCCGTCGCGGATCAACATGACCGCCTCGGCTGCGGTGACGATCTTGCCCTTCTCGGAATTGCGCAGGTAAGGCAGAGCTGGGTGATGGCTCACGGCGTTCCTCCCGATCGTTTCGACCGTATGCCGTTGGTGCCGATCCTATCGCGAGAAGCGCCCCTGGAACAGGCTGCTCCTCGCGATGGAAGGCCTGATCAGGACATTCAGCCCTGAACTATCTTGCGCGTTTCGGTGGCAAAGTAGACCGACACGACGGTGATGAGCGCCAGCGCGATCATGTAGAGTGAGATCGGCCAGGTCGCCGGCGCATAGGCCGTCATCAATCCCGTCGCGATCAGCGGCGACAGCGCGCCGGCGAAGATCGAGGCGAGGTTGTAGCCGAGCGAGACGCCGCTATAGCGCACCTTGGTGCCGAACAGCTCCGACAGGAAGCTTGCCTGCGGGCCGTACATCGCGGCGTGCCCGACGGCGAGGCCCAGCACGATCGCGATCCAGGCATATTGCGGGTTTTTCGTTGCCAGCAGCATGAACAGCGGGAACGACATCAGCGCCGAGAACACCGCGCCGAAGATGTAGATCGGCCGCCGTCCGACGCGGTCGGAGAGCGCGCCGAAGGCCGGAATGGTGAAGGTCTCGATCGCCGCGCCGATCAAGACGCCGTTGAGCATGTCCTGCTTGTTCATGCCGAGCGATTGCGTGGCATAAGCGAGCACGAAGGTCGCGTAGATGTAGAAGAAACCGTTCTCGGCGAAGCGCGCGCCCATCGCGAGCAGGATGTTCTTGGGATACATCCTGACAGCGTCGACGATCGGCATCTTCACTTCCTGCTTGGTATCCTTGACCTTCTGGAACTCCGGCGATTCCGCGATGGTGAAGCGGATCCACAGGCCGACCAGCACCAGCGCGATCGAGAACAGGAACGGGATACGCCAGCCCCAGGCATAGAGCTGAGCGTCGGTCAGCATCGAGGACACCACCGAGAACACCAGCGTGCCGAGCACCAGGCCGAGCGGTGCGCCGAGTTGCGGCCAGCTGCCGTAGAAGCCCTTTTTGTCGGCGGGCGCATGCTCGACCGCCATCAGCACCGCGCCGCCCCATTCGCCCCCTAAGCCAAAGCCTTGGATCAGGCGGCAGGTGACGAGCAGGATCGCAGCCCAGATGCCGGCGGTCTCGTAGGTCGGCAGGAAGCCGATCGCCGCGGTGGCGGCGCCCATGATCAACAGCGTTAGATAAAGCATGGTCTTGCGGCCGATCTTGTCACCGTAATGCCCGAACACGACGCCGCCGAGCGGGCGCGCGATGAAGCCGAGCGCGTAGGTCGCGAACGCCAGCAGCGTTCCCATCATCGGATCGAAGGTCGGAAAGAACAGCTTGTTGAAGATCAGCGCTGCGGCGGTGCCGTAGAGGAAGAAGTCGTACCACTCGATGGCCGTGCCGATCAGGCTCGCGGTGGCGACGGTGACGTGCGAGGGCTGTTTGGCCTGAAGCTGATGGACCGAGATCGCTTCACTCATCTTGCGTCCTCCCTGGTTGCGAATGCGCGTGTGCAGCACGCGTCATTGTGCAAGAGCGAAGAGCAAGGTCCGCGCCAGATGGCGTCAATTGGTGCAAATGGGCGAAACCCCAGCAATTTCAGTGGGGTCATCGGGACAAAGCGGCAAGCTGCGCTGTCCGGAATCCGAGACTCCGGACAGTCCCGTGTCTCGAATCTCAGACGGAGGCCGGCCCCGCGGCGAGGCCGAACTTGGCGAGCTTCTTGTAGAAGGTGGCGCGCGAGATCCGCAGCATCCTGGCGGCCTCGGAGATCTGGCCGTTGCTGGCGGCGAGCGCCTGTTCGAGCGTGTGCTTCTCGAACTCGGCCTCGGCTTCGGCATAGGGTACCACCGTTCCTGTCGGGCGTTCGGGCGGAGCTAGTCTGACCTCGGCACCGACGGGAAGGATGCGAACGAAATCCTCGCCCGTCAGCCGCCCGGAATCGCTGAGGATCAGCGCCCGCTCCAGGATGTTGCGAAGCTCGCGCACGTTGCCCGGCCAGTCGTAGCGCGCGAGTGCGGCGAGCGCGCTCGGCGTGATCCGGGCGCTGACATAGTCGCCGGACGCGCTGATGTCCTCGAGCAGCCGGGCGCAGATATCGGGGAGATCATCCAGGCACCGGCGCAGCGGCGGCAGGTCGATCGAGAGCACGTTGAGGCGATAGTAAAGATCGGGGCGGAACGTGCCCTCGCTGACGCGCTTGCGCAGATCCACATTGGTCGCGGCGACCACGCGCACGTCGACCCTGGAGATCTTGTCCGAGCCGAGCGGCTCGATCTCGCGCTCCTGCAGCACGCGCAGCAGCTTGGCCTGCAATTGCAGCGGCATCTCGCCGATCTCGTCGAGGAACAGCGTGCCGCCGTCGGCAATCCGGAATTTGCCCTCGCGCCCCCTGCGGTCGGCGCCGGTATAGGCGCCCGGCGCGGTGCCGAAGAATTCCGACTCGATCAGCGTGTCGGGAATCGCCGCGACATTGACGCTGACGAACGGCTTCTCGGCACGCGACGAGGCGTTGTGAATCGCTTGCGCCAGCATCTCCTTGCCCGTTCCGGTCTCGCCGGTGAGCAGCACCGTGACGCTCTGCCGCGCGGCGCGGCTTGCCAGCTCCTTGGCCTGTGCGATGGCCGGTGTTGTGCCGACGAAGTCGGCGAAGGTGAAGCGCGCCGCGCGGGCGTTGGACAATTGCCGCCGCGCCAACCGCAGATCGCTCTCGAGCTGGGCCACGCGGGCGAGCAGGGGTTTCAGACTTTCGAGGTGGTCATAGAGCACGAAGCCGATCGCACCGATCACCTTGCCGTTCTCGTCCTCGATCGGCATGCGGGTGACGACCAGTTGCTCGCCGCCGAGCTCCATGATGTCGAGCAGGATCGGCTCGCCGGTCTCGGCCACCTTCCGCATCAGGCTGTTCGGAATGACCTCCTCGATGGGACGGCCGATCGCCTCACTGGTCCGCTTGAGGCCGAGCGCTGTGAGATATTTTTCGTTGACGTAGACGACCCGCCCGCCCCGGTCGATCGCGATCGCGCCCTCGCACAGCTTTTCCAGCCGCTCGAACAGCGTCTCCATCGCGCGCGCACGAAGATAGGCGGGGTCGCTGATGGAGGAGGCGGGCATGACGTACCTCGCGGGAAGTCCGGCTGTGTATTACCAAAAGGCCAGTAATTTCAAAGCGGGAATTGGGTTGCTTGCCGGGTCGTCCATCCCCGGCGTCGTCCTGGACAAGCGCAGCGAAGCGGAGTGCAGATCCAGGACCCATTACCCCAAAAGGTGGCTTGGCGAAGATTCGTGGTTACCAGCTCGCGCCACAACCCCTTCCCGGGGTAATGGGTCCTGGCTTTCGCCAGGACGACATTGAGGGTGTTGCCGTCGCACCCCTACCGCCGATACCCGCTCGCTCGCGAATAGCCCTGGCGGTTCTGCTGCATCGGGCGGCTGGCCACGTTGACCCGCGCTTCGCTGGCCACCGTCGTTGCGAGCTTCAGCTCCTCCAGGAAGATCGGCCGGGAGAAGTAATAGCCCTGCGCGTAGCGGATCTTGGTCGCGGCCTGGAGATAGGCGAGCTCCTCGTAGGATTCGAGGCCCTCGGCAATCACGGTCATGCCGAGCGCTTCGCTCAAGGATTCGATCGCGCGCAGAATGCCCTGGCTGCGCGGACGCTTATGGATGTCGGTGATGAAGGAGCGGTCGATCTTGATCTCGTCGGCGGTGATGTCGGCGAGCGCCGAGAGCGAGGAATAGCCGGTGCCGAAATCGTCGATCGAGATGCCGACGCCGAGCTTGCGGAACATCGGCAGGATCTCGTCCTGGAAATGATTCTTGGCGACGAAGGCGTCTTCCGTCAGCTCGATCATGAATCGCTGCGGAAAACCGGTGTCGTCCAGCGCCTGCGCGAAGCTGCGCATGAATTCGGGGTTGCCGGCCTGCTTGGCGGCGACGTTGATGCTGATGATCGCTTCCGCGCCGAACGTCTCGTTGATCAGGTCGATCGACTTGACGATCTCGGCCAGCACGAGATGGGTCAGCTCGTCGATCAGCCCGAGCTCGCTGGCGAGGTTGATGAACGAGCCGGGCGCCTGGATCACGCCTTCGTCGTCGCGCAGGCGCACCAGGGCCTCGATTCCCTTCACCGCTTGCGTTCTGATGTCGACCTTGGATTGGAACGCGCAGCAGAAGCGCTTCTCCAGGATCGCGAGCCGCAGCGACTGCTCGACCTTCATCCGCGCCAGCGCCTCGCGCTCCATGCTGGAGTCGAAGAAGGCTGCCGACCCCTTGCCGTCGTTCTTGATGCGGTACATCGCGATGTCGGCGTTCTGGCGCAGGGTCTCGAAGCTGCTGCCGTGATCGGGATAGAGGCTGATGCCGACGGAGGTGGAGGCGAAGATTTCCGAATGGTCGATGAAGAACGGCGCGGTCAGCCGCTCTAGCGTCGATTGCATGAATTCGGCGACTTCCTCCTGGCTCTGGATCGGCGACAGCAGCAGCAGGAATTCATCGCCTGAGATGCGCGAGAGCATGTCGGAATCGCGCAAGTCGCGTCCGAGCCGTTTCGACAGCTCGACCAGCAGCGCATCGCCGACGGCATGGCCGTAATAGTCGTTGATGTGCTTGAAATTGTCGACGTCGAGAAAGGCCAGCGCGAAACGCTCGCCGCCATCGCGTGCGAGCAGGCCGTTGGCGCGATGCTCGATCACGCGCCGCGAGGGCAGTCCGGTCAGCTCGTCAAAATAGGCCGATCGGAACAGCTGGTCCTCGAAATTCTTCTGCTCGGTGATGTCGGAGGATGCCGAGATCAGGAGCTGGCGTCCGGCGAGGCGGACGGGACGATGGGTCGTGAGCAGCACCTGGCGCGCGGCGCCGTTGTGAAGAGCTTCCTCGGTGACGACTGCCTGGCCGGCGCTCAGCGCCTGTCGGCAGGCTTCGCGACGCGGCGCGAGATCGGGCGAGGGACGGCCGCCGTCCATGCCGAGCTGGGAAGCCGCGGCATCGTTAACCAGCAAAAGCTCGCCGTGCGCGTCCTGCACGGTGAGGCCGGCCGGCAGCATTCTAACGATTTCCTTGAGAAATCCGAGCTCGGCTTCGCTCGCGCCAAAATATTCGTTGTCGTTCATAGAAGTCATGAATCTTGTTGTTTCAGCGCGCTTTTGCAATGGGCGCGATCTAGCGCGGTTCCCTCTTAAGTTTGGTTAAGGGGTCCGAAGAAATACGGGGGTGTTTTGGACGAAACTTGCGACGATCCGACGCGCGACGTCGATCGTCATTAACAGAGGGTCAATGAGCCCCGCCAAACTGCGAGCGGAGCGCGCGGCTCTCTTTCGCTTGTATCGAACTTCATCGCGCGATGAGGTTCGGTTGAAACGGTGCAAGCCGTAGTCGACACTTCTCCCGTAGGGAGACAGGGCAATCGCATTTGAAAGCGACTTCCCTGCGGCCATCCTTCGAGACGCCCGCTTGAGGCGGGCTCCTCAGAGCCTGACTCAAAAAGGGCGGCGAGCTTTTTAGGGTGCAGCGAGG
>NZ_JAULLN010000045.1:0-38264 GCF_041357655.1 Bradyrhizobium sp. DN3 | reverse complement strand
GCTGTTACACAGCAGTCGTCTCAACCCGACAAGGCGGCCCTCACCGGAGGGAGACCACATGGGTGAAGCCAAGGAAGTTAAATGTGGTCCCCGCCGTCGCAGGATGACGCCCTTCCGGGCGTTTGAACCGGGAGTCTACGAAGCGGGTCTATCGAACCAATTGGCACCGCCCCTTGAGCCGCGGTCGCGCCACTGCTCGAACAATTCATCCAGCACATGGTGCAGATAGATGTTTGCAAGCGGTGGCGAGATCACGCCGCCTTGAGGCGTTCCACCAGTCGTGCGGCGTAGGATGCCCTTTTCGAGCACCCCGCCTTCAGCCATTTACCAATTATCCTCCGGACGATGCCGTCCGTGACTCGCTGATCGAGGAATCGGCGCAGGTGCGTGTGATCGATGGTGTCGAAGTATTTCGAGATATCGACGTCCACCACCCAGCGCAGCCCTTGCTCCATGAACCCATTGCGCAGGGCGCGTAGGGCATCATGGCCGATCGTCCCGGTCAGAAGCCATACGAGCACGGCAAGAAGTCCGTCTTGTAGATCGGGTCCAAACAGCAGGAGAAACGCCCGCTGCGCCACCTTGTCTTCCAGTGTCGGAATGCCGAGAGGCCGTTCGGTCCCATCCGCCTTCGGGATGTAGTGCCGTCGCACCGGCGGCGCGATGTAACAGCCGGATTTGATGCGCGCCAGGAGATCATCGAGATTGGCCTCGAGGTTCGCCTCATAGTCTGTCGCCATCATGCCGACGACGCTGGGCCCTCCATCCTTGCGCGTCAGCGATAGGCTTCGAGCATCCATTCACGGTCGATCAGGTGATGCAACGCGGCAGCACCCGCTAGGGATGTTTCCTCGCCAGATCGGCTATCCATTGTCATTTCGTGGACAGGTTTGCGGGGACTCAGCGTTCCCTTCCGTGTTTCTCGTCAATGGGTGTTAACGCGTGACGGCTCCCTTCCCTCGAGCGTGTCCCGGTGAGCCCAGTTCCCCGCCTTCCTCGGTACTACGAAGCCGCTACGACTTCCCGCCGCGCATGTCCGTCAGCTTATGTCTTCGCGTCGAGTTTCGTGTTCGCGTATGTGCTCCCGATGCTCGCCAAGTCGATCGTCGGGCCTGGAGCGTTGTTGAGGCCGGTGCTCCGCGCCGGCGCTTTCCATGTGGGCACGAACGGGATCTCTCAGGTTTCCTGGCAACCCATCCCGCCTCTGCCCTGCTCAGAGACCCCGGCCGAACCGGTAAAACTGACCATAGCGGCTTTCCCGGTGCTGCCCCCGCACCCAACACGGCGAAGGCTTCAGCACGACCATGATTTCGAGGCTGCCACAGGGCTTACGTACCTGCTGTCTACGCTTCACGAGCGACGTTACCGTCACCCGTGCACGACTCGCTTCCGGCTGGCGGGCTCCGCCTTTGCCGCGAGGGCGTCGAACCCTCTGGGTCACGTTGAAAGGTTCAGATCACATTCCTCCTCCTTTCCAGGACTTGTCCTGACGCAAGCTGGGCGCACGGAAGGCACAAGTTCTTTGATCTCGCGCGGCTCAGCAAGGCGCCGATCGCGGCTGAGGCGATTAAGCGCGTCGATGTTCTGTTCGCGATTGAGCGCGAGATCAACGGTCTTACTGCGCAGGAGCGTCTGCGTGTGCGCGAAGCGCGTAGCCGCCCCGTGATCGTCGAGCTGGAGGCGTGGTTGCGTGAGCAGCGCCAAGCTTTCCAGGAACAACGCACGACCAAAGCGATCAATTACTGCCTCAGCCGGAGGGATGCCTTTAGCCGCTTCTTCGATAACGGACGGCTTTGCATGTCGAACGATGCTGCTGAGCGTGAGCTACGGGCGGTCGCCGTGGGACGAAACAATTGGACCTTCGCCGGCTTCAATGAGGGCGGCCGGCGTGCGGCTACGATCTACAGCCTCATCGCCACTGCGCTATGCCGCGCGCGGCATAGGGCCGTTTATGCCGCCCGCCAAACTATGCCGAGCCGGATCGTTTTCCCCAGATTTCTCGCTGACCAGCGTTTGGTCGGTTCGGCATAGTTCGTTCTGTGCCTCCGCTTTCAACAGCGGAGAACAGGAAGATGGAAGCTGTAGAGTACTTGTGCAGAAGAGGCACTCGAGGAAGTGGCCAGACGTGACATGCCAGAGATCCTCAACGCGGATCAAGGCAGCCAGTTCACCCAGCCACGACTTCACCAGCATGCTGCAGGATGCGAGACTCGCCATTAGCATGGGCGGCAAGAGCGCTCGGTGCGGGCTGCGAACGATGAAGTACGAGAAGGTTTATCTGCTCGCCTATGGACGGCGTCTCGCAAGCGCGTGCGTCTCCGGATACTTGGCCTTCTACAATGGGGGACACCTACATTCGAGCCTTGACGGGCGCACGCCCTACGACGCTTATTTTGCGGCGCAAGCGATGAGCGACGGCCGCATGATCGTCGCCGCGATTTTGCTACAGCTCTGCTCGGGCCACGCCCTCCCGACGATGTTACGCTGAAGCGGGGTTTTGCTATTTTTCTGCGGCGAAATTGAGGGTTTGCCGTTCTTCAGCCGCTCTGCCAGCTCGCGCACCGATAGAGCCTGTTTATGGATCAGGCGCACCGGATGTCCCTCACGCTCGTTCGTCTCGCTTGCTTCCAGTCTTGGTATGGCCGCCTTCAACGTCTATGTGAGAGGCCAAACTGCCAATGGCGCAGCCGAGAAGCGACCATGAAATCCGCTCCGAAAGCTCTCCGGACTTAGCGGAATTGCTGTCCGCGACTTAGCGAAATCGGCTGGGACTACTGAACCACGCATGCTCGGCGGCTCTCAAGCTCTTTTTCCGTCAGGCTGAGCCAGCGGCCGTCGTGGAGGTTGCACCGACCCTGATGCGCGGCTGATGCAGCTCGGCCCGGATCTCCACGAGTGAGGTATCGCGCTTAGCATCGAGGAGAGCGCGCACGAGAGCTTCACATCCGCGTATATGCGGGCATCCCTCCGTAGACGGTGAATAGGTTGGGGAGTTCTTGTAGGTCCAGAATGGGAGTACCTTCAAACAAGATGAGGCCCGGCTGGTCTTTTCATCTAGCGGCCAGGGCGATTGACGCGTGTGTAGGAAATTTTGTGGGTGATCGAGCCCGACAACAGTCACCATAGCATCAATTGGAGCGCCGGAGGCGGGACCGATGTTACCTCCGATACGGAGCGGGAACTAGAGCCGCACTGCGATGGTCCATTACAAGGATGCGGCCCCCGATCTCCGGTACGTCGGCAAGGGAAAAGCCATAGCGAGATGGCGAGCACGTCCTCCTTGCCCTCCATCGCTTTCACCCGGTCGACAAAGCCACGTATAAGCGGCAGGGCCGTGGGATAGCTTCCTAGTTGGCGCAGTCATACAGCGATATCACGGGATTCACTTGTCCCCGCACCGTCTTCATTGCGATGTCGAGCAGTTCCTCATCGCGCTCTACCACGTCTGTGTGAGGATCCTCCTTATAGAGGACAATGACGTCGGCATGCTCGATGCGCTTTACCGTCAGATGCGGGTCGAGCTCCACACCACGCAGCTCGGACCGACCAGGGCGCGCACGCGCTCTATGATGTCGCCTTCGACATCATCGTCGCCGTCCGCCCCTTGGCGCCGTGAAGGCCCACTAGCACCCCGTCGACAGGCAGTGCCGTCTTGAGCTGTCCTAGAATCTCATCGCGCATGAACTCGTAATCGCGTCGGTTTGTGGTGCCGCCGGCCTGCGCTTCGAAGCACCTTCCCTCGATTGTGAAATTCTCGGCAGTCGCTCTGCGACGCGCCACCCAGAGCGGCGCCGTGCACAGGAGCGGTGCTTGTTAGGGGTGCTCGCCATGCCTCAGGAAGACGCGTTAAAGGCTTCGAGGCTGGTCGGGAGAGGTGAGAAGGTATTGGATACCGTGCCAATCGTGGCGGCGAACAAGCGCATAGACAGGGGCTCTTTTGGCTTTCGTTGAATAGACGCGGTACGCTTTCTCTAGCGGCGGCAATGAGGTCGCCTCAAGGCCGGATGGAGAGGCAGGTTATGTTGCTAGCACCTCACGGGTTCAGCTGAACGAGGTAGATGGGCTTGTCGCGCCACAGTCCGTAACGCTCAACAATTGACTAGTGAACGTGACGATGCCGGTTTCAGTTATGTCGGATATGATGCGATCGCTACCGAATATAGAATGGATAGCACGGGTGATGTCATGCCATTTTCAAGGTCCAGGCGTCTGCGCGTTTTTTCGTCTCCAACTCCAATAATAACGCGGAAAACCCGCACCGCCCTCCTCTACTCTAAGCTGCTGTCGACGTTTGAGTGGGACAGAGTTTTCTTTAGTTGTGTTCGGAAGGAACTTCACAACATCAATATCGTGTGACGCTCGATTCCGTGATCCATCCGATCTGGCCAGCGCTTTACGCCTGGGCGGCTTAGGACCTTGATCTGAGCTCGCTCGAGGAAATAACGACCGGGCTCCAGCGACCGTGACTCAAATGCCATGTTCAGCGCAAGCGGACTCGATTTCGAGATTCGACCCAGCCGCATATACCATACTGATCAAGAGAAACTCTGCCCAACAAGGACGCCGCGCCCTCTTCGATCAATGCTGCTGCAATGTCGACCAATGTCGTAAGCAGCGGTTGGTCATCAGTCTCACAGACAAGAAGCTGGATCGACTGGAACCGATCTATCATCAATCAACAGCTTTCAGGACACGGCCGGCTCTCATGAGGCTTCCCAACGCCAGACAGGACGAAAAGGCGGTCATCCAGTTGCTAGTGGCGAGTTCTTTAAGGAATACCGATCAGATTCCGGAATCAGACCCTCGGACAGGAGGCAGTAGCCGAGATGATCGATCCGTCCAGGCCCAAGACGTTCATCGGCGATGGGATCACCGCAGCGTTACGCTTCCCGACTTTCCGGCGGGTCTGGCTTGCGAGCTTGCTTGCTAATCTAGGCATCTTGATTCAGGGGGTCGGTGCAGCTTGGGCGATGACACAGATGACGTCATCCGCGGACCAGGTAGCGCTGGTGCAGACCGCACTCCTGCTCCCGATGATGCTGATTTCGATCCCCGCTGGCGCTATCGCCGATATGCATGATCGGCGCATCGTCGCGTTGGCGGCGCTTTCCATTGAGCTTTGCGGCGCAACCGCGCTTACCGTGCTTCATTGGTTGGATCTCACCACGTCGAATCTGTTGTTGGCACTCTGCTTTGCCATCGGCAGTGGCATGGCGCTGATAAGCCCGGCTTGGCAATCCTCCGTGAGTGAGCAGGTGCCCGCGGAGGCGACACCGTCCGCTGTCGCCCTCAACGGCATGAACTACAATATCGCGCGTAGCGTAGGTCCAGCCATCGGCGGCATTGTCGTGGCGAGTGTAGGTGCAGTGGCTGCGTTTGCGCTTAACGCCGTGCTCTACCTTCCACTAATGGCTGCGCTGTTCATGTGGAAGCACGTAGCCGAACCCTCGCGGGTACCGCCGGAAACTTTCAGGCGCGCTATCGTGTCCGGCTTGCGCTACGTTAGTAATTCGCCATCAATCAAGATCGTGCTGACCCGCGCTATGATCACGGGCGTCATTGGTGGCGCGATCCTCGCATTGATGCCACTGATCACGCGCGATCTCCTGCATGGCGGCGCCCAGACTTATGGCATCATGCTAGGCGCGTTTGGCTTGGGCGCGGTGATCGGCGCGCTCAATATCACCCAGGTGCGTAAGCGGCTCAGCGGCGAAGCGGCGATCCGCACCTGCGCGATATCGATGGGCGCAGCGCTCGCCGCAGTGGCGCTGAGCCGCCAGCCGGTACTGACGGCAGCAGCGTTGGTCCTGGCGGGGGCGGTATGGACCATGACGTGGACACTGTTCAGTATTGGTGTGCAACTGTCGGCGCCGCGATGGGTGGCTGGACGCTCGCTCGCAGCATATCAAGCTGTGAGTTCCGGCGGGATCGCCCTCGGCAGCTGGGGCTGGGGCCACCTGACCGACGCCACGGGGGTCGAAACGGCACTCCTGATATCGGCCGCTCTGATGCTGGCTTCGCCGCTTATTGGTCTGCTCCTGACCATGCCCCGTATCTACGCCCGCAGCAACGAAGCCGAGTTGCTGGCCGATCCTGAGGTCAGACTTCCCTTAACCGGGCGGAGCGGGCCTCTAGTAGTGGAGATCGAATACCGGGTGGCGCCGGAGAACGGGCGGGCGTTCCACAACATCATGCAGGAAGTGCAGCTGGTTCGGCAGCGCAACGGCGCCTACGGCTGGTCGATTGCGCGGGATATTGCCGATCCCGAATTGTGGACCGAGCGTTATCACTGCCCGACCTGGCTCGACTACTTGCGACAGCGCAACCGCTCCACCCGATCGGAGCGCGCAATGGAACATCAGGCGACTGCCTTTCACGTGGGCCCAGCCCCGGTGCGAGTTCGCCGCATGCTGGAGCGACCTTTCGGCTCAGTACGCTGGAAGGACGACACGCCCGATAAAGCCATGAACGAACTGTTGCTCGGGTGCAAGCGCGGCGGGGCCGGCATTAGTCCTTTATAAGATAGGCATAAAGTTAGTGCTGGCTAAGACGAGCCGCCACGAGGGCATGATGTGGACGCTATTCATGAGCGTCTGCCGTCCGCGTTGCTAAACAACTCATCGGGTCGAAAAAACGGCCACTCAGAAGGAGTGGCCCCGAAGTCTGAGAGGAACGCCCATGAGAGCCTCTGGGATCAGGCTTCGGCCTGATCGATTGGTGAGAATGGTAGGCCGAGACTCTCGGCGACAGCCCTGTAGGTCAGCCGCTCCCAGTTCGCGAAGCCGGGGTATCGAACGGTCGAGGATTACGACCTCGGCCCCCAAAACGAGCCGCCATCCGTGCCGCAAGTGTCCCGACAACGCCGCCCGATCACCGCGATACGTGCCGGCTGGACACCCGGCACGCCGCCGATCAAAGCCCCCGTCCGCCTGCATACCGTTTCAGGGCCGCACCGGCTGGTTCAATCGCAAGCATGCCCGCGACCTCACTCATCGGTGCAAGCAGCGGAAGACCGCCATGCGCATCAGCGATGGCAGTGCACCCGGACTTCATCAGTCCCTTGGCCTGCTCCGGGCCTGGCGCCGAGTGAAGATAGGTAAACAGGGCCTGGTTCTCTCGCAGTTGCGTCCATTCAGACGGCTGCGGCTCCTTGACCTATACAATCATCTCGCTTGACGCGAACACCTCCCGAGCAAGTCCGCGATCGTTGCACCGGCCTTCCGGTAATTGGCATCTGTGGCACCAATTGCAGCGCCGGCATTTGTTTCAACCAGCACGCTGTGGCCGGCGGCCACGTACTTGCGGACTGCTCCAGGAGTCAGGCCCACGCGGTACTCACGCGTCTTAATTTCATTGGGAACACCGACCTTCATCTGCAATCTCCCTGCTGAATCCGTTTCTAGTCGGAAGGGCGGTTCGAATATCCAGGCAAGGAAGGCAGATCGTGCAGAAATTCATCTAAATTTTGGGATCAAGCGCAGGATTCCGATCAAGCCGATCCTGCGGATGAATAGATCTGTGAATGTGCTGAGAGAGACACACGCTGTGCATTCGTCGGATGCATGGTTACCGCACCCAGCGTTGACAGTGAATTTATCCCGTAAACCAGGGCGAGTGCCAGACTGCTCGAGCGTAGTTCCGCCGCTCTTTGCCGGCGCAGTATGGGTTTCGATTCTGATGCATGACATCTCATTGCACATTGCAGTTTTTTCGTCACGTTCATGATGCCCGACTTCTTGACACGGCGCGGCACGCCTGGAATGATGTAATGTCTGTTGATGGTGTGCGGGAGAGTGCGATGGGCCGGCAGGCGCATCGCCGCCGACGGAGCAACTCCCCAAGGAAACTCTCAGGCCCAGCACTGTACACCGAGGACAATCTGGAGAGAGGTGCCAGTTGGCGCCCACCGAAGGGGACCGCTATCAACCAGGACAGCGGACGAAGCTCTCAGGTGCACGGACAGATTTGGGGACGGAGTTATGGCGATGCCATTTCACCGTTCATTCATCCTTGTCCTGGAGCACACGATGAGCACGATTATCATTATTGGATCCGGTATCACCGGAGTTACGACTGCCTATGCTCTGGCCGCGCGTGGCTATTCGGTTACGGTCTTTGACCGCCAGCGTTATCCCGCGATGGATACTTCGTTTGCCAATGGCGGCCAATTATCGGCAAGCAATGCCGAGGTCTGGAACAACCCCACAACCATCATGAAGGGCCTGAGATGGATGCTGCGCAGGGACGCGCCGCTACTTCTGAACCCGAGTCCGAGTTTTCACAAATATACCTGGTTGGCAGAGTTCATAGGGCAGACTCGCCATTACCGTCGCAATACAATCGAGACGACAAAGCTCGCGATAGCCGCTCGGCAGCATCTATTTGAACTTGCCGATCGGGAAGGCATCACATTTGACCTGGAGCGGCGGGGAATCTTGCACGTCTACTCCAACAAAGCCGAATTCGATGCAGCTTCTCATGTGAACAAGCTGCTGCGAGAGGGCGGGCTTGATCGGCACCCCGTGACGCCCACCGAGATGCGCACGATAGAACCCGCACTACAAGGCGACCACTATGGCGGGTTCTTCACCCCCTCTGACTCAACTGGCGATATTCACAAGTTCACGCGTGGTCTCGCTGCGGCCTGCGAGCGAAAAGGGGTGCGTTTTGTTTTCGGGGCAGAGGTCAGCGATATACGAGCCGATTCGGAAGGTGTGCTCATACGCTGGCAAGAAGGGCCGTCGAGGAATGAATTAAGGAATCAAAGAGCAGTGATTTGTGCTGGGGTCGGCAGCCGGCGGATTGCTTCAATGCTTGGGGACCGCGTAAATATCTATCCCGTCAAGGGATATTCCATCACCGTGAATCTGGCGGACGAAGCAAGCCAGAAGGCTGCGCCTCGTGTCAGCCTTCTGGATGAGGCCGCCAAGATCGTTACCAGCCGGTTGGGACAGGATCGCTTCCGTATCGCGGGGACGGCTGAATTGAATGGCGAGAACCGCGACATCCGTGCGGACCGAGTTAGACCTCTCCTGAATTGGGTGGAGCAATTGTTTCCTTGTGTCTGCACCGCGCAGGTGGTGCCGTGGGCTGGCTTGCGTCCCATGACACCTAGCATGATGCCCAGGGTTGGCCGGGGCAAGAGGCCGAACATCTTCTACAACACTGGCCATGGTCATCTCGGTTGGACATTATCGGCTGCAACGGCTGAGATGGTCGCCGACGCCATCATGACGCACGACGGCGCTGCTCATCGCGAATAGTCCGTGGTTTGATTTGTGGTAGGGCTTACCGGTCGGCGAGACCATGCTCCCGGCGACGAGCCGGGAGCATATCGCTGCTTTGCTGCTCGGCTTCCGATGAGGGCCGCAGTAGGTTTGCTTGGCAGCACATTCGAAGGTGAGTTGCTTGTGAGCTTTGGGGACTTCTACTCAGTAAAGCCTACTCGGCAGGCAGAACACCTTAGCGCCGGCGAAGAGGACGAACCGACGTACCATTTCTTATGGCCGCCGGACTGTCGTCACCCATCGCTCTGCTGGCCTTGTGGCAGAAGTGCTGGTGTCAATTCTCGCACGGAACCTCAATTGGAACGCCAAACCCCGCTTTGACGCGGTCCAATATCACCATTGTCTTAAAGCCCTTCACGTCGGAGTTCTCATAAAAAAATCGCTGAGTGAACCTGTCATAATCTTCCATACTCCGCGCGGAAATGTAGAGAACAAAATCAGGTTCGCCAGTGACGGAACAGCCACTGACGATTTCAGGAGACGATTTGATGGCCTTCTTGAACCTGTCGATTATGTCCGGGCTGTCCCGCTCCAAGTTGACAAATACAAGCATTTGAATGGGTCTTCCTACCGCCTTTGGCGAAACGATAGAGACATCGCCCTCAATGATGCCTTCCGAACGAAGCCTCTTCAATCGTCGCTGACACGCGGTCGCAGAAAGCCCCGCCAGTTCACCGATCATGTCCGAGGTCAGACGGTTGTTCTTCTGCACGATTTCGAGAATACGGGCGTCTATTCGATCATATTGCATCTGGGCTCCCCTCCCGGTAGATTCCATCGCAAAATGGTTGCTCAATGCAGGAAATTATCCGAACAGCAGCAAACTGCGATGTAAATCTGTTTGTGACATTATCCTGAACGCCTAGCGCGTTCAACAATGACCACGTGAAACTTTCATTTGCGTGCTGCGCCAGACAGCCGTGGTTCGGTCGCCCGGGCCTGGGTGACTGGGTTTTCGGCAGCGTGAGTTGACGCTCTGCGGTCGACAGTTCCTGGGATGCCTAGTGGACGGCCTCGGCGAGCTTGATCAGCCGATCAAAGCGAACTTGGCGCAGCCAAGCTTCAAAGCCGTCGGCCAGTCGTCCTTCTAATTTAGTCGCACGAGGGGCGCTGTCTTGCGCTGCGGCCGCGGATCTCTTTCTGGATTGCACAGATGGGGCAATCTGCGGGAAGTGCGTAGCAGTGCATCAATGTCGCCGCGATCGGCAAGTTTTAGATGCTGATTCCGCTTGATGTCGCCCAGCATTCCGGAATGATCTCGCCCACCGTTCCGATTTGATTTCGCCCACCATTCCGAGATGATCTCGCCCACCATTCCGGGATGATGTCGCCCGGGGTGACGAGGCCTCTTCTGGCTCCGATACGGTCCCGCCTTTCGGCTTTGCGAAGGGGGACCTGGATGCCGATGGAGAGGCTTGCGATGCGCCACGTGCGCGAAGTGATCAAATTGAAGTCGGCTGGGATGCCGACCCGCGAGATTGCGCGGCGGTTGGGGACGGCGCCTTCGACGGTGCGGTTGACGATCCGTCGTTTTGAGGCGGCGGGGCTGACCTGGCCGTTGTCTGACGACATCACCAACACTGATCTGGAGGCCCGGCTGTTCGCCAGCGCCGGTGCGGGTTTCGGCACGCGGCGGGGCCATCGCCGGCAGGCGGAGCCGGACTGGGCGGCGGTGCACCGCGAGCTCCGGCGCAAGCACGTGACGCTGTCGATCCTGTGGGAGGAGTACATCGCGGGCGAGCCCGGCAGGTATCGCTATTCGCGTTTCTGCGAGCTCTACCGCGCCTGGGAAGGCCGGCTGTCGGTGACGATGCGCCAGTCGCATGCGGCCGGCGACAAGCTGTTCGTCGACTATGCCGGCGACGGCGTCCCGGTGGTGATCGACCGGCGCACCGGCGAGCGGCGCAGTGCGCAGATTTTCGTCGCGGTGCTCGGCGCATCGAGCTTCACCTACGCGCAGGCGACCTGGACGCAGGGGCTCGCCGATTGGATCAGCGGCCACGTCGGCGCCTTCGAGGCGATCGGCGGCGTACCGGCGCTGCTGGTGCCGGACAACACCAAAGTCGCTGTGATCAAAGCCTGTCTCTACGATCCCAGGATCAATCGCAGCTATGCCGACATGGCGGCGCATTACGGCACCGCCATTCTGCCGGCCAGGCCGCGACGGCCGCGGGACAAGGCCAAGGTCGAGCAGGCGGTCCTGATGGTCGAACGCTGGCTGCTCGGGCGGCTGCGCCACCGCACCTTCCACAGCCTCGCCGACGTCAACGCGGCGATCGCCGAGTTGATGATCCGGCTCAACGAGGAGCGACCGATTAGGCGGCTCGGTGTCACCCGCCGCAAGCTGCTGGAGGAGATCGACCGGCCAGCGCTGAAGGCCCTGCCGGAGAACCCTTACGAGTTCGCCGAGTGGCGGATCTGCCGGGTCAGCATCGATTATCACGTGGAGGTCGAGGCGCATTATTACAGCGTTCCGCATCGCTTCGTCCGCGCCGAGGTGGAGGTGCGCTTCACGGCTCGCACCGTCGAGATCTTCCACAAGGGTGAGCGGATCGCCGCGCATCAGCGCATGAGCGGCAACCACAAGCACACGACCGTGCCGGAGCACATGGCCTCCAGTCATCGGCGCTACGCTGGCTGGACCATCGAGCGCATCCGTAAGGACGCAGCCTCGATCGGGCCGGCCACCGCGGCGCTGTGCGACCTGATCCTCGACGAGCGCGCGCATCCGGAACAGGGCTTCCGCGCCTGTCTCGGCATCATCCGGCTCGCCCGATCCTACGGGCACGAGCGGCTCGATGCCGCCGCCATGCGGGCGATCGATATTGGCGCGCGCACCTACGGCTCGGTCAAATCGATCCTTGCCAACAATCTCGATCGGCGTCCTTCACCCAAGCGCTCCGCGGACGACGCGCCGATCCTTCATCCCAACATCCGCGGGCCGCGCTACTACAATTAGGAGATCACATCTTGCTCACGCATCCGACCCTCGATCAACTCTACGCGCTCGGCCTGCATGGCATGGCCAAGGCCTTCGCCGACATCGAAGCCGGCGGCGAGGCCGCAAGCCTCGGCCACGCCGAATGGCTTGCGCTGCTGCTCGAACGCGAAGCGTCATTGCGACGCGACAAGCGGCTGTCGAAGCGGCTGCAATACGCCAAGCTGCGCCAGGAGGCCTGCGTCGAAGACATCGACTACCGCACTCCACGCGGCCTCGACCGCAGCCTGCTGACGATGCTGGTCGAAGGCCGCTGGATCGATGACCACGCTAACCTGCTGATCTGCGGGCCCTCCGGCGTCGGTAAGAGCTGGCTCGCCTCAGCGCTCGGCAACAAGGCCTGCCGCGACAATCGCTCCGTGCTCTACCAGCGCGTCCCGCGGCTGTTCACCGATCTCGCTTTGGCGCGCGGCGACGGCCGCCACTCCCGCCTGCTGCGCGCGCTTGGCCGCGTCGATCTCCTCATCTTCGACGACTGGGGCCTCGAGCCGCTCGACGCCGCCGCCCGCCACGACCTCCTGGAGATCCTCGAGGACCGCTACGGCCGCCGCTCCACCATCGTCACCAGCCAGCTCCCGGTCGATCAATGGCACGCGCTGATCGGCGATCCCACCTACGCCGACGCCGTCCTCGACCGCCTGGTCCATAACGCCCACCGGATCGATCTTAACGGCGAAAGCATGCGGCGAACCCGCAAACCCGACCGAAAGGCTTGAGCCTGTGACGCTGTGGACATGCCGCTACGCTTGGACAACGCAAGAGCGTTGCCCACATGCCCACAGCAGGAGCAACAGAAAAACCAACCCGTCGAGCCGCGATTCAAGATTGACCACGCGGCTTCGCCGATGCCAGAAACCAGACAGCCAGAACGCCTCGCGCCCCGGGCGACATCAAATCGGAATGGTGGGCGAGATCATCTCGGAATCCTGGGCGAGATCAAATCGGTACACCCGGGCGAGATCATCGGAATCAGCATTTTAGATAAGCACTGCAATCCATCCATGGGTGGCGGAGTAATTCTCCGGCATTGAAGTGACGGTCGAATCGCCGCCCTCCTTTCTGCAGGATCAAACTTGGAGAACCTGTCAGGATGCTAGATTTGCGTCGCCAACGTTGCCGATCGGTGCAATCGTGCGGCAACCTAACGTCGGGCGAACGACAGTCAGGGCCTACAATGCCAAAGTTCTTTGGATCCGATGTGTACAGAAGGCGAGCACCAAGACCGGGCATCATTGATCACCTCGAAGCCCATTTGCACGAACGACTGGCCACACATCCAGCTTTTACAGCGCGCGGCTGTGGCGTGAGCTCAACGAATGCGGTTTGACCGAGCGGCTACTGAAGCGTCCGTGATCGCGTACGCGAAATGCGGACTTCGCGGCTGGCGGGCATCGAAGTGCGTTTTGAAATGCCACAGGGGAGCAGGCGCAAGTCGACGTGGCCATGTTCGAGGTGAGAGCCGCCCCGCCCTCTTCGTAATCGGGACACGAACACTGCACGGAGTGCTCGGCTGCGCCACCGATTGGCGACCTTTGTGCCTGAAGCAGACTTCGGCCGCCCGCCGTATCAACGTTAGCCCGATCGCTCGGCTGTCGCGACGGAGCTGCAAGGAGCTACGTCCAATTATTCCCCAAGTAGCGGGATCGACCACAGCGCCTCCTTGTTCGCTCGCAATCCAGCTCCACGACTAAGCAGCCCTCCGCAGCAAAATCACAACGCCGCTGATGCCTTGTAGCGGGACGATCGAATGTGCACGTTTGTGTCGAATGGTTTTGATATTATTGAACTCCGACGCGGCCTGCTGTTGAAATTGCTATAGTTATTAGCATACTGCTGAAGACAACTTTGCGTCGCAGTTCCATCGAGAGGATTTCCTGCGTATTCCAGGACTTTTGCGATGAAATTCATCGGAAGGGAAAAAGCCATATGCAATACGATCGACTAGACGCCTGCATTCTCGAAGTCGTGCAACAGAACAACCGACTAACCTCCGAGGTGATCGGCGAGATGGTGGGGCTTTCTGCAACCGCGTGTCAGCGACGACTGAAGAGGCTTCGTTCGAAAGGCATCATTGAGAGCGATGTCTCTATCGTTTCACCGAAGGCGGTAGGAAGACCCATTCAAATGCTTGTGCTGGTGACGTTGGAGCGGGAGCGGTCGGATATAATCGATAAGTTCAAGAAGGCTATCAAGTCGTCAGTTGATGTCGTCAATGGATTTTACGTCACCGGCGAGGCTGATTT
This sequence comes from Bradyrhizobium sp. DN3, assembly GCF_041357655.1. Classification (NCBI taxonomy): domain Bacteria; kingdom Pseudomonadati; phylum Pseudomonadota; class Alphaproteobacteria; order Hyphomicrobiales; family Nitrobacteraceae; genus Bradyrhizobium; species Bradyrhizobium sp. DN3. The sequence continues at coordinate 23,736 of NZ_JAULLN010000045.1, read as the reverse complement.
TGTCGTATATATTTCCGCGCGCAACATGGATGATTATGAGCAGTTCACTCGGCAGTTCTTCTATCAGAATTCGGACATCAAGGGCTTCAAGACGATGGTGATATTGGACCGCGTGAAAGCGGGCTTTGCCGTTCCGATTGAGGTTCCGAGCGAAAATTAACACTGCTGCTTACCTCGGTCCTGGAGATGTACATTTTTTCGTTCTCACCCGCGGGAAAGCCCGCAATACGCGTCGATCTTTTAACCGGCTGGAACAGGACGTTCGCAGCCTTTCCAGCAAGACCATAGCCGCTCTGGTGCGCGCCGAGGCTCGCTGGAAGCCGCTATCAGTTTAACAAGATCCTATATATCTAGGCGTGTTCGATCGTGTTGACGGGCGGCGGCGTTGCCGAGATCGCGTTGTCGTTCTTTGCGGTCGGCCGCGCGGTTTCACTTTACCATTCCAGACAGCTGCCGCGCCCGCATACGCACATCATCGCCGCGGCGCCTTCGGCTTGTAGCCGCCCATCTGGCCTGGCTCTACGCTGCCGGTTTCATCGACCCGCTTCATCCAGCCGATGGCCGTGCTGATTGCGACCCCAAACTGCTTGGCTGCCTGATTGCGGGATACCCTCCTCAAGTCTGATCGCATTTCCCCGACATGGCACAAGTCGAGGAAAATTTAGACTGCACGTCCAACGACGACCCGACTGCCTCCTGCGGGCCAGCGGACGCCCGCGAGCGCCATGCGAACCTCAACTTCCAGTACACTGCGAAACAGCCTGTTGATGGCAGGATTTAGCCTGAACTCGTAAATGTCTTCAATCGCGCTCGCCTTACCGAGCTTCAGGCGTCTCGCCATCATCAGCGGCAAGAGCAACGAGGTGAAAGATGATGAAAACATGACTTCGAAGCCGTTGCTATGCAGCTTCGCTTCCAGCTCACCTCGGCGATAACGGCGCTGATGATGACTTATCTCGTCCGCGCGGCTCCATAGCCACGGATGTTGCGGCACGGCTATGATCGTTCCGCCTCCGCTTTTCGTGGCGGCTCGCAGGCCTTTCAGAACTGCCTCATCCTCCGCAATGTGCTCCACCACGTCGAATGCGCCAGTGAGATCGAAGATACCCTCCGCTGGAAGGTTACGTGCATCCAGTTGGACAAATTCCACCTTCGACAAAAGACGTTTCCTCGCATGCACAAGCCCTGCAGGGTGTAACTCGGACCCGACCAGGCGATCCCACTCCCGGGATCCTGCAATTGCCCGCAGCACGAAGCCAGTCCCACAGCCTATTTCCATGAACGAGCGCGCTCGTGGAAAGAATCGATCCACCAAACCGACGATCAAGCGGTTGCGGGCGACAAACCAGAAGTGCCCGGCCTCGAATTGGGCAAGCGTGTCGAATGCATTAGGATCAAATCCGCTGGCGGTATTCGCAAGCTCGGGGGCGAACATCGGAATCCCCTCTGCTTGTGGAACGACGTGCGCACATCGAGGGCAGCGCCAGGCGAGCGGCCAAATCGGTTCATCGCCGGCCACTGGTTCGATCGCATCACAGGCCAGGCAGCGGCGGCCGGAAACCACATGGGTGGTCTGATGGTTGCCCCGCCCAATGTCATTTATGTGCATTTCCCTGGCAGCTCCTAATTCGATCACCCACGAATATGGAGATCGTGAGAGGACTAACCAGAATTTCTAGACCACCAGATTAGATAGGACAGTCCCGGAGATGCCGGTCCCGCCACGGGTAATCGAGCCCGGGCTGGGCAGTCGCACCGCTCTCAAGGATGCCCGTTGCAATGCAGATGGCGACGACCGGCGTTAGCATCGCCCAAGTCACTGGTGCTCCGGAGGAGACTGAAACGCCGATCTAAGAGTTGCTATTGAGGACGCTATCGCGAACGGCGAAGTTCGCCACGGCTCGCACCATTAGCGAAGACACCAAAGACATTGCGACTGCGACGACGTGATCAATCGCGCCTTTCGAATGTCATCGGCGACTCAGTCCCAATCCCGCGTCCAGTAGCTTCCGATGTGTTCTGGAACAGCGTCGTACGCGTCACCCCTAACGAACCGGGGTTTGAGGAAACGATATGAAACCCCAAAGCTGGCGAAGCGGGTGACGCAGTCCTCGATGTGAAACGTGCCGCATTTGACAACATCGAGCCCAGTGCCCAAGCCCCAATGTCGAGCCCTTAAGAAAGAGGTAGTCGAGACTCGGAGCCGAGACACGTGAGCGACTTGAAATGGTTGAGGGACCGACTGGCGGCGAATGCGCATCGCGGCGGAGAAGGCGCAGATTTGCCGAGAGCCTGCTTCCGGGAGCGAGTATAGCGAAAGTCGCTCGCAAGCGTCCACGTCGCGCTGGCAGATCTATGATTGGCGGAGGCGGTTTCCGGTGTAAAAGAAGAGTCTTCCGAGACTGTCTTGTCAGCAACCGCCCCCCGGTAAGCAGCGCCGGAGCAGATACCGACCCGGCTTGTGATCAACGAATTCTGATCCGGGCTGAGCGCGGTGATCTGTGCGGTTCGGGCATCGAGATGATCACGCCGGGCGCTGGTCTGAAAGTCTATATCGCGACGCGGACTTCCGGAATTATGTGGAGCGCAGGATTATGCGGAGTCCGCGGCGGCAGGGGCTACCGCTAGCGTTTTGTGCGCGCCTTCACTCCGCATAATTGAGCGGACGGCCGATCGCCTTCAGCATCGCCAATAGCTTATCGGAGGCGCGGAAGCGGCGAGGCCTCAGCATTGGCGGCCCCATCTCGGCAAGCGCTTCGAGCTTTTCGGTCGGATCGGCTCGCAGATAAACCTCCGTGCTTTGCAAGCTCGCATGTCCCATCCAGAGTGAGACGTTCCAAACGTCACGGGTCGCTCGCAGCGTGTGCATGATACAGGTGTGGTCGAGAAAGTGCGGCGTCACGCGCTTGCGAACGATGGACGGCTCTCTGCCTGCGGTTCAATGGCGTGGCATTCGTGTTTCGCGCGAACCGAGCCCAACACGCGACATTCTAAATACAACTTTCGAAGCACGCAACAATTGCATACCCGCGGCCCCCTTTTTGGACGAACGCTTCAGGTCGCACCATTCCGACGCGGCAAGGATTTGGAGTGTTCACCTGCATGGAGGAACGGCGTGGGTTTAGTCGTGAGGTGCCCAATTGGATGTTAGACGAACCTTACTGTACCGGCATGGCGCTGGGATCGCCGGAGGTCAGTATTGAAGTGCTCAACGAACTTGCCCGGTTTCGAGGCGCACGATCTCGTCCTTCGACGAAGAGGGAGATGAAGAAAAGCTAATATCGCCAGCCGATCAACTGAGTCTGGATCTGAGCCGTCGGATTCCCAGAAGCCGCTCGGGGCCAATCCCAAAGGCCTGATCCGGCGGGCCTCGAGACCATTCAGATGTCGGGAGGTGACCATGAGTATCAAGATCACGCCGGATCATCTCAGTCGCGTGGCCGCCGTCTGCGTTCGCCAACTCGATAATGTCCCAAGTCATGCGGAATCACGAAAGCATGCGACGGCAATATGACCCGGCACAAGCTGCGGAAACCGCAGGATTTAAGTAGGACGTAATCGACGACGACTTGGCCGCTCAGGTTTCGGCAGCACTCAGCGGCCCGGATTTGAGCGGCTTGTGGCGATGGCGTGTTCGGGCGACCTCGGTGCCGTCTATTGCATCGCGGCTCGCGCGCAATGGACGCGACTGGCTTCACTTGGTTGACCTATGCGCCCTCGCCGGCGCGTTAGTCATCGATCCCGATGGCGCCTGTGATCCCAGGCGTGTCAACGACCGCCTGCTGCTCGGACTGAACGGGACGATATCGGAGTATGAGCTGGGCCTACTTCGCCAACGTGGAATCGCCGCGATGAGGTCGATGAGGCTGGCGCCTCCGGCGTCAATCCGATTGCCGGCACGAATGACCGGCGCCACCAGCGGTGGGCGATCGTAACGACCTCCCGCCAAATGTTTGGACCAGGCCCAGTAATAGGCCTCGTCGAAGGCGCGCAGCCTCCAGGCCGCGGCGACGAGCCGTAACGCAATCAACGCGAGGATCGACAGGGCCCGCTGCGGACGAGCCGGCGGGACTCATCGCTTGCGCCAGACGAACAGCCCGGACACCGCGTAATTCCAGACCGCGCCCATCAGGGCCCCCGCGGTTCCGGCCAACCACCAGATCGGCTCCTGATCATAGACCGAAAACGCGACACCGATATTGGCAAACAGGCCAACGCTGCAGACGAGATAAAATGCCACCAGACCGCGCAGGATCGCAAAACCCTTCAGCCGCTGGTCGCGATAGGTTAGGAAATTGTTCAAGACAAAATTAGAGGTCATGGCGATAAGGGCGCCGAGGGCCTGGATCTCTACAAATGGCGGGTTGAAAAGCCTCAACGCGACAAACAGCGCGCCGAGATGAACGAACAGACCGGTGCAGCCGACCACCGCAAACATCAGGAAGCGCAGAGAGACCGTGTCATTGGTGAGCTTGGCGAGCACGAGCCCGAGGAAATCCAGCACCACTACGGAATCGAGCTTGCTCTCGCCGTGCAGTCGAGAGCCGAACGTATAGGGGATCTCGACCGTCTTGAGCTTTCCGTGCGCGGTTGCGACGATGTCGAGCAGGATCTTGAAGCCTCGGGTGGAGAGTCGCGGCGCGAGCTGCTCGAAGCGGTCGCGGCGGATCATGAAAAACCCGCTCATGGGGTCGGCGATCTCGACCCCTAGCACGCGCTTGGCCATTTTGGTCGCGAACGCGCTGGCGTTGGCGCGCTGCTTGTTCAAGCTGTCGGCGCTGCCGCCCGCGATGAAGCGGCTGCCGACCACGAGCTCGGCCGCTCCGCTCTGCAACAGCGACAGCATCTTCGGCAGCTGCATCTCGTCATGCTGCAGGTCGGCGTCCATCACCGCGGCATAGGGCGCGCAGGAGGCCAAAATCCCCTCGATGCAGGCGCCTGACAAGCCACGCCGTGCGATCCGGCGGATGCAGCGCACCCGGCCGTCGCGGCGCGCCAGCTCGCGGACCAGCTCCCAGGTGCCGTCGGGGGAATTGTCATCGACATAGACCACTTCCCAGGCGACGCCCTTTAGCGTCGCCTGCAGCTTCTCGAACAGCGTGATGACGTTATCGCGCTCATTGAAAGTGGGAACGACAACGGAAAGCACCGGCAGGCCCGCGGTTTCTTGCGGATTTTCGATGACCGGTCTGAGAATTTCCTTCATGCGGCATCTTCCGGGATCTTCTGCCCCGCGCCCCAGTTGGTCAGGGCATAGAAGCCGCGCATCGAAAGGCGCCGCAGTAGGGCTTCATTGTCGCTATGGGCTTTGGCGATATAGACCACGTCACTAGACATCCTAGATCCAGTCGCTGGCGAGCTGTTTGGCCAGTGCCGGGGTATGCTGGCCGTCGCCATCCATGAACAGGAGGGCACCCCGGCGGGCATGATCGAGCTCGGCCGTCAGCGCGGTGGTGGCGCTCGATGCCGTTCTCACCGACGAGAAGCGTTACATCTGACCTATGGAGGGAATAATTCGCGAAGTATCTTGCCATGGCGAATAGATTTTGAGGATGTGCCAGAGGATCGGCTTCCCGCCGATCTTGATCATGGGCATGGGCCGAAGGCGGGTTTGCTCGGAGTTCCAAGGCCACCCGCGAGGATCACAGCTTTCACCATTGGCTCCCTTTCTGGTTAGCCAGCCGTTGTCGCCTGGCTTCACGGCAAGCTTGCTCCGCAAGGGCGGCGCGGCGTACGGGCTTAAGCAGAAACTGCCTGGTATCATTCGGATAATCATCGTCAAAGACGGGGGGGTCGAACGCAGCGGCGGCGACGTAGTCCGCCTGCCCAGCTCCAAAGGAGGCCATGACACTGGCTTGATTAAGACGATACGGACCCTCCGGCTCGATCAGTATCCACGCTTTGGCCATATCGGCGCAGTTCTCAAGTCCGAGCGTTTCCACCGCGACTGCGTTACTGCCGGGAAATGCCCCGATCAGCCATGGTAGACCGAGCGCTCGCGTCTCGAGCATATACAGTAGGCTCGGCGAGAGGCCAGTGAGATCGACCACCGGGGTACCGACTTCAAGGCCAGCCGCACGAGCCTGGGCTTTGGCCGTGGCCAGATAGTCGTGAAGGGGTTGCGAGAGCACCAAATTTCCACGGCCCGGTAGCGGCGTAACAGCGGTATAAGCGCGCAGATCTTTCACCTGACGCCAAGGCTTGAGAATGCTGGTATTGACCACTGATGCAGTGAGCAGCTGTGCCAAGACCGCCAGGGGCAGTAGGGTGGCGAGGCTGCCTCTCTGTTGCGCAAGAGGGCTCAGGAAAGCAACGACTGCGAGCATCCAGAACAAGGCGTCGAGCGAACCGATGAACCAGTAATTGACAGCGGAGCCCAGCGCGGATAGGTGCGGCAGGACCAAAAAAGTTAGCGCTAGAGCGATGCTGGTAGGAGCCTGGGTACGCAGAAGCAATCCCTCACGATAGAACATCGCGCCAAAGCATGTGAAAGCCAGTACCGGGAACAGGGTCGAAGGCTTGATGCTGATCGGATCGATCCCCACCAGCACAATTGTGATTGTTAGGATCAACACCGCAGCGAGAGCAAGCGATGGGAGCAACTTGTGCGTAGCTCCCATGAGAACACTGAGCAGAAGGGCTATCGCCACTAACACAGCGATAGCGAGTTGCCCGTGACTGGCGGGGAGCCAGTCGATCCGAAAAATGCGAGATACCTCGTGCCCGGCACCCAGCATGATTTCCATCTCAGCGCTGTTGACCATACGAGTCATGAGCCCAGTAATGCTGCCGTCAATCGAGTAGGCGGTAAAGATCAGTAGGACGAGAGCGACCAGCGCCGCGCCAAGCATGAGCAGCAGAGACTTTCGGCGCAAGATGACGACATAGAGCATAACGACCAGCGCAATGGCCGCAGCGGTGGTCGGCCTGGCCATGAAGCAGCACCAGCCGCCAACGCCGACCAGGATTCCTCCCAAGGCTTGGCGAATGCGCCCTTGCCCGTCGACTAGCAGCAAGCCTGTCATCACCATCAAGAGCGATTGAAAGGTCAGTGCGTAGTAGCTCGGTGTAAGCCACCAGCCTTGAAAGTTGCTAAATGCCAAGCTGCCGATGCCCGCTGATAGTACCGCCGCGCGCGACCAGTCCGCTGTCCAGAGGCGCCGGATCATAAGGAAGCTAAGAATCCAGCCCAGCGCCATGGTGAGCGTGACGTTCGCCATGCGAAGTGCTGCGATGTCGCCCCGCACCCACTGATATGGCCAGTGATAGACGAAGCCGAAGAGCGACGGTGGACTATTGACTGCATAGGCGAATGGGTTCGCGAAAAAGTTGAGGTATAAGCCTTCGTCGGAGGGATTGAGACCGTAACTGCTGTAGTATAGCAGCCAACCGAAAAGGATTGCTGTGGTTACGGCGGACAGAGCCAGCAAAGCCCGATCCAGCAAGACTGACATCGTCCTTCCACTGGCAAAATGGTCAACTCTTGGCATAGGCCCCTTCCAGGCTCGTAGGCGAGGCCCATTCAAATGGATATCAGCCTCTCGGGGAGCTCCTAGCTAACCTGAGCTCCGCAATCTCCTGCCAAAATTGGTAGACTTATCACCTCGGAGCGGGATGGGCGTGAAGCCGAGCCGGTTCAAGGAAGAATGGGATCATTGGGATCTTGCGGAACGCGCTGAGGCAGCCCTCGTTCCGCGACCTGGGCTCTATTGGAGCTCTGGCCTCTCATCCGGGCTTGGTTGTGATTGAAGCTATGGATGAACCGATAAGTGAAGGAAGATGGAGCTGCCTGCTCTTGCCAAGCAAGAGAGCCCGGCCGCAGCGGCAAGGGCAATCGACGATTTGTCGGGGCCGTGCTGTGACTCGCCCGAACCGGCAGTCCGGAGGTCCATTGGCAGCGGACAAGCCCCACGGCCGGGCGGCGGAACGCCTAGCCGCCGCGCAAACCCGCTGACCCGTGACGTTGCGGTCCAAAGGGCGTTGTTCAACCCGGTCTATCGGGCCTACGAGGATAGACGAAGGGGCGGTCTTTCGGGCGTTTCTTGCGAGTTGGCTTTGTAGATCACACGTCCCTTTCACTGTCAGCGCGCGGCAGGATCCCTCGCTGTGGAGCACGTCGACCAGATCCTCCGAGGTCCAGCGTGCGAGGTCGTACCGCCACCGCCCTCGCCGACGACAGGCCCGAAATCCGGTGGCGCTGGTGCGATAGCCCGGCAGCCAACGATTGACCGGAGCTCGATCCCATAGCGGCAACGTACCACCAACGGCTCCGCCAGATGGAGGAGCTCCTGCAATGCGCCAGGTTGCCGAGAGCCTTCCCGGGCTTCACGTCCTTAGTACACTTCGCGTTGACATGGTCGTTGGGCCCGACGGCACGACTAATAACCGGCCTTTCGGCAATGGGTCTCCCTCCGGTGAGGGCCGCCTTGCTGGGTTAAGACGAGTGCTGTGTAACAGCCCTTGGACAGCAATAAGTTCAGTGCTCAGATTGAACGGTTCGAGGTTGTCGAGACTGGCCGTCGCCGTCGCTGGACCGATGATGAGAAACTCAAGATCGTTCTGGAGAGTTTGCAGACACCGCGCGCGGTCTCATCGACAGCACGACGATACGGCATCTCGCGCTCGCTCCTGTTGACTTGGCGACGATCATTTGGGACGCGGACGAGCGATATTGAACAACATCAGCCAGCCTTTGTGCTGGCGATGGTGACGCCGGACCAACCGGCGGCGCCGCCAGTAGCTTCAGTGGGGCCAGCGAGCGGATGCATGGAAATCGTCGTCGGTAAGGCCTGTCACGTGATCGTCGACGCCGGCGTTGATATGACCGCGTTGTCTCGCGTGTTGAATCTGCTGGAGCGGCGATGATCCCGATCGCAGCAGGGGCGAGAATCTGGATCGCAACCGGTCACACTGATATGCGCAAAGGAATGCAGGGTCTGGCATTGCTGGTGCAGGAGGGCTTGGGGCGACATCCTTTTGCCGGCGACGTCTTTGTGTTCCGTGGTCGTGCCGGCAGACTGATTAAGGCGCTTTGGCACGACGGGGTCGGGCTATCGCTCTATGCCAAGCGGCTGGACCGTGGCCGATTTATCTGGCCAGCGACGGTGGACGGCGTGGTGTCGCTGACCGCAGCTCAGATGGGCTCTTTGCTGTAGGCGATCGACTGGCGTAACCCTCAACACAGCTGGCGGCCGCAGAGCGCGGATAGGCAATAATCCCGTGAGATTGCAAAAAGCCCGCGCCAAATCGCGGCTTTTGTGATTCCATTGGGCATGGGTGACGGTCCCGAGAAGCTACCGGAAGACATTGAGGCGCTGCAGGCGGCGTTGCTGGCAGCACGCGCCGAACTTGCCAGCGTTCGTGCCCAGCAGTCCGACGACCATGCGCTGATTGCTCACCTCAAGCTGCAGATCGAAAAGCTGAACCGTGATCGCTATGACCCGCGCTCGGAGCGCACCGCGCGGCTATTGACCCAGCCTGAACTGACGCCGGAGGAACTGGAGAGTTCGGCGACGGAGGACGAACTTGCAGCCGAAATGGCCGCGGCCAGGACCACGAAGGTGGCCTCGTTCACGCGCAAGAAGCCGTCGCGCTAGCCGTTCCCCGACCATCTGCCTCGCGAGCGGGTGCTTGTGCCGAGACCTGTGGCGTGCGCTTGTTGCGGCGGAGCGCGGTTGTCCAAGCTCGGGGAGGACATTACCGAGACGCTGGAGGTGATCCCGAAATCCTGGAAGGTGATCCAGCACGTCCGGGAGAAGTTCAGCTGCCGTGATTGCGAGAAGATCAGCCAGGCCCCGGCGCCGTTCCATGTGATTGCTCGCGGCTGGGCAGGACCCAGCTTGTTGGCGATGGTGCTGTTCGAGAAGTTTGGCCAGCACCAGCCGCTGAACCTGGCAGGCCGAACGCTATGCCAAGGAAGGGGTGTGCCAATCAGTGTCGACCCTCGCCGACCAGGTTGGCGGCTGCACAGTCACGCTGACGCCCTTGTTCCGGCGGCTCGAGGCCCATGTGCTGAGCGCCGAGCGATTGCACGGGGACGACACTACGGCGCCGGTCCGGGCCAAAGGGAAGACCGACACCGGCCGCATCTGGGGCTATGTGCGCGACGACAAGCCTTTTGGCAGGCAGACCCCGCCGGGGGCAGTACTTTATTACTCGCGCGATCGCGCCGGCGAGCATCCCCAGGCCCACCTAGCCGGCTACACCGGCATCTTCCAGGCCGACGCCTATAGCGGCTATGGCAAGCTTTACGACCCGGGCCGCAACGCAGGTCCGATCCTGGAAGCCGCATGCTGGGTCCATGCCAGACGGCCGTTCTTCGTGATGGCTGATCTGGCGGAGAATGCGCGCCGCAAGGTACATGGCAAGAAGCCTGCGTGATCTCGCCTCTGGCGCTGGAAGCAGTCCGCCGGATCGACGCCTTGTTCGAGATCGAGCGAGGCATCAACGGCGAGACACCCGAACGGTGCCGGGCCGTCCGTCATGAACTCAGCGCACCGCTGGTCGCCGATTTGGAAAACTGGATGGGTGAGCAACGTGCCAAGCTCTCACGGCGCAACGATGTCGCTAAGGCAATCGACTACATGCTCAAGCGCTGGAGCGCGTTCACCCGCTTCCTTGAGGACGGACGCATCTGCCTGTCGAACAACGCCGCCGAACGAGCCCTGCGCGGCATAGCCCTCGGGCGGAAGTCGTGGCTGTTCTGTGGCTCCGATCGCGGTGGCGATCGTGCCGCGATGATGTACAGCCTGATCGTAACGGCCAACATGAACGACCTCGATCCTCAAGCTTGGCTCGCCGACGTCCCGGCGCGCATCGCTGCACATCCGATCCAACGGCTCGACGAACTCCTGCCCTGGAATTGGCGCGACCAGAACAAGCAAGCCAATCAGGCTGCCTGAGTGACCGCTACGCGGTTCTCACCGGCTTTCAATTACCCACATTTCCAGGAGTTGCGATTTCGGCGCCGAGTTCGATATCTGTGAGTCTCGAGAGGCCGCGCCAGATGACAACATTTCCAGGCGGCGGATCGCCCGCCCTGGCCAGGTAGCCACCCAATCGTGCAAGTTTGGTAAGATAGAATGCAAGGGTTCCAGGGCGACATCGTCGATGGCTCGCGCCGCTGATGAGTCGATCGAGCAATGCGATCTCGGTGTCCGTCAATGCGAGCTTCGGTGACTCGTCTGGGGCGATGCGATTGAGCATGGTGAGCCAGAGGACACGCCAACTGAGAATGCAGAAGACCGCCATTAGATTGGCAAGTCGCTCCGCGGTCCGGGGCTTTGAGTCTTCCGCCTTGCAGCCCGATTTCAAGATCTTGTGGAACACCTCAATTTTCCACCGCATGGCGTACCAGTTAATCTTCTCGATTGCTTCGGAGCGACCGCGGACGGCTAGGTCTGTGATGAGCTTCCACTCAATCGGTTTACGGCCCTTTGGGGTACCGCGCTCGGTCGCATGGATTATCGTCAGATCGAGGGCTGGATAACGTTTCTGCTTACCGATGGGAGGCAAGTCCGCGATCCGCTTGAACTTCTCACCCTTGTCGTTGCGCACGTCGATGTAATGCAAGCCTTTGACGCTGGTCTCTTCCATCTCGGTTGCAATCGTATGACCGCCATCGCCCGCCAGCCGATCGACGCAGGCGCGGACAAGGAAGTGAGCGCCCAAGCTCCGGCGTCAGGCAATACAATTCTTAGATATCGCTTTCGCGGTCACCAATATGAATGCAACGATCCGGCTGTCCGAGCCGCTCGATTGATTGCCTGAGATTGTCGAGCCAGCGAACGCTTTCCTTCCTCTCAATCGGAACGCGGGTCGGGTTAATCTTCTTCTTAAGCTGCGCCGTGCCTTTGAACTTTTTCCGTGTCCAGAACTTCACCGCCGCCAATCCCAGCGGCAGGCGCTCGATAGCCACGGCGAGACTGGAATGCATCAGCATTCCGCAGACCGTGTGATGGCGCCAACGGCCGTCCTTGTCCCGGCCGCTGTTGACGCTCTTGGTCAGGCCAATAGCGCTCGTGTTCGCGCGCTGGTAGGAGAATTCCGTCGTGTCCTGAATAAGGAGGATCGGGCCTCTACGATCATCGTAACGCGCGCGCGCGTGGCGGCGAAGTGACCACTGAGGATGTTGGCCTCCTCCATGCACTCGTTGGCGAAGAAGCGGTAGGCCGCTTTCGTGTTCGCCCAATCCTGGCGCGCGAACGGTATGCTCCCGCCCATGCCGTCACCAATTTGCTTCAACAGCTCGCTAAATCGTCGACCGAGACGGGCAGCCTTGAACGCTGTCTTGTCGATCTCGCGCTCGTCCAATGTTCGACGGCACTTTCATCACCATCATCCGGGCCGGCCGAGCAATGACACGCCGCTCCGCTTGAACACATCAAGGCACCTCGCCGTCGCGATTCAGGTGCCCGACAATGAATCACAAGCGATTCATACGATTCAAGATTTTTCGATCAGGACTACCGCCATCGAATCAAGCATTTGTGGGTAATTGAAAGTCTCACCGGATGCTTACGGCAATGGCTTCCCGGACCTCTATCAACGCTCTATTGAGGATAGTCAGACGGTCCGTACACACCGCGTATCGTCATCCAGTTGGCTAAGTGGATGCCATTGGCGGACCTCCCAGCCCTGCGAAGTTAGGCGCTGAAGCTGAGCAGGCGGTGGTTGCGGCCAAGTTGCCCTTCTTGGCTTCACTTCGAACTGGACAACAAGCGCCTCGTTCTCGTCATAGGCTTCCGGGTGGCTAACCTTCTACTCTTTATGCGATGGACGGCCCGTCATAATCCTCCCCGATGCTGGTCAGAATGCGCGGCAATAATGTTTGATGCACAAGGTGCGGCCGGCGACCGCATCACAGCGTCGCAGATCGACACTCAAACGCGCTCCTGATTGTATTGCCGCCTGCTCTCCATGCCGTGTGTGACGCCGCTGCAGAATTTAGGCCGGCATGAAACAGCGAAATCGATGTCATGTTCGCAACATGTTGGTGGATACCAAACAAGCGCCGGTTTGCTTTCAGATAGAAAGGAGGTGCTGCGCAGTTCGCTCCGACCAGGTGTCGACGCAGCGGCTCTCATATGCGGAGGCATCCGGCGATTGGCCCAGCTTTTGCTCCGCTGCTTGCCAATACCGTCCAGCTACCCTGCTTTGTCGGAGTTGTCGACCGCAGAACACGACATTTTATGCGACGAAAGGCAATCATGAAGACGTACAGGACGACCGGGGCACTGGGCATGGCGGCCGCGGCCTTGATCACCAGCACCGCCTTGGCGGGGGAATACAACACGGACGTTCAGCGGCAAGCTCGCGGCGACTTGACCCTGACAGGCGCCATCGGGACCTCCATGACACGCTGCTTGGAACCAAGAGCCGCAATCCCAGGATCCGGGGTGCTCCTGAAAACTCCCGCGCCGTCATCCGCCGTGGGAACAACAACATCGAATGCTCGGACATCCGTTTGCGCGCCGACAATTCCGGCGGCGTCATCCTGTTGCACGATTCCAACTTGGATGTCGGGCATGGCTAACCGAGTAAAGAATTACGACCAGTACACTGCCACCTGCTACAATACTGCCCTGTCGGTCTACAACTACTCCGAGGAAAAGTTGAAACTGCGCGCCGTCGGGTTCAACGACACGACCAATTCGGGGGAAAATCGCGGACTTTGCGTCGAGCCCGGGCCTGAGCGCTTCTGCAATTGGGAAGTGAATGAGCGCTAACCGGACCTCTGGCGCTTCTTCGGAAAGCCTCCCTAACTGTGAGCCAGAATTGTCTGACGTTCAGCTCCGGGACAGATCACATCGCCTAGATGGCGCAAACGCACGAGGGTGTTCATGACAGACCTTTTCCGCTACCGGGCCATGCTGTCCACGGTTGCTGCCATCGCTCTTTCCGCCAGCGCCCAGGCCCAAGATCGCCGCACTATCGCCGAACCTGTCGCGCCTAGACAGGTGTGCGCCCGCATGGTCCCCTCCAGCAAAAACGATACGGCCAGGCTGCAAGATGCGATTAACCATTGCCCCGCTGGCGCAGCAGTCTATTTGGCGACGGGCGAGTTCCGGTCGGGTCCGCTCGAGATGAAATCGGGCGTTACACTCTGGATCGAGCGCAATGCTACGCTCTTTGCCATCCCCGAGCCGACTGCCTATGACAAGGGCTCGGGACGTTGTGGCACCATCGATGACAAAGGCGACGGCTGTCGGCCGTTCATCAGCTTTTCCAAAACGTATGGCGGCGGCATCTATGGCGACGGCATCATCGATGGCCTGGGCGGCGCGTTCGCGCTCGGCAGCATTGGATCTTGGTGGCGGCTGGCCAGCCGCGCGCAAACCGAAGGTGGAAAACAGAACGTCCCGCGCTTGATCCAGATCGACGGTGCGCAAGACATTACCTTCCACGGTATCACCTTGCGCAACGCGTCCAGTTTCCACGTGGCGATGAATCGCGTCGAAGGTGCCACCCTGTGGGGCGTCACCATCGATGCTCCGGCCGATACCCGGAACACCGACGGCATTGATGCAAGCGCCAGCCAAGATGTGACCATCACCCACAGCTTTATCCGCACTGGAGACGATAATGTTGCGATCAAAGCCGGCAAGGATGGTCCCACCCGCTATGTCTCCATCATCGATAACTGCTTCGGTTGGGGGCACGGCATGTCGATCGGCAGCGACGCAAGCTCGGGCGTTAGCGACATACTGGTGCGCGGCCTGACCCTCGCCGGCCCGACGTCGGGCCTGCGCATCAACAGCGACGTCAGCCGAGGAGGCCTGGTGGAAAAGGTGACCTATGAGAATGTGCGTCTGCGCGGCAACCGATGGTCGATCATATTCGATACACAGTACGATACTCACGCCAGCGGCCACAAGATTCCAGTGTATCGCGAGATCGTGCTGCGCCGCGTGCGTGGCGATAATGGTACGGTGGTGATGCGCGGGCTCGACCAGGATCATGTCCTAGACATTATGCTGGATGACGTGCGATTTGCCGATAGCGCGACCTGGCAGGTACAAAATGCAGACGTGACCGTTGGCAGTTCCGGCGTGTCACCACCCCTGCCGGCTCGAGCTGGGAGAACGGTACGTAGTACCGGGAAACAGAGATATTGACTGATTGGACTTTTGATTTGGCCATCGGCCTTGGAGGCGGGCGCTTTTTCGATTGTAAACACCATTCATGCGAGCCCGTTCCGTATAGCGACGTCTTTTCCGGCCGAGGTCTCGACAACAAGGTCCCGGTAGCTGTCGAAGCGGTGAACTGAGGCCGGCAAACTGGACCATCTTTGGCTAGAGTTTTCGCCGATAGTTGATCTAGATGGCAGAAATTTATCATCTGTCGAATGATGAACGTCGGCCGGTTAACACAAGGAATCGGCATGCAAGAACACTCACAATCTGTCCTCGCCAACGGCCCTGACCAATCCACTGATTCCTCACTCGCAAAAATGCTGCGCGCTCACGTCTGCTCCAGCGGCGGACTCTCGTTCCTGATGGAAGCGCATGACGATATCGCCGCCACGATCGCCGAGCGCGCAGGTTTCAGCGGTCTCTTGGCATCGGGTCTGTCTATTGCCTGCTCTCTCGGCTACCGCGATGCCACCGAAGCGTCATGGAGCCACTCGTCGACGTGGTCGAGCGCACCGTGGACTCGACCGAACTACCTGTTCTCGTAGATGGGGACAGCGCTTCGGGAATTTCAATAATGCACGCCTGCCTGCCCGCAATCTCTGCCAACGTGGCGCTGCGGGCCTCGCACTGGACGACAGTGGCTTTCCGAAGATGAACTCGCTCGTTGGCGATCGGCACCACTCCTCGCCGACATCGACGAATTCTCCGGCCACTTGCGCGCCGTGAAGGATACGGTCGCGAAAGACTTGGTTCTTGTGGCTCGGATGAGGCGATAATCGGCGGCCGTGGAATGGGCGAAGCAATTTGCGCGCTCACTCTTATGCCGACGCTGGAGCCGATTCGATTCTCATTCACTCACGAAAGAGCACTGCAGAACAGGTTGCCCGTCGTGATCGTTCCAACTCTGCGTCAGTGATCTGGCCAACCAATCCATGCGAGCTGCAATAGCGGCGATGCGGCAGGTCTGTGGTCGCATCCTCGCTGAGGAGAACACTGCCAGTATTGAGGGCAATGACGAGGTCTTCGAACTGTTGAGGTACGAACTTGCCCGTGCGGAAGCGCGCTATCTCCACGCTGCGGACCTAGGTCCATGACGCATGGAGCTATAGCTATCCTCCACGAGTCGCCAAGGAGAAGGCGGAGGTCATCGTCATGGCGGCCGGGAAACGCATCGATACGAAAGATAGCCCTCATACGGCAGACAGTTGCGCCGAACAAAGAAACGCCACTGGCTGTGCGCTAGCAACGATTACAGCTCGCAGCAATCGTTCCTAAACTCATGCCATGATATCCATGCGTGAATGAAATGATATTTTGACGTCAAGTGACTTTGCGTGAGAGCTTTAGAGCTGCCCCAACAGCATCAGCACCACTTGGCCCCGTGAACTGGGACCGGTATTGCAGACCGCGTTCCAAAAGTATGACAGAGCTGAAAGTTTCCACAAATTCGATCTTTGCCGGACTGGCTACGTCAAGACCGTGGACTACGGAATCCGACGCTAGATACTCAGCAATCGCTCCTTTAATCTGGTGATTTGTTGTGGCCCTGGTTTAGCGCTCCAGCACTAGAGATGAAGTCAATGAGCTCTCTCCCCTATTTCGTTACCATGATGGAGTCCCACGCTCGACTGAAAATAGCCGGGAAGGAACGTAAGTATGAGCAGACGCTTGATTCTAGACGGTTTGATAGCATGCATGTTACGTAGCTCGCCTCCTCCCCTCATATCGTATCTCCTTCGTAGGTAAATGGCGCAATAAGGGCCGCGCTTCTCTCCTTCCGTAAGCTGCAAGCATAAAGACCGCACACTGTGTGCGCATTTTGTCGTATCTTTCAGAATGACATCACTCCTACCCGAGACCCCGGAACAACGAACCTACTAGCACTAGAGGCCGTTGAAAAAGTTACTCACTGCCGACCAGCGATCGTGGTTCATTGGCTCGGACGGGATGCAAAGAGGATGCGTGCGCGGCGGCGACAATCGAACGGGCGCCTGTCTCGCTATGTGGACCTGTACGGTAAGCGCCAAGCTGAATCAAGCAGAAGCCGTTCAGGCTTTGAAGGTCCAAGGCATGAGGTCATCCATCTGAGAGGCCTGCCAGTCCCGCACGATCCGTTCAAGAGTTTGTGTGAGCCAGGCATGCGGATCGATGTCATTTATCTCAACCGGTATAAGCTTCCACATCTGCGGTGATCAGCGGGCGCGTGCGTAGCGGATCGGCATCCAATATTAGCGCAGGGCCTCGACGGCCGATGGGGTGTCGGCGTAGGCGTTACGCAGAAAGTTGCTGGTTTCGCGTCCGCCTCGCGGCGGTCCGAGCAGCGGACGGCCCTGATCGTCGCGACTGTCCAACAGGATCGGCAGCAGCTGGCCGTGATTGACGTTGCTGGCGTCCAGCAACGGCGCCCATTCCGAGGTAGCCCGCGCGCTGGTCGCTGGACTTCGTTCATGACCAGTTCGCCAACGGCCGGCGCTTCCGTATCCTCAACATCGTCGACGACGTCACCGCCATTCCGGAGACGTCGATCTCCGAAAGGCGCATTGCCCGCGAACTCACGGAAATCGTCGAACGACGCGGCAAGCTGGTCATCTCCGACCACGAAATCGAGTTCACCTGCACTGCCATGCTTGCCTGGAGCAAGGACGTCGTCATCGATTGGCACTTCATCGCGCCGGGAAAGCCGATGCAGAACGGCTCGTCACTGAACTACCTGACCCCGCGGCTTATGCCGCGCACGTCACCGCAACGGACGATCGCCTACGCAACTCCGACCAGCTCCGCCGATCGTCCGTTGCTCCGCCCACGCCACTTGGCGTACAAAGCTCTGAGACTCTAACCGCCGCTGGATGAAAACTCGGTGGCAGGTCAGGTGAAGTTGAGGGTCTTTGGGAATGCGAGGCTAACGACGCTGGTGATTGAGGGCAGGAGCGATGCGCGTCAATGGGATGGTTCGCTCGGCCGAGGTCATTTTCCCAGCGAACAATCAATCGGCGAGTCGACTGATTGTGGGATTGCGGGGCTCGCATCAGAGTGCGACGCTTAACCCGTGCTCATCAATGCTGCAACACTTGCGACCAGCCCAACCATTAAGGGAGAACGCACATCGATCTTGTCGGCGGCTTCACTCCCAGGATACTTGACGCGGACGAGGCGACGCTAATGAAGCGATGGCTACGGTTGACGATGCGGCAGCTGGCGCCGGCCCGCGCTGGCGGCAATGCCGCAATGCCGCCACTTACTCGATTCCATACACCTCCCGCGCGCGTTCGCGCGTGATGAGGCCGTTCTTGATGTCCTCCTCGACTGCTGCATGGTCGCGCTCCTTCGGATCTCCATATCCGCCACCACTGCCGGTCACGATGCGGATAATTTCGTCGGCGTGCGTGGTGAGGCCGGAGACGAAAGCAAAGCGTTCATTGGAACCGTCTTTGCGGATGAACAGGACGTAATTGGGTGAGCCCGCGCGACCGCTGGCGAGCGCCCAGGGCGGGAACTTTGAGCGCGTGTAGCCGACGGTGAGAAAGCCATTCTCGCTGCGGATTCGGTAATCTATGACGATGCCGCGTCCGCCGGTGTATTTACCCTCGCCGCCCGGCTCCAGATTGAGCTCCATGCGGTCCACGAAGAGGCCGTTACGTGCCTCGTTGATTTCTGCCGGGCAGTTGTAGGTCTCGCCGTGGAAGCTCGAGAAGATGGCGGTGTTGCCATCGCGGCCGGGGCTCGCCCCCCAGCCGCCGAGCTGCGGCTCGATGATCGTGTACTGGCGGCCGGTGTCCGGATGGATGCCGCCGATGAAAGTGCCGCAGAGCGAGCCAAAATGTCCAGCCGCCAGCCGTTCGGGCATATGTGGCGCTAGGCATCGCCACATGAGGTCCTTTCCCCGTAGCTCGATCTCGTAGTAGAAACCAAGCGGCGCTGGCTCCTTGGCATGAAAGACCGAGCCCTCGCGCGTCATCAGCCGGATCGGCCGGAAGGAGCCTTCGTTGGCAGGCGAATTGGGATCGGTCAGCGACTTGAACAACATCTGCGCGCAGACCATCACTCCGTCACGGCTGGTGTTCACGGGGTTGTTCGATTGGACGGGGTTTTCGCGCAGGTCGACGACGAATTCGGTGTCGGAGATCGTGATCTTCACATTGAAGATGCGCCCGTCATCCTGCTCCTCCGAGAGCTCGAATGCGCCCTTCGGTAGCTTCGCGAGCTCGGCGAGCGAAACCTGCTCACCGAAATCCATGAAGGAGGACATGGCGTTCTCGAAGGTCGAGACGCCATATTTTTCGGCGAGCTCCTGCAGGCGCTTTGCTCCGATGCGCACCGAAGCGATCGCTGCCCAGACATCGCCTTCCAGCACGTCAGGCATGCGCGAATTCACCTTGATGATTTCCATCACTGAGCGGATCGGCTCTCTCTCCGAGATGATCTTGACAGCGGGGAGCCGCAGCCCTTCCTGGAAGATCTCGGTCGCTTCGCCGGTGAGCGAACCAGGCGCCATGCCGCCGAGATCTGAGTTATGGGCGATATTGGCCGTCCAGGCTACGATGCGCCCGCCCGCGAAGACGGGCATGGCAACGACGATGTCGTTCAGATGCGTGACGCCGCCGTAGTAAGGATCGTTGGTTGCGAAGACGTCACCCGGCAGGATATCACCCGGCTTCCCGTACTTTTTCGCGATCACCTTCACGGCCTTGTCCAGCACCCCGACGAAAGCTGGAATACCTGCGCCCGACGAAGCGAGCGCGCCTTTCGCATCAGTCACGCCGGTACCCATGTCGAGCACCTCGTAAATGATCGAGCTCATCGCGGTCTTCTTCATCACCGCAAACATCTCGTCGGCGGTCGCCTGAAGGGAATTCTGGATGATTTCCAGCGTGATCGGGTCGTCGATCTCTGTCGGCATCGCCGTCACCTCTCCGCCGTCAATTGTATATGGATGTTGCCGTAGCCATCGATCTCGACCAGGTTGCCAGGATGGACAACGACTGTGGTGCCAGGATACTCAACGATCGCTGGGCCGCTGAAGATCATGCCCGGCTCGAGCTTGTCGCCGTCGTAGATCGCGGCCCGGTGAACGCCCTCGAGCGCATAATCGACGTTGCGATGCCCCTTGAGCACGGCCTCCGCCTGGGCTCCAGTCGACTGGCGCTTTCTCATGGTAAGTTTGCCGGCTTCAGCGGAAGCGATCAAATGGATGCCGACAATTTCAACCGGCGCGTCGAGCTTGTACGTGTATTCGCGCTCGTAGGTCTCGCGGAAGGATGTTCCGATCTCCGCGAGGCGCTCATCGGTGAGCTGGCCTGGCGCGATCAGCACCTCAGTAGTATGTTCCTGATTCTGGTAGCGGAACTTACCGTGTCGCAGGAAGCGGATTCGGCAGGCCTCGATGCCTTCGGACGCGAATTGGGCACGAGCCCGCTCCTCCGTTTCCGCGAAGACCTCCTCGATGCGCGCCGCGGCGCCCTGCTTCAGGTGGATGGGCCGCGTCACAAAATAATCGCGACGTAGGTCCGACATTATCATGCCCCAAGCCGAGAAGACTGAAGCGTCTGCCGGCACGACGATTTTGCGGACTCCGAGCTCAGCCGCCAGCGCCACAGCATGCATAGCGCCGCCCCCCCCGAAGGCCACGAGGGTAAACTCGCGCGGGTCATGCCCGCGGTTGAGCGAAACAAGCTTGAGCGCATTAGCCATGTTGTTGTTGGCGATGCGGATGATGCCGCGCGCCGCCACGTCGGCGTCCATACCGAGCTTTTGGCCGACAGCTTCGATCGCCGCTTTCGCAGCGGCCATGTCAGCGACGACTTCGCCGCCGCAGAAATAATCTCTGTTTATGCGGCCGAGCCAGAGGTTGGCGTCGGTGGTGGTCGCCTGGGTTCCTCCCCGGCCGTAAGCGGCGGGCCCGGGCACGGCGCCGGCTGATTGCGGGCCAACATGGAGCTTGCCGAAGTCATCAACCCAAGCAATGGAACCGCCACCGTTGCCGATCTCGACAAGATCGACCACCGGCACCATGATCGGATAGCCCGCTGAGGTACGGTCGCGCTCGATCCAGTAATCCGTCTTGATCTTCACGTCGCCGTTCTCGATCAACGAACACTTCGCGGTCGTGCCGCCGATATCGAGCGCGAGCACGCTTGGCTCGCCGATCAGCTTACCGAGCTCAGCCGCGCCCCAGAAGCCGGAGGCAGGTCCCGACTCGACCATCGTGATCGGAATTTTCGAGACCGACTCGAGCGAATCTACGCCGCAATTCGACTGCATGATATAGGCCTTCTTGCTGAAACCCTTCTCTCTCAGTCCGGCAAGAAGTCGCGACAGGTAATACTCGGCAATCGGTTGCACATAGGCCGACAGCACCGCCGTGCTGGTGCGCTCGTATTCCCGCCATTCGCGCGTGATCTGGTGCGAAGATACGACCGAGACTTCGGGCCAGAGCCTCTGCACTTCAGCGAGCGTGGCCTGCTCATGGATCGGATTGGCATAGGAGTGAAGGAAGCAGATGGCGACCGCCTCGACCCCTTCCGTCTTGAAATCATCGATGATTGCCGGAAGGCCAGAGAGGTCAAGCGGCTTCAACTCCTCACCTTTATAGGACATGCGGCCGAGAAGTTCGCGCCGCAGGTAGCGCGGAACGAAGGGCTTCGGCTTCTGGTAATGCAGGTTGAAGAAGTCGGGACGGTTGCCGCGCGCAATCTCAAGCGTGTCGCGAAAACCCTCGGCAGTGATGAGCCCGACTTTGGCCCCTTTCCGCTCGGTCAGCGCGTTGATGATGACGGTGGCGCCATGGGCAAAGAAGTTGAGCGAGCCTGGATCGACGCCACCCTTCTTGAGGGCGTTCAGGACGCCCTCCTCGAAATTGCGGGGGGTGGTGTCGGACTTCGCGCTGATGACGCGGGATTCGCCGGTGGAATGATCGGTCTCGAAGCAAACGAGATCGGTGAAGGTACCGCCGACATCGGTCGCGACACGGATGGTCTTGATCGCCATGAGCGCTCTCCCACTTTTCCACGATAAGAACGAACAATCGGGCCCTTGCATTGGCCTTCTCCACAAGCCGGTCATGTAGCTCCGCCTCCTCGGGAGGAACGACCATAAATGCCCGATGAGCCGGCGGGTGTAGGCATGCTGGAGCGGCGGAGACTTTCTCGATCAAATTGAGCTCAACGAGCCTGCGCTTTTCGAACTACGGCGATACGGTCGGACCTCAACCGCACTTGGTGAGAACGGCCGTCCCGGAGAAGAGCTCCGTGACTGGACAACCCTTAGGTTTGCGGCAAACCGTTGGCATGGGCGTCGGGGCTAGCCTTGTCTTTGGCGAACGGAAAAAACCATGTTGATGGCCCACCGTTCTCGATGGCGGCAAGCGGATAGGATTTGTTTCCATTCGCAATGACCATTTCGTAGCCCGCGTCCATGGCTATCTTTGCTGCCATCAACTTTGTCACCATACCGCCCGAACTATGGCGAGCGGCGGAATGACCGGCCATGGCCTCTATCTCGGGGGTAATGCATCGCACCTCTGTCACCAGACGGGCAAACTGGTTGTCGTGCGGATCTTCCGTGAAGAGGCCATCTACGTTGGAAAGCAGAATGAGAACGTCGGCGTTGACCATCTGCGCGACCCGTGCCGCCAGCCGGTCATTGTCGCCAAAACATATCTCGGCCGTTGCGGTCGCGTCGTTCTCGTTGACAATGGGTACAGCGCCAACTTTCAGAAGTTGTTGAAGGGTTGACCGCGAATTGAGGCATCGATGCTGGCTATCGATATCTTCGGCGGTTAACAACAGTTGCCCCACGCCGAAGCCACGGCGTTCCAAACTCTGTTTATAGGCATGCATGAGTTGAACCTGACCGATCGCGGCGGCCGCTTGCTTCTCCTCAACTTGCAGACGCTTATCCAACGGACCGAAGCGACGTGATCCAGCTGCGACAGCGCCGGAAGTGACGATGATCACCTGCTGCCCGCGCGCGACAAATCGGACGACATCCTCCATCACCGTTTCAAGCCAATGTCCGCGTATCTCTCCAGTGTCTGCATCGGCGATCAGTGCGGAGCCAATCTTCACGATCAGCCGACGAGCCGAAAGCAGTTTGACCGCGCTCGTTGTTGCTGAGCTTGAGTCTTGCTGCACTAAAAATGAAGACATGACTGTCAAATCTCTTCTTTGCAATTCAACATCCAGTTCGCTGCGTCTGCGCAGACGAAACTACCATTTCCAGTCTCCCCTATTCTAAAGGTCACGATCTTCGCGTGCCGAAATGCCTGAGCATATCGAAGCTCGAGTCGTGCGATCTTACTATCCACACGCATCTCATATCCGAGAGCGAACTGAATACATAGGTCGGCCAGAAAACGGTTGCCGTTCGCAGATAAGCAACGCGCGTCACTATCTTCAATAGCATAGAGGTACCCAGAAGCGAGATAGGCATCATCGTCGACCTACGTCTCTCTCGTGCTCTCAATTGCACCAACCTTCGCGACGATCATCTTCTACCTGGCGCCCCCTGGGCTGGTTCGGGGAGGTGAGGGGCCGCAGATTGTTCCTGTTGGCCATGAGTCGTAAACGGTGTGATCGACCAATCGATTAGGTCGACGGCGCGCTGA
>NZ_JAULLN010000044.1:0-44430 GCF_041357655.1 Bradyrhizobium sp. DN3 | reverse complement strand
CGCGACGGAGCTATTACAACGAAATACTGCCGGCCTTTTTCAACGGAATCGGCCCATCAGAGAAGCGAGGCCTCCTCGGATTGAGGTCCGCTCGGTGAGGAATAGCCGACTAGATTTGCTCACCCCGAGTTCTCCGCATTTTGACCTTGAGCCGAAGTCGGATTTGCAGCAGCCGCGCGTCCATTGCCAGCGGAGCTAGCCCACGCTGTTGGCACCGTTCCTAGGCGGCGCGAACGTAGCCGTAGCGCAGGTTCGACGGTTGCTTCGAAGCTTGCGTGTACTCGTTCTTGAGCGCCGCGAGGCGGTCCTCGGAGAAGGCCGGCATCCTGGTATTCTCGGCCGCCTTCAGCTTGATCTTGTAGAATCTGGTTGCGTTGCCCGCGAAGATCAGCTGCTTGGTAGCGCTGTTGGCGTCGCCAAGCGCCGCAAAGCCGTACTTCTTCTGCATATCCTCCGGGATTTCGAGCCGGCGCAGCGCCTCGATCTGCCACTGCGGTGAGCCGTACCAGACCGAGTCGGTGCCCCACATGACGTGGTCAACACCCATCCCCTTGATCAGCGTGCCGATCAGCGCGGCGCAGAACTTCGGATGCGCCACCGCCGAGTTGGCAAAGGACGTGCCGAGCTCGGCATAGACGTTGGCGACGCCGAACTTCTGCGGGATTTCCGCGAGATCGGTGGCCCACTGGATACGGCCGGTCTGCTCGAAATCCGCCCACGCATGATCGGGTAGCTCGAGGAACGGCCGCAGCGCCGAGTGATAGATCACGAAGTTCATCTGCGGCCAATCCTTCGCGGCTTTTCCGATGTCCCACGCCGTTGCATATTCCCAGACGCCGGCGAACGACTTCTCATAATCGGGCGGCAGCAACCCCTTGTGGATACACAGCGTGTTGATGCCGGCCTTCACTGCTTTCTCGTAGAACGGATACATCACCTGCTCGTCGTCGAGCCGCCATGGGAACTTCGAGGGCGCCAGCGGATCGCCAATCGTGTAGGACTTCCAGGAATCCGGTTTGTAGACCTCGATCGCCTTGTCCACCTCGTCCATCCAGCCGGGTTGCTTGGGGGTGATGACGCTATGCGCCAGCAGGCGGCGCGAACCGGCGAAGTCGTTGATCAGTTCTCGCGCCTTGACGATCTGCTCATTGGACAGCAGCCACCAACTCGGGTCGTCGAAGGGCGCGCCGCTCAGGAGCGCCATGTTGGTGTCGCTGTCGTAGTAGATCTCTTTCACATAGTTCTGGAACTTGTAGCGGGCGAGCGAGGAGACGCCTTCCTCCTTCATCTTCGGATTCCAGTGCTGGCTCGCAAAGTCCGCCAGCCCCAACAGCTCCTTGTGGTCGAAGTCGTCCCGCACGAAATGAGTCTGGACGTCGAAGATGAATTGGCCTGCAAGGCTCTGCGCGCGGGCCAGCATCAGCTCGGGCTCGCGGGCTTCAGCGGGCGCGACCTGGAAAACATTGCCGTAGATGTCGTTCATGGCGAGGAACGCTGCCGCCATGCCGCAGCTCGTGTGCAAGAACTGCCTGCGACTCAAGCCGAGGTGCCTGCCGTTAACATCGGCGAGCTCGTTGATCCGTGCCTCGACTTTCTTTTGCGTATCGCTCTGCGGGGGCGGGAGATACTCGCCATTGGAGACAATCTGGGTCGGGATAGGCGTTGCCGCCGATGCCGCCTCCGCGCCCGCGACGAGACGCTGTTCTCGCTCACTAAGCCAGGTGCTCATTGTTCTCCTCCCGCTTGTTGGCCGTCGACCGT
Organism: Bradyrhizobium sp. DN3; assembly: GCF_041357655.1. Classification (NCBI taxonomy): domain Bacteria; kingdom Pseudomonadati; phylum Pseudomonadota; class Alphaproteobacteria; order Hyphomicrobiales; family Nitrobacteraceae; genus Bradyrhizobium; species Bradyrhizobium sp. DN3. The sequence continues at coordinate 42,669 of NZ_JAULLN010000044.1, read as the reverse complement.
GCTAGGCGCGCATGAGGCGCGTGTGGCTACTCCCAATCAGTTGGCAGGAGCGACTAGGCGTACCTCTCCGGTTCAGCTACGCATGAAGCCATCACGCGCCCGAAGCCTAGGCGAATCTCTGCATCGCTTCATCCTGCGAGAGCGGCAGACATACCCGAGAAACCACTTGCAGTTGTGGGTATCCGCGCTGATTCAATGCTCAAACTTCTATTCGCGCAAGCGATGTGATCCGACAGTCACGCTGTCCCAACGCCGCATCACTCTGTCATCTGATCGATTTCAGTCGAAGTGAAAGGCTCGTTGCTCAAATGGACTGCGTCGGCTCATGCCCCCGAGCCGAACACCGCAGCAGCGGCTGCCATCTCGACTCTCTGCCGGAGATCCTCATACGGTGGCTGCGTTAACTGCTGCTTTTGGACCCATAGCCGACCTCAACGCGCAGTGTTCGAATAGCGCATCCGATATGGACCGCTTCAGCGCTTGGTCATGGACCAGCGCTTTTGACCCGTTACGGACGTTGGGGTGGGAGATCCTCACCGCATTGGGCCGCAGCCCGGTCAGAAGGATGCGCATCCGGCGATGCTATTCGAGCATCGTGCTCGCCGGTTTTACGCGGACGCGCCGAAACGGCTAGCATCGCCCGTTTCATCTACTGGATCGGCAGATCGAAAACGCGAGATGCCGCTGCACTCATAGAGAAGATCTTCTCGAGTTCGAGCCGCATGGTGTCGCGGCATTCGCACGCCACCGCAGCGAGCCGCGATGAGTCGATCTCGATTTCGCCTCGCCGCTCAGATCTGATCGCTCCGGAAGCGCGCAGATTGCGCATCAGTAGCGTCACCGTCGTTCGTCGTACACCCAACATCTGCGAAAGCGCGTCCTGGGTGAGAGGCAGGACGTCCTGGTTGATGCTGTCGTGAAGTTGAAGCAGCCAGCGTGCCATACGGGCTTGGACGGGATGCAGTGCGTTGCAAGCCCCGCCCAATTGAAACTGCATCAGCATCGCCTTGAAGTGCAGCTGGACTACGTGCCGGATCGCAGGACTCCGGCTGAAAGCGGCATGGAAACGCGCTGCCGGGATCCGCGAGGCCGTCCCCTCGGCACGAACGATAGCCGTAACGGCCGCAGGGGACGGCCCCAGCACGGAAAGAGTGCCCACTGCTCCCTCGCGCCCTATTGCGGCGCTGGCGACCGTCTGCCCATTCGCCATATCGACCATCACCGAAACGGCGCCACTATGAGGGAAGAGGACGTGCTCGGTGTGATCCCCCACCCGCGAGACGACCTCTTCCCGATCGAGAGTTACCATCTGTAGGTCGGGTGCCAGAAGATCGAAGTCCGCGGTCGGCAGTGCTGCCAGAAGCCGGTTACCAACTCCGCTTACAAGCATCACTGCAGCCCGATGCGAAACATCCGCCCCATCGCATTTCGAGCGGCATATGGCGACAACCTCAAACTTTGTTTGAATTCGCGTATGCTTTTCGCTTCGAAATCCAATTCAGATGCGAAAGCTCTTAACCGCAAAAATGAAACTCCAAGCACACGCGACGCGGGGGGCGAATTCTGCTGTTGCAGGATCATTCAATTAGATCCGAGCGCCACGCCGACACAATTGCAAAATGGGTATGGGTAACATCATAAGGGGTTCCCGCCGTTGGCCCGATGCTGCCTAGCTCGAAGCTCGCCCGAGCGTCGGCTGCTTAGTGTAGACCGGAAGCAGCTTGCAGGCAGCGCAGACCGCCGATTCTGACCCGAAGCTACTCTTGCACGCGGTCGCAGTGTGTGCGGGGTGCGTAGGCGAAGGCTGGGACCAGAGGATCGATATTACTCGTGCCGAATTAATGAGACAGGCTACACGTTTCGGAGGAGGTTCGAAATGTACACGCGCGTTCTGGGACTCACGATATCTGCTCTCATGCTGACGTACGGCCCGGTCGGTGCGATCGCACAAGACCGAATGACACCCCAGCCAGATCAGCAACAAATGCAATCCCATCCCACGGGCCAGGAAGGCGCGAGCACGATGGGGCAAGGCGGCATGATGGGGCACGGAATGATGGGAGGACGTATGATGGGGCGCGGCATGATGGGTGGGAGCGCGATGGGATCACCCTTTATGATGCGCATGATGTTCGCTCTGATGGACGCCGACGGCGATGGGACCATCTCACTGCAGGAGTTTCAGGCAGCTCACGAGCGGATTTTCAAGGCAATGGACAGCAATAAAGATGGCAAGCTGACCCTGGAGGAGATGCAAGTGTTCATACACGGCACCAGGTGATCGGCTCCGGCGCGGATGGCGCGCGTCGCGTGCGCCATCCGCCCCCGAAGAAATGAGCCTTAAGCCTTCAGGTCCGTGATCCGCATAATCGCGACCACACTCCCATCGTTGTACGCCTGTTCTTTCGTGTCCTTGTTGCAGGTCCAGACAAAATTCTTCTTGCCCGTAAAGGTCTTTCCCTCCTGGTCAAGCCGAAGCTCCCCTTCGGTGATATGGCAGACCATGGCATTCATCATCGGGGGCCCCATGGTCTTCGACCCCGGCTGCATAATGATATCGCGCATTGAGACGGTCTTAAAACCTGGGATCAGGGATGGTGTCTCGCCTTCATATTCACGCACCACGACACCTGGCCAAGGCGTCGTATCCTTGTAGCCTGTGGTTTGCGCGGCGGCTGGCTTGATCATGGCAGCCGAAGCCGCTGCCAACCCGAATCCCAGTGCAGACCTTCGATCGACCTTGCTCATCGCTTTTCTCCCGACATTACCGAACGAGCCGTTGCATAAGCAGCGCACAAAGTTCGTGGTGAACGGTGGAGCGAAACCGAAAAAAGGACGGTCTCTAAGAGAGCGTGCCTGCCGATAGCACTAATGCCGCTCATTTACCCGGACGGTGATTTCGGCACGTCCCGCCTCAAGGGCAGTGATATTCTACGTCACCTGACGCATCCGGGGAACAGGTGGCGACGCACGAAGACACTGCGGCCGAATGTCCGGAATTTGGCCCATCGGCGACCTTCAACTATGTCTGCTGTTTGTGCCACTGTTGAGGGACGAGCGGACATCTGGAGCGCCCAAACTAAGCGCGTGATTTATGAGTACATGCCATAGCGGAAATTAGAAGGCGGGGCGCGTCTGCCCAATCCGTAAGCACGGGTGCCGTATTATTTGAGTTGCCCTCGCCGCCATCGGCGGCAACCATCGCCGGGCTGCCCATTCCCACGCGAGAGCCCCGATGACCAAGCTCACCCGCTTCTCCGTCGCGCCGCTGCACAGCATGACGCGGCGCCTCACCGATGTCGCATCCGCACGCGCCGCGCCGGATCTGATCGTCACCGGCGCGCGGGTGCTCTCGACCTATTCGGAACGTATCCATCCGGGCCGGGAAGTCTGGATTACCGGCGGCCGCATCGCGGCGGTGAAGCCGGCCGGTGCAGCGAAGAAGGTGTGGAGTGACGTGCCGCTCTATGACGCGGCCGGCGGCATCATCGCGCCCGGCCTCGTCGATCCCCACATCCACATCGAATCCTCGATGGTGACGGCCTGCGCCTATGCCGAGGCCGCGCTGCTCAACGGCACCACCACGATCTTCTGCGACAGCCACGAGATCGGCAACGTCATGGACGTCGCCGGTGTCGAGGCGATGCTGGAAGATGCGCGCGAGGCGCCGCTCTCGATCTTTTTGACAGTGCCGAGCACAGTGCCGGCAACGTCGGCGGAATTGGAGACCGCGGGCGGCGACCTCACGCCGGACAAGATTGCCGGGCTGTTCGACCGCTGGCCCGAAGCGGTGGCGCTCGGCGAGAAGATGGATTTCGTTCCGGTGACGATGGGCGACGAACGCAGCCACGCTATCCTGGCGGCGGCGTTGAAGCGGGGACGGCCGGTGTCCGGTCACGTCTATGGCCGCGAATTCGTCGCGGCGTATGCGGCGAGCGGCGTCACCGACACGCACGAGGCGATCGACCGCGACATCGCCGACGACCTGCTCGACGCCGGCGTCTGGGTTTTCCTGCGCGGCGGTCCGCCGACGACGCCCTGGCATTCGCTGCCGCAGGCGATCCGGACCATCACCGAGCTCGGAGCCTCGCACAAGCGCACGGCCGTGTGCACCGACGACCGCGATGCCGACGACCTGCTGCTGTTCGGCCTCGATTGGGTGGTGCGCGAAGCGGTGAAGGCGGGCATGTCGCCGGAGCAGGCCTGGTCGATGGGCTCGCTGCATGGTGCCACGCGCTTCGCCATGGACGGCGATATCGGCGGGCTCGGTGGCGGCCGCCGCGCCGATCTCGTGCTGATGGACGATCAGCTCAAGCCGCAATGCACCTGGTATGGCGGCGAGCTCGTGGTCGAGCACGGCAAGATCACCTCCCGGCTCGATCAGGCGCTGTCGCAGCGCTATCAATATCCGAAGGCTGCTTATGCCACCGTGAAACTGCCCGAAAAGGTCAAGCTGACGCCGGAACTGCCGGCAAAAGCTTGCACCGTCAATGCGATCAAGACTGCGCTGCCCGGCATCACGTTGATCCACGAGAAGGTCGCGATCGAGCCCGCAAAAGACTGGCCCTCGCTGTTCGCGCGCTACGGCCTGTGTTTCGTTACCGTGGTCGAGCGTCATGGCAAGTCCGCCGGCAACGTCGCGTATGGCCTGTTGAAGGATTTTGGCCTCAAGCGCGGTGCGGTCGCCTCCAGCGTCGGGCACGACAGCCATAACATCATCGTCGCTGGAACCAACGAGGGCGATATGCAGGTCGCGATATCGGCGATCAGGGAGCGCCAGGGTGGCGTCTGTGTGGTAGCCGACGGCAAGGTGAGGGCACTGGTCCCGCTGCCGATTGCGGGCCTGCTCTCGGACAAGCGCGTCACGGAAGTGGCCGAAGAGGTCAAGGCGCTGAAGAAGGAATGGGCAGAGGCTGGCTGCACCATCCCCTACATGGGCTTCAATTTGATTCCGCTATCGGTCATTCCGGAAATTCGCATCACCGACAAGGGCCTCGTGCTGGTGCCGCAGATGGAGCTGGCGCCGCTGTTCGAGTGAGGCACTTTCACGCATTTCTCCATCTAACCGATTGAGACCACCGCGATTTTTCCGCGGCTGCCGCATCGTGGAAAATAAAATCGATCTCGTTGAGATCGCATCTTGTGCGCCCGATCATCTCGCTCGCTGACGCAACCAAGCGAGGTCCGATATGGCGAAGATGCGAGCCGTCGATGCAGCCGTGCGTATTCTGGAGAAGGAAGGCATCTCCACCGCCTTCGGGGTTCCCGGCGCGGCGATCAATCCGCTCTACTCGGCGCTGAAGAAGCGCGGTTCGATCCGCCACATCCTGGCGCGCCATGTCGAGGGCGCTTCGCACATGGCGGAAGGGTATACGCGGGCCAAGGCCGGAAATATCGGCGTCTGCATCGGCACTTCGGGGCCGGCCGGCACCGACATGATCACCGGGCTCTATTCGGCCATCGCCGATTCCATTCCGATCCTCTGCATCACCGGACAGGCGCCTCGGGCACGGCTCTACAAGGAAGACTTCCAGGCGGTCGACATCGAGTCGATCGCAAAGCCCGTGACCAAATGGGCGGTGACGGTGCGCGAGCCCGCGCTTGTGCCGCGCGTGTTCAGCCAGGCCTTCCATGTCATGCGCTCCGGCCGCCCGGGCCCGGTGCTGATCGACATGCCGCTCGATGTGCAGCTCGCCGAGATCGAGTTCGACGACGAGACCTATGAGCCGCTGCCGCTTTACAAGCCGGCTGCGACGCGCAAGCAGGTCGAAAAGGCGCTGGAGATGCTCAATGCTGCCGAGCGTCCGCTGATCGTCGCGGGCGGCGGCATCATCAACGCCGATGCCTCGGATCTGCTGGTGGAATTCGCCGAGATCGCGAACGTGCCTGTGGTGCCGACGCTGATGGGGTGGGGAGCGATTCCCGACGATCACGTGCTGATGGCCGGTATGGTCGGGCTTCAGACCAGCCACCGCTACGGCAACGCCACGCTGCTGGAATCCGATTTCGTGCTCGGCATCGGCAATCGCTGGGCCAATCGCCACACCGGCTCGGTCGAGACCTACACCAAGGGCCGTAAATTCGTTCACGTGGACATCGAGCCGACGCAGATCGGACGCGTGTTCAATCCCGATCTTGGCATCGTCTCGGACGCGAAGGCTGCGCTCGAATTGTTCGTCACCGTCGCCAGGGAGTGGCGCCGGTCAGGCAGGCTCCGCGAGCGCCAGGCGTGGCCCGCGTCCTGCCGCGATCGCAAGAAGACGATGCTGCGCAAGAGCCATTTCGACAACGTGCCGATCAAGCCGCAGCGCGTCTACGAAGAGATGAACAAGGCGTTCGGGCGCGACACCACTTATGTCACCGTGATCGGCTTGTCGCAGATCGCCGGCGCGCAATTCCTCGGCGTTTACAGGCCGCGCAACTGGATCAATGCGGGGCAGGCCGGGCCGCTCGGCTGGACGCTGCCGGCAGCGCTCGGCGTGCGTGCGGCGTGTCCGGAGCGAGAGATCGTCGCGCTGTCAGGCGATTACGACTTCCAGTTCTTGATCGAGGAGCTTGCGGTCGGCGCGCAGTTCAATCTGCCCTACATCCACGTCGTCGTGAACAATTCCTATCTCGGTCTGATCCGCCAGGCCCAGCGCGGCTTCGACATGGACTATCACGTCCAGCTCTCTTTCGAGAACATCAACGCGCCCGAGATCGGCGTCTACGGTGTCGACCATGTTGCGGTCGCCGAAGGCCTCGGCTGCAAGGCGATCCGCGTCACCGACCCGAAGGACACGCAGGCGGCGTTCGCCACAGCGCGCGAATTGATGGCAAAACATCGCGTGCCCGTCGTGGTCGAATTCATCCTCGAACGCGTGACCAACATCGCCATGGGTACGGAGATCGACAACATCGTTGAGTTCGAAGAAGTGCTCGATCTGCCGCTCGACGAGGTCGGAAGCGCTCGGTCTGGCGTGTTGCAGCCGGCCGAATAAGGGGACAGCATCATGCCGAAATTCGCCGCCAACCTCACCATGCTCTTCAACGAGATGCCGTTCCTCGACCGCTTCACTGCTGCGAAGGCGGCGGGCTTTTCCGGGGTCGAGTATCTCTTTCCCTATGATTTCGACAAGGCGCAGCTGCGTGAGCAGCTCGAGGCGCACGGCCTCACGCAGGTGCTGCACAATTTGCCGGCCGGCAACTGGGCGGCGGGCGAGCGCGGCATCGCGATCTTGCCCGAACGCACCGCCGAATTCCGCGACGGCGTGTTCCGCGCCATCGACTACGCCAAGGCGCTCGATTGCGAGCAGCTCAATTGCCTCGTCGGCATCGCACCTGCCGATGCCGAACGGCGCGAGCTCAATGAGACGCTGGTTGGAAACTTGCGCTTTGCGGCCTCGACGCTGGCGCGGGAGAACATCAAGCTACTGGTCGAGCCGATCAACACGCTCGACATTCCCGGCTTCTATCTCAACGGCACCGAGCAGGCCGTGCAGCTGATCTCCGAGGTGCGGTCGAACAACCTGTTCATCCAGTACGACATCTATCACATGCAGATCATGGAGGGCGATCTCGCCCGCACCATGCAGGAATATCTGCCCCAGATCGCCCACATCCAGCTTGCCGACAATCCTGGCCGCCACGAGCCCGGCACCGGCGAGATCAACTATCCGTTCCTGTTCCGCCACCTCGACGCGATCGGCTATCGCGGCTGGATCGGCTGCGAATACAAGCCGCGCACCACGACGCTGGAGGGACTCTCGTGGCACGCGGCGCAGACGTTCGAGACGTGAGAGCGTAGCCACAGCGACGGTGCACTCCCTCTCCCGCTTGCGGGAGAGGTGCAGCGAGCGCCGATCAAATTTCGCTAATTCAACTGAGAGAAACGGACATGACCAACATCGGCTTCATCGGACTTGGCACCATGGGACGGCCGATGGCCGGCCATCTCCTGGCGGCGGGCCATCGCGTTTTCCTGCATGATGCCGCACCGGTCGCGCCCGATCTGATCGCGGCCGGCGGTATCGCCTGCAAGTCGGGTAAGCAGGTTGCCGAGGAGGCGGACGCGGTCATCATCATGGTGCCGGACACGCCGCATGTGGAAGCGGTGCTGTTCGGCAAGGACGGAGTGGCGAGCGGCATCTCCAAGGGCAAGATCGTGGTCGACATGAGCTCGATCTCACCGCTGGCAACGAAGGAGTTCGCGAAGAAGATCGAGGCGCTCGGTGCGGATTATCTCGACGCGCCGGTGTCGGGTGGCGAGGTCGGCGCCAAGGCGGCGAGCCTCACCATCATGGTCGGCGGGCCCGAGCGAGCCTTCAACATCATGAAGCCGGTGTTCGACAAGATGGGCAAGAACGTCACCAGGGTCGGGGCCAATGGCGACGGGCAAACGACGAAGGTCGCCAACCAGATCATCGTCGCGCTGACGATCGAGGCGGTGAGCGAGGCGCTGTTGTTTGCGTCGAAGGCCGGCGCCGATCCGGCGCTGGTGCGGCAGGCGCTGATGGGCGGCTTTGCATCATCGCGGATTCTCGAAGTACATGGCGAGCGCATGGTGAAGCGCAATTTCGATCCCGGCTTCCGTATCGAGCTGCACCAGAAGGATCTCAACCTCGCGCTCGAAGGCGCGCGTGCGCTCGGCCTCTCGCTGCCAAGCACGGCGGTGGCGCAGCAATTGTTCTCGTCCTGCACAGCTCATGGCGGCAAGGCCTGGGATCATTCGGCGATGGTGCGGGCGCTGGAACTCATGGCGGGGCATGAGATCGCCGCGGCCTAGACTGTTACGGGGTAACAGTCTCCAGAATTGACACGTCTTTGGCCGTCCAGGAACCGGAACAATGCTCCGGCCCCGCGGGTTGAAGGTGTACAACAATCACTGGAGGCGTAAGGACATGAAAACCCGTCTTGCGATTACGTTGGCTGCTGCGTCGCTGCTGGCGTCGAGCGCCGCCTTTGCTCAATCGACCACCGCCCAGGGCGCTGCGGACGGCGCGCGCGCGGGCGGCGACATCGGCGGGCCGGTCGGCGCGATGGTCGGCGGCACCGTCGGTGCGGCCGTTGGCGCCGGTTTGGAAATTCCGAATGCGATTCTGGGCGGAATCCCGCGCGATGATTCCGTGGTAATCCGCGAGCGCGTCGTGGTTGGCGAGCCGTTGCCGCCGACCGTGGTGCTGCGCCCGGTACCGAACTACACGGAGTATCGCTACGCGGTCGTGAATGATCGCCGCGTGATCGTCGAGCCGCGCACGCGCCGCGTCGTCAAGATCATCGACTGATCTGCGCAAGCTACGCGCTGATAAAATGGGCCCTGCGGAGTGTCACTCCGCGGGGCCTTCGCTCGTCAGGACCGAATTTGCGCGAAGCCGGGCGGTGGCCCAATCGGCGGCGGCCGCGAGCACAAAGCCCAGGCAAGCCGTGAGCGCGTCGACCAGAAAATCCTCCAGCCGCGCATGGCGACCGGGTGCCCAAAATTGCATCAGTTCGAGCACGCCGATCAGCACGACCGCGGCCGCTGCGGTCAGCAGGCGTCGCTGCCGATAGGCGAGGCCGAAGGCCAGTCCCACCAGGATGAAGGCGAGCGCATGTTCGCCGTCCTGGCCGAAGTCGGAATGGGGCCGGAGGCCGGGGGGACCGAGGGTTGCGAATGTGACGGCGGCCGCGAGCAGCCAGGCAAAGGAACGAACCAAAAGGGACATCCGGCTCGCTTAGCACAGATTTGCACCGGGCCGTATAGTCCCGCTATCAGATCGACGTGTAGTTAATGACGAAATATTAAAGTGGCTGGCGCACGCCGAGGCCGTGCATGAAGCGTTCCCGTATCTGCACGGGGTCGCGCCGGGTGGTGCCGACGCCCGGCTTGTCGTCGATCCGGACCGCGATCAGGCTCGGCTCGGCAGCCGCCATGGCATTCTCGATCAGGCGCTCGAAATCCTCCTCGTCCGCGGCCCAGGCGCTGTTGGCGAGGCCGGACCCGACGGCGATGGCGACGATGTCGGCGACATCAGCGGCCGGTGTCGGCTGTGCGCCGGTAATTTGGTAGATGCCATTGTCCATCACGATCATCGTGAGGTTCTTCGGCTTCAGGGCTGCAATCGTCGAGAGCGCGCCGAGCTGCATCAGCAGCGAACCGTCGCCTTCAAGCGCGAAGACGCGGCGGTCGGGCTGCGCCAGCGCCACCCCGAGCCCGATTGGGAAGGCGAGGCCCATGCTGCCCAGCATGTAGAAATTCTGCGGGCGGTGGCCGGCGGCCCAGAGATCGAAATTGGTGTTGCCGATGCCGCCGATCACCGCTTCCTCGTTTCCGAGCTTCGCGATCAGGCGCGAGGTGACGTCGAAACGGTTCATCACCTTGGTGTTGCGCGCATTCAGATTTGAGCTCATTTGGCCGACCTCACTTGTCGAACACCTTGCCGCCGGTGAGCAGCGGGCTCAGGATCAGCGCCACCGGCGCCTGCGTAGTGACGGCCTGCTTGATCGAGCGGTCCGTGATGAATTCGAGCTCGTCGAGCCGGGTGATGGTGTGATGCTCCAGCGCCAGCGAGTCCAGCACCGGGCGCATGGTGCGGCAGACCAGCGACTGGCCGTAATTGAACTCACCGAGCGTGCCGCGCTCGGATACGAACATGATCAGCGGAATCTGGTAGGGCACTGCGAGCGAGGCCAGAACGTTGGCGAGCGTCGCAAAACCCGAGGTCTGCATCAGCACCGCGCCGCGGCGGCCGCCCATCCAGGCGCCCGAGACGATGCCGACCGCTTCCTCCTCGCGGGCGGTGGCAAAGGTGGTGAAGAAGGGATCGGCGTGCAGGTTCCTGATCAGCGGTGTCAACACCCGATCGGGCACGTAAGGCACGAGGCTGATCTCGTTCCGCTTCAGGGTTTGCAGGACGATGTCATGCCAGCTCTTGTCGCCGGCCCCTTGCGTCGCCTGCGGCGAGGTCTGCTGCTCCGCAATCGCCATTGCGTTCTCCCTTGAGCCGCGTTGTATGCTTGTTGGTCTTCGGCCGTCGCGGCGCTCTCCTGAACTTGACGCAGCAGGCGGGATTGTCAACATGTCCGGGCCGGCACCGTGATCTGCGCCAGACGGCCTGTCGTGGCCGGCACCGCCATGTCATAAGTGCGGCAACGAAAGAGTGGGAGGAAGCAGGGAGGGGGGCGCGCGCCGCGCTGGCCTTGCTGATCCCTGGAGAGCCGGAAGGGTCCTGATGTCGGTCAACAGCAAGCGTGTCGTCTACTCCAATTATTTGGCCAATCCGATCTATATCGACATCCTCAAGGCACGGCCCGACGTCCGGCTCGATCGCATCGAGAACGGCAGCCCCGAAGACGTCTATGCGCCGCTCCTCGGCGCTACCCATGTCTACCAGGTCGGCGCTGCCCGCGACGAGCTCGCCCCGCATTTCCATGTCGATGCCGCTTTCCTGAAGCGCGCGCCGAATTTGCTGCTCGTCTCCAGCAACGGCGCCGGCTTCGACCCGGTCGACGTCGAGGCCTGCACGGCCGCCGGCGTCGTGGTCGTCAACCAGTCCGGCGGCAACGCCCATTCCGTTGCCGAGCATGCGCTGGCGATGATGTTGACGCTGTCCAAGCGCATCATCCAGTCGGACCGACGGCTGCGCCGCGAGCGCGACGTCAACCGCAACGAGCTCGTCGGCAACGAGGTCGAGCGCAAGACCGTCGGCATCATCGGCCTCGGCAATGTCGGCCGCCGCATCGCCGCGCTATGCAAGGGCCTGCTCGGCATGAAAGTGCTGGCCTATGACCCCTATTTGTCGGCCGAGGTGATGGCCGAGCGGGGCGGGGAGAAGGTCGAGCTCGACGAACTCCTGCGCCGCGCCGATTTCGTCTCGATCTCCTGTCCGCTCAACAAGGGTAGCCGCAACATGATCAGCGTGCGCGAATTCGCGCTGATGCAGCCGCATGCCTATTTCGTCACCACGGCGCGCGGCTTCATCCACGATGAGGACGCGCTGCTCCAGGCGTTGCGCGACAAGCGCATCGCCGGCGCCGGCCTCGACGTCTGGTCCAAGGAACCGCCGCCGCCGGAGCATCCGCTGCTGCAGCTCGACAACGTGCTGGCGAGCCCCCATACCGCCGGCGTGACGATCGAGGCGCGCCAGAACATGGGCCGCATCGCCGCCGAGCAGGTGCTGGATGTGCTGGACGGCAAGCGCCCGCCGCGCATCATCAATCCCGAGGTCTGGCCGCACTTTGCGGAGCGCTTCAAGCAGGCGTTCGGCGTGACGCCGGGGTAGGGACAGCTACCCTCTCTTCTCGTCATTCCGGAGCTATGCGAGAACTATGGTGCGCAATTGCGCGCCTGAGAATCTCGAGTTCCGGGCTCGGCCCTGCGAGCCGCTCCGGGAGGGAGCGAAGAAAACAACGTCCGACCTTGATCCGCGTCAAAATCTCCTTTCCCTGTCCGGCCTAAATGGGATTAGAGTGCCGCCGGGGCTGACGGGGGCGCAGGAGGTCCCATGTCAACTTATGTCGTCAGGTTCATGAAAGACGTGCTCGGCGACTATGGCCGGCAGATCGAGGTGTGCCAGGGCACGCTCGAGATCGACGCCACCGATGAGGACGAGGCCAAGGAGCGGGCCAAGGCGAAGTTCTGTAAGGACCAGGCGTTGCATCACTGGTCGCTGCATGCCGACCGCATCCAGGTCAGACCGGCCGATTTTCCGTCATGAAGATCTAAATCGCGATGAGATTGTCATCGCGCTTTAGCTTAGTGTTTGCGCATGATCTTTTCGGAAAGCCGCTGCACACTTTTCCGGATCATGCTTTACCGGCCGGGCGCCGTGATCGGCGGAGGTGCCGTCGTGCCTGCGCCGAGCGACCGCTGCACCATCACGGTATCGGACCAGCGGCCGTGGCGATAGGCGACGCCGCAGAGCAGGCCGGCGCGCGCGAAGTCGAACTTCTCGTGCAGCGCCAGCGAGGGCGCATTGTCGGCATCGATATAGCCGATCATCTGGCGGAAGCCGGCCGCCGCGCAGGCATCATCGATCAATTCCTGGAGCAGCAGCCGTCCGATCCCGCGGCCGAGATGCTCGTGGTGGACGTAGATGGAATGCTTGGCGGTGTAGCGATAGGCCGGTCGCTTGCGGAACAGCACGGCATAGGCATAGCCGACCACCTCGCCGCGATAGGTCGCGACCAGATGCGGCAGGCGGGTCTGCTTCAGGTTCTTGCGTCGGTCGCGCAGATCGTCCGGCTCGGGCGCGCCGGTTCCCTCGACATCGCGCGGCACGCCAGCGCGGACGTGATGGCGGTAGATCGCCAGCATCGCCTCGACATCGCTTTCGCGTGAGGGCCTAATCAGGACCGGCTCGTCACCCGCGCGCGCAATCGCTGTTTCGTTCATCGGCACCTACTCGGCAACGACATAAGTATAGAGCCCGATGCGGCCGTTCGCATCGATCTCCTTGTAGACGCCTTGGATTTCCACATCGAACCCTGGAAATGTGTTGAAGCAGGTCTCGAACATCTTGAGATAGTCGATCATGGGCTTCGCCCGTTCCGTAAGCCTTTCGCCTGGAACGATGGTGGCGATGCCGGGCGGATAGACCACGAATGGCGTGGTGGCGATGCGGCCAGCGATCGCCTCGATCGGCAAATAATCGACGTCGTTGCGGAACAGATAGCGCGCGGCTTTGCGGGGTGGCATCGCGATCTCAGGCCTGTGCTCGGGCATGAACTGCCGCGCCTGGAGCGCGCTGACATCGGCGGCGCGGAAGAAGCGGTGCATCTCGCCACAGAGGTCGCGCAGTCGCACGCCGGCATAGCGCGCCTGCCGCCGCTGGTAGAACTCGGGGATGACGTCAGCCAGAAGCGCATTGTCGTCGTGCAGCTTCTTGAACGCGACGAGGCCGGAGATCAGCGTGCCGGCCTTGCTGGCCTCGACGCCGGGCGTGAGCAGGAAGAGCAGGGAGTTGAGGTCGTTCTTCTCGGGGACGATGCGGTTCTCGCGCAGATATTGCGCGACGACCGGCGCGGGGATGCCGTGCTCGGCATAGGCGCCGGTGCTGCGATCGAAGCCGGGCGTCAGCAGCGTTAGCTTGTTCGGGTCCGTCATGGCAAAGCCTTCGGTGAGGCCGGGGAATCCATGCCAGGTGCTGTCGGGGGAGAGCTGCCACAGGGCGGGATTGGTGGCGAGCTCGTCGGTCGAGAGCGTTTCCCACGCGACGTTGTGCGCGGTGCCAGGGCGGCTGACATCGGGAATGGCGACGCGATCCGGGACGAACGGTTCGAAGAACCAGCGCCGGTCCGGATTTTGCTCCTTCTCCTCGAACTCCCGGCGCATCGCGCGGATCTTCTTGCGCAGCTCGATGCCGAGGCGGATCGTGTCGTCCCACAGCACTTCGCCGGAGCGACCCTTCATCATCTGTGCGCCGACGTCGAGCGAGGCAAACAGCGGATAGAACGGTGACGTCGACGCGTGCTGCATGAAGCTCTCGTTGAAGCGGCGGTGCTCGACGCGCCGCTTCTGGCCGCGGATATGGCGGTCCTTGATGTGGATCTGGGATGCCTGCGAGAAGCTCGCGAGCTGCTTGTGGGTCGACTGCGTCGCGATGATGCCGGGCGCCTCGGGGGGAAGGTTCGCAAGCCCCATGGCAAAGCGGCCGGCATAGAGCGGGTGGAATTTCATGAAGCCGGCCCAGGCCTCGTCGAACAGGATGTACTCGCAGAGATGGCCGATGCGCTTCAGGATCATGTCGGCGCTGTGGATGGTGCCGTCATAGGTGCACTGCTCGACCACGGCGACGCGGAACGGCCGCTCCTTGCGCCAGGCGTCCTTGTCGGCGACCAGGGGATGATTGCGGATCGCCTCGCGCAAGGCCTTCTCATCGAGCATGTCCCAGCGCATCGGGCCGATCAGGCCCCAGGCGTTGCGGATGGTCGGCACGTAGACCGGGACACCGCCATTGATCATCAGCGCGCCGTGATGGGCGGCCTTGTGGTTGTTGCGGTCGAACAGCACGAGGTCGCCGTCGGTGACGAGGCGCCGAGCGCGACCTTGTTCGAGGTCGAGGTGCCGTTGAGCACGAAATACGTCTTTTCTGCACCGAAGATTTGCGCAGCCTCCTTTTGCGCCTTCAGCGCGGGCCCTTCATGGGTGAGGAGGTCGCCGAGATCGAGCACGGAATTGTCGAGGTCGTCGCGGAACACGGACTCGCCGAGATGCTCGACGAAGACGCGCCCGATCGGGCTGCGGTTGTAGAACACGCCGCCATTGTGCCCCGGACAGGTCCAGAGCTGGTTGCCTTCCTCGGCATAGTCGACCAGCGCACCGAAGAACGGCGTCTTCAGCGTCTCGGCATATTGCTTCAGCCGGCTGATCAGGTTCTTGGCAATGAAGGTCGGCGTCTCCTCCGACAGGAAGACATAACCGTCAATGAAATCGAGCACTTCGACCGGCAAATCCTCGAACCGCTTGCGACGGATCAAGAGGATGATGGGGAAGTCGAGGCCCCGGCGCCTCATCAGATTGATCAGCGCCGAGGTCCTGCCCTCGAGGCCCTTCTTGCCCCAGTCCACGACCATGCAGCCGATCGCGGCATCGGTCTGCACCGCCATCTCGGCATCCTCCAGCTTGCGGGCCCGGACCACCTCGAAGCCGGAGCGCTGGATCTCCTCGATGATCTGATTGAAACGGACGCCTTCGAGATCGTCGGCGTCGAACACAGGTGCGGCGAACAGGAAGTTGAAGCGCTTGAAATAGTCCATGTCGGGTCCCGAATGTGCAGGAGATACAGCTCTCGGCACATTCGATGACAGTTGGATGACAGGAGCGAGACTGGCCTGCGGCGGCTAAACTCGATCCGTCATCCTGAGGCGCGAGCGATGGGGCGCGGAGCGCCCCTTCGGGAGCCTCGAAGGATGAACGGCCGGGATGCAGCGGCTGGGCTGTCGCCCTTCGAGGCCGATATGCGGTGCGTCCGCACCGCATATCGGCACCTCAGGGTGACGATCATCTATTGGGGCTCGTTCGCAAACAGCACGACGACGCGCCCGCTCAGTCGATCAGCTTGTCCAGTGTGATCGGGAAGCGCCGGATGCGCTTGCCGGTGGCATGGTAGACGGCGTTCGCAATTGCCGCAGGCACGCCGACGATGCCGATCTCGCCGAGACCCTTGACACCCAGCCTGTTGATCCGCTCGTCCGGCTCATCGACGAAAATGACGTTGATGTCGTGAATGTCGGCATTCACGGGAATGTGGTACTCGGCGATGTTCGCGTTCATGATGCGACCGAAGCGGTGATCCATCACCGTCTCCTCGTGCAGCGCCATTCCGATTCCCCAGACCACGCCGCCCATGATCTGGCTGCGGCCCGTCTTGGTGTTCAGGATGCGTCCGGCGGCGACCGCACTCACGACCCGCGTCACGCGGATGACGCCGAGCTGCTCATCGACCTTCACCTCGGCGAAAACGGCCGAATGCGTGTTGCGGGCATGCGACTTGTCCTCGGCGAACTCGTTGAGCTTCTCCCTTTCGATCCGCTCGAGCTTGCTGTGGCGCATTACATCGGCGATCGAGACGGCACGGCTCCTGTCGCCGGCCTTGGCGACGGTTCCGTCGACGAGAATGATGTCCGACGCATCGACGCCGCCGAGTGGCGAGGCAGGCATCGCCTTGGCGTGACGCGCGAGCTCCCGGCGAATCTCCTCGGCCGCTCCTAACACGGCGTGCGCGCTCGAGGCGGCCATCCACGAGCCGCCTTCCACCGGCGCCAGCGGCAGGGTCGAGTCCGCGAGCCTGACGCTGATGTTCTCGATCGGCAGCCCGAGGGCATCGGCCGCTACTTGGGACACGATGGTGTAGGTGCCGGTGCCGATATCAGATGCGGCACAGGAGACCTCGGCATGGCCGTTCGACGTCAGAACGATGCGGACGGCGACCGGCATCTGCAGTGCTTCCCAGACGCCTGTCGCCATGCCCCAGCCGACCAGGTCGTTGCCGTCGCGCATGGAGCGCGGCGCGGGATTGCGCCGGGCCCAGCCGAAGGCTTCTGCGCCCCTGGCGTAGCATGCGCGCAGCTGCTTGCTGGTGTAGGGGAGGTCCCCGCTCTGGTCGCGATCCGAGTAACACTTCAGCCGCAGCTCGATCGGGTCGAGCTTAAGCGCGACGGCCAATTCGTCCATGGCGCATTCGAGCGCGCAGACGCCCGATGCCGCGCCCGGCGCGCGCATGTCGCAGGGGGTGGCGACGTCGAGGTGGACGAGCTTGTGGGAGAGGCGGCTGTTGGGGCTCTTGTAGAGCTGCTCCCCCCAGCCGGTATCGTTGCGCGAGAAATCCTCAAACCGCGAGGTGACGGCAATGGCTTCGTGGGTGACGGCATCGAGCGTGCCGTCAGGCTTTGCGCCGAGCGCAACGTGCTCGATGGTCATGGGACGGTAGCCCAAGCCGTACATCTGCTGCCGTGTCAGGACGACACGGACGGATCGCTTGAGCGCGAGCGCGGCGAGCGTCGCCAGCACCACCTGGTATTGCGGCCGCAGACCGGAGCCGAAGGCGCCGCCGACATAAGGCGAGAGCACGCGGATGTCGTCCGGCTTCTTTCCGAAAACGCTGCAGAGAAACTTCTGGACGTTCTGGACGCCTTGGGTCTTGTCATAGACTGTAAGCCTGCCGTTGCCGTCCCAGACGGCCGTCGTCGCATACAGCTCCATTGGGTTGTGATGCTCGCTCGGAATGACATAGTCCGCGTCGTGACGGACGGCCGCGCGCGTCAGCGCTGCTGCCGCGTTACCGCGCGGCTTGTGCGGCTGATCCACTTTGGCAGCCTTGCCGCGTTCGGATTCGAGATCGGTCGCAAACGCCTCCTGCTCGTACTCAACGCGAACGCGGGTTGCGGCAAACTTGGCGGTTCCCCAGTCCTCGGCCACGACCAGCGCGATCGGCTGGCCGTTGAACTTGATCCTGTCGTCATAGAGCGGACGGAAGGGCGAGCCCTTCTCCGGTGCCACCTCGTCCTTCCAGGCTTCGTCCTTGTCGGCGAGGGCCGGGCGATGCGCATGGGCGAGCACGTCGACCACGCCCTTCACCTTCAGCGCCTCGCTGGGGTCAAGCCGAGCGATGCGCCCGCGCGGAATGGTGGCCTCGACGACAAAGCCATGGAGGAGATGGTCTGCTGCGAATTCGCCGGCATATTTGGCGGCGCCGGTGACCTTGGCTCGGCCATCGACACGGGACGTTGGTGTTCCGACATAGGCGTTCATCGGGCCCTCACGCGATCTTCTTGTGAGCTTGTGATTGCGGTGTGGCGCTTGCGGCCTGCATCAGCGTACGCACGACGGCTCGGCGCGCGAGCTCGATCTTGAAGCCGTTATGTGAGCGAGCGGTTGCTCCCTGCAGCAACAGATCGGCGGCGTGCCCAAAATGGTCCGGCGTTGCCGCCTGGCCGCGCAGAGCCGCTTCGGCCTCGAGGCTTCGCCAGGGCTTGTGAGCCACGCCGCCGAGCGCCAGGCGCGCTTCGCTGATTGCGTTTCCTTCCAGTTCGAGCGCGGCCGCAACCGAGACCAACGCGAAGGCGTAGGACAGCCGGTCGCGGATCTTCAGATAACTGTAGTTCTGCGCAAAGCCGCGTGGCGGCAGCTCGATTGCGGTGATAATCTCGCCGCTGCCGAGATTGGTATCGACATGAGGCTTGTCGTCCGGAAGCCGATGGAAATCGGTCAGCGCGATGGTGCGCTGACCAGTGGGGCCTGCGATATGCACGAGCGCGCCGAGCGCGGCCAGCGCCACGCTCATGTCGGATGGATTGGTCGCGATGCAGGACGTGCTGGTGCCGAGGATTGCGTGGTTGCGGTTGAGGCCATCGAGTGCCGAGCAGCCGGAGCCGGGGCTTCGCTTGTTGCAAGGTGTCGCCGTGTCGTAGAAGTAGGCGCAGCGCGTTCGCTGCATCAGATTGCCGCCGACCGAGGCCATGTTGCGCAGTTGCGCGGAGGCGCCGGCCAGGATGGCGCTGGCGAGCAGGGGATAGCGCTGCTCGATCAGCGGATGGTAGGCGAGATCCGAATTCGGCACCAAGGCGCCGATGCGCAGCCCACCGTCGGGCGTTTCCCCGATGTCGCGGAGCGGCAGGCGGGAAATGTCGATCAGCCGGGAGGGTAGTTCGACATTCTGCTTCATCAGGTCGATCAGGTTGGTGCCGCCGGCAATCAGCTTCGCGCTCGGATCGGCGGCCAGCAGGCGAATGGCGTCGGCGACATCGCTTGCGCGGGAATACTGGAAGTTGTTCATGACCGGCCCATTGCCTGCTCGATCGCAGCCACGATGTTGGGATAGGCGCCGCAGCGGCAGAGATTGCCGCTCATCAATTCCCGGATCTCGTCGGCGTCCCTGGCGTGGCCTTCGGCCATGAGGCCGGCTGCCGAGCAGATCTGTCCTGGCGTGCAATAGCCGCATTGGAATGCGTCGTGATCGATGAAGGCCTGTTGCAGGGGATGCAGCGCGCCATTCTTGGCCAAGCCTTCGATCGTGGTGATCTCGGCGCCATCCTTCATGATGGCAAGCGTCAGGCACGAATTGACGCGCCGACCGTCGACGAGCACGGTGCAGGCGCCGCATTGGCCGTGATCGCAGCCTTTCTTCGTGCCCGTCAGCGCAAGATGATCACGCAAAGCATCCAGCAGCGTGGTCCAGGGCAGAAGATCGAGGCTGTGACTGACACCATTGACGATGAGATGAATCGGAGTGCGTTCGGGAATTTCATGCGTGACATCGCCCATATCCTGCTCCCTGCAGGCGACCGAGCCTGAGACGTCAGCCGTGCTGACGCGGGGCATGTCGCTTCCGCTGGTCAATGGCGTGCAACGGACAAGCGGCCGCTTGGTTCCTTGACGGGAATTGGGTGCGCCCGCGGCGCAGCGGTCAGCGCTTCGCCTCGCCGAACACCACGGTCGGTACGGCGCGGTTGACGATCTCGCGCAGCGCGAAGCTCGATTGCACCCGCGCGACGCGCGGCAGGCGCGACAGCTCGGTACGGTGGATGCGTTCGAAATCCTGGATGTCGCGGGCGAGCACGATCAGGATGTAGTCGTCTGTGCCTGACATCAGGAAGCAGCGCACGACGGAGGGGCACTTCACCACCTCCGCCTCGAACGCCTTCAGCGCGTCGTCGCTCTGACTCTCCAGCGCGATCCGGACCAGCACCGTCGTCGTGAGGCCAAACTGCGCCAGATCGAGCGCGGCTTGATAGGCCTGGATGTAGCCATCGTCCTCCAGCGCCTTCTGCCGCCGCGCCATCGCCGTGCTCGACAAGCCGATCTTGTTGGCAAGCTCGGTGTGGCTGGCCCGCGCATTGGTCGTGAGTTCCGCGAGGATGGCGAGGTCTTTTCGGTCGAGGGCCAAGGTTTTGTTTCCAGCGTGAAAGGACATTTCCGCGCCCGAAACCGGCGCGCCAAGCGCGAACCTAGCGGATATTTGCACGAAACCAAACTGCCGCCGTCGCTACGATGATGAACGGAATCAATGCTTTGGAGAAGGAGCTGAAGATGCGCGTCGGTGTTCCCAAGGAGATCAAGGTGCAGGAATATCGCGTCGGGCTCACTCCGGGCGCGGTCCGTGAATATGTCGCGGCCGGCCACCAGGTGACGGTCGAGACTGGCGCAGGCAGCGGCATCGGCGCCCCCGACGACGTGTATCGGCGGGCAGGGGCTGCGATCGCCGAAAGTGCCCGCGAAATCTTCGCCAAATCCGACATGATCGTGAAGGTGAAGGAGCCGCAGAAAAGTGAATGGGCCCAGCTCCGCGAAGGCCAGATCCTGTTTACTTATCTCCATCTTGCGCCGGACCCGGAGCAGGCCAAGGGGTTGCTTGCGTCCGGCTGCACTGCGATCGCCTATGAGACCGTCACGGACGCGAGCGGTCACCTCCCGCTGCTCGCGCCGATGAGCGAAGTCGCCGGCCGCCTCGCCATCGAGGCCGCCGGCGCCGCGCTCAGGCGGACGGCCGGCGGCCGCGGGCTGCTGCTCGGCGGCGTGCCCGGCGTGCAGCCGGCGCGGGTGGTCGTGCTCGGCGGCGGCGTGGTGGGAACGCAGGCGGCGCGGATGGCCGCAGGGCTCGGCGCCGAAGTCACGGTGATCGATCGCTCGATTCCGCGGTTGCGCCAGCTGGACGATCTCTTTATCGGCCGCGTGCGCACCCGCTTCTCGACGATCGAGTCGGTCGAGGAGGAGGTGTTCGCTGCAGACGTCGTGATCGGCGCCGTGCTGGTGCCGGGCGCCAGCGCGCCGAAGCTCGTCACGCGCGCGATGCTGGCATCGATGCGGCCGGGCGCGGTGCTGGTCGACGTCGCGATCGACCAGGGTGGCTGTTTCGAGACCTCGCATCCCACCACCCACACCGAGCCGACCTATGAGGTCGACGGCGTCGTGCATTACTGCGTCGCCAACATGCCGGGCGCCGTGCCCGTGACCTCGAGCCAGGCGCTGAACAATGCGACGCTGCCGTTCGGGTTGATGCTGGCGAACAAGGGCTTCGCCGCGGTGTTGGAAAATCCGCATCTGCGCAACGGGCTCAACGTGCATCGCGGCCGAATTACCAACAAAGCGGTGGCGGAAAGCTTAGGTTTGGAATTCGCGCCGGTGGAGAGCGGGCTGGCGGCTTAGTTTCTTCCCTTCTCCCCTTGCGGGAGAAGGTGGCGTAGGCGGCCTTCCGCCGCCGTTCTCAAGAACGCCGAAGCGAAACTTCAGCTATGGCGCCGGATGAGGGGTTGTCTCGGCGAATTCATTGAGAGTTGGTCTCGCGGGGACAACCCCTCACCCGGCTTCGCTTTCGCGAAGCCACCCTCTCCCGCAAGGGGAGAGGGTGCACCGGTGTTGCCGCTCCAATTCAGTCATACCTTCGTCAGCTTGTACTGCCCCAGATCCGGATCGTGGGTCATGCGCCAGTAGTCCACGAACCGCCACGGCATCGCCGAAAACACGCGGCCGCTTGCATTGCGGTAATAAGTGCTCATGCCCGGATGGGTCCAGATCATCGCCTCGTGCTCGACGTCGACCTTGCGGACGTAGTCGTCGAGCACGTCCTGGCGGACGTCGATGGCGGCGACGTCGTGTTCGATCATGTCGACCAGGCACGCCGAGATGTAGCGGCTCTGGCATTCCGACTGGAAGATGACGCTGCCGCCGTGGGCGGGGCCGGAGTTCGGCCCGAGCATGCAGAAGAAGTTCGGGAAGCCCGGCACGGTGAGACCGAGGAACGCGGTCGGATTGTCGTTGGCCCAGGCCTCACGCAAATCCTTGCCGGCGCGGCCGCTGATGTTGAGGCGCGCGGCCATCTCCGTGACCTTGAAGCCGGTGGCAACCACGATGATATCGCTGGGACGGTGCTTGCCGTCGGCTGTGACGATGCCGTTCTGGTCGAAATGGTCGATGGTGTCCGTGACGAGCTCCACGTTGGATCGCGTCAAGGTCTTGAACCAGTTGTTGTCGAGCAGGATGCGCTTGCCGTAGGGCGGATAGGTCGGCACGCATTTTTCGATCAGGTCGGGCCGGCCCTGTAGCTCCGATAGGATGAAGTCAGTGAGTTCCTGCCGGTGCCGGTCATTGCCCTTGTTGACGGCGCGCTCCGGATGCGGCCAGGCCGGGTCCTTGCGCAAGAAGGGCAAGAGACCGTCGCCATATCGCCAGAACATGTTGAAACGGTACCACTGCACATAGAACGGTAGGTGCGCGAGCAGCCAGCGCGCGCCTTCGCTGATCGGATCGGCATAGCCCTTCACCGGCCTCGCCCATTGCGCGCTGCGCTGGTAGACGGTGACGGAGGCCGCGCGGCCGGCGATCGACGGCACCAGCTGCATCGAGGTCGCGCCGGTGCCGATCACGGCGACATGTTTGCCGTCGAGATCGATACCGTCGGACCACAGCGCAGAGTGCAGGATCGTGCCCTTGAAGTTCTCCTCGCCCTTGAAGCGGGCGCGCGAGGGATCGTTGAGCTGGCCGATGGCCGAGACCAGCGCGGTGGATTCGAAAGTCTCCTCGCCATCCTTCGTCTTGAGCGTCGAAATCCAGCGTTGCCTTCCTTCATCCCAGCGTGATGAGGTCAGCTCGGTGTTGACGCGCAGATGCTTGCGGATGCCGTATTCGTCCGCGACCTTCTGCAGATAGCCGAGCAGCTCCTCACGCGGGCAGAAATAACGCGTCCATGCGTTACGCGAGCCGAAAGAGTAGGAATAGGAATGGTTCGGCGTGTCGACGCCGCAGCCGGGATAGCGGTTGATCCACCAGGTGCCGCCGAGCTCGGCGTTCTTCTCGACGATGGTGTAGGGGATGCCGAGGTGGCCGAGCGCCACGCCGAGCGCGATGGCGCAGACGCCGGCGCCGACGATCAGCACATGCTGGTCGGCAAGCTTTTGGTCGGAGGGGCGCTTCGTCCAGCGCGCCTCGCGCGGCACAAAACCCATCTCCTCCCGCATCAAAGGCGCATATTCCGGCGCGACATTCTCGCCGAGGCAGGCGCGCATCATCTTCAGCAGCAGCTCTTCGCCCGGATCGGTGATCACGGGTTTCGGCATGCCATTGGCGAAGAGCCTGACGACGGCGGCGCGGATCTCGTCCTGGATGTCCCGGGGCACGCCGGCCTCCGGATCGGGAATGAGGCGGATGTCGCGCTTGGGCAAATAGGGCGGTTCGAGCCACTTCTCGTCGCCGGTCATGTGCACCAGCACCATCAGAAGGCAGCGGATGTCGCCCTCGGCGATGGCCGAGGCGAGGTCGAGCGGCTTGTGCGGAGACGAGATGTTCATGGCGTGTCCTGATCTCCGGAGGCAGTGAAGAGGCCGCGCGTCATCAGCTTGCGATAGGCGGAGATGACGTGGTCGGGCACGGCGGTGACGCCGGCTTCCGAATAGGAGTAGCGCCGGCTGAGATAGCCGCGCGCGCCCATCAGCATGTGAACGATCGCCTCGAACTCCTCGTCGCTGTAGTCCTCGATCGCGCCGGCAAGCCGCGCGCGACGCAAAATGCGGACATAGGCCGTCGAGATGTTGTCGAGATGCTTCTGGTAGCCGGTCGGTGCGAAGAATTCGGCCTCGTTGAGAATACGCAGGAACTCCGGGACCTCCCGGATGAAGTCGAAGAACGCCGCGAAGCGCTCGATCTCCTGCCGTGCTGCATGCGCCGTGCCGGTGCGGGCGCGGATGAACTCGACCATGTCGAGGCCGATCTTCGGCAGCAGCTGGTTCAGCAGCTCCTGGCGGTTCTCGAAATGATTGTAGAACGTGCCCTGCGCGACACCGGCTTCCTCGGTGATGCGGGCGACCGAGGCTTCAGCATAACCATGCTTGCCGACCACCTTAGTGGCAGCCTCAAAAATCTTCTGCTTGGTCCAGGCGTTGCGCTCGACCCGGTTCAGCTTGGTTATTTTTGCGGTCGCTTGCGTCATTCGGAGGTCTCCAACTCGGCGCGCAGCACGCGCTTGAGGATCTTGCCTGACGGGTTGCGCGGCAGGCTGTCACGGAGGACGAGCTGTTTCGGCACCTTGAAGCTCGCCAGCCGCGCGCGGCAATGCTCGGTAAGGGCAGGGAGGTCGAGGCTCGCGCCCTCAGTCAGCACGACGATTGCGACCGGCCGCTCGCCCCAGCGCGCATCGCGCAGGCCGATCACCGCGACCTCGCGCACTTCGGGCAGATCGTAGATGACGCGCTCGACCTCGGAGGAGGCGATGTTCTCGCCGCCGGAGATGATCATGTCCTTCTTGCGGTCGGTCAGGTACAGGAAGCCCTCGTCGTCGAGATAGCCGACGTCGCCGCTGCGGAACCAGTCGCCGAAAAAGGCGGACGTCGTCTTGTCCGGATCCCTCCAATAGCCGCGCGTGATCTTCGGGCCGCGCAGGCAGATTTCGCCATTCACGTTTGCCGGCAGCGTGTTGCCGTCCTCGTCGCGGATTTCGATCTCGACATGGGCAATGGCGCGCCCGGTCGAGCCGATCTTCTCGATCTCGCGGCCTTTCTCCATGAAGGTGTCGCCGCCGACGGTTTCGGTGAGGCCGTAGGCATCGATGTAGCGCGCATTGCGGAAATATTCTGAGAAGGTGCGGATGCGCGCCTCCGGCGTCTTCTCGCCACCGCCGATCGCCCATTGCAGGCTGGAGGCGTCATAGCGGTTGCGGGTGGGGCAGGTGAGCATCGCGGTGGTCATGACGGGCGCGAACCAGGCAGCGTTGAGCTTGTCTTCTGCGATGGCCGCAAGCGCCGCCTCCGGCTCGAAATTGCGCTCGATGCGAATGAACCCGCCATGCCAGAGCACGGCGATGCCGGGCAGGTCGAGCGCGCCGACATGATAGAGCGGGCCGACGACGAGAAGGCGTGTGTCGGCACTGAGGCCAAGCGCGATCGTCTGGTCGGCGGACTTCCAGTAGAAATTATCGTAGGTGAGCATCACGCCCTTGGGGCGATCGGTCGTGCCCGAGGTGTACATCAGCCGCATCAGGTCGGAGGGCTGGCGCACATGCATCGGCGCTGCCGTCGTGTCGCCTGCGAGATGGGTGACGCTCTGCTGCGCGGTCTCGTCGAGCACGGCGATGTTCGCGCCCGCTGCATTCGCAGCCAATTCCTCATCGGCGACCAGAAGGCGCGCGCCGGCATTGCCGGTGATGTAGCCGACCTCGTCGCGGGACAGGCGAAAATTGATCGGCAAGAACACCGCGCCGAGATGGCTCGTGGCAAAGACGAGTTCCAGGAATGCCGCGCTGTTCTTCATCAGCACGGCCACGACATCGCCGGCACCGATACCCTGCGCGGCGAGCCAGCCGGCGACCGTCCCGATGCGCGCGCCGAAGGCCGCGTAGGAAATCTCCTCGCCGCGGTATTTCAGCGCGGGCCGGTCCGGCGTGCGCCGGGCATGAAAGGCGATGAAGCTCGAAAGGTTGATCATTTGCCGGGTTTTGGGCCGATTGCCGGCCTCATGTCCTCCCCTGATGAATTCTGACTCGTAATTCATCTTTGGCTTGACGTCACCCCCCACCCTCTGAAATCCTTGGGATCACGGAGACGAGACGATCTCCGGCAGGGACCAGGACACGCCGACCCGAAAGAGGGAGGGGAAAATGACGAGAACCCGCACGCCGGGCATCAGCCGCCGTTCCACGCTGGCGCTGATGGGCGCCGGTGCGATGACGTTTGCCGCGCCCTGGGTGGCGCGTGCGCAGGCCAAGACCATCAAGATCGGCATGCCGACGATTTTATCGGGGCGCGTCGCGCAGCTCGGCACGTCTTCGCGCAATGCGGTGATGCTCGAGGTCGAGAAGGTCAACGCCGCCGGCGGCCTTGCCGGCCGGCAGATCGAGATGGTGATCCGCGACTCCAAGGGCCAGCCGCAGGAAGCTGCCCGCGTCGCGCGCGAGCTCGTCAACACCGATGGCTGCGAGCTGATGATCGATGCCGAAGCCTCCTCCGGCGCCTTCGCGGTGCACGAGGTCGCGCGCGATCTCGGCGTGTTCTGTATCCACACCAATTCCGAGACCTCGGCGCTGACCGCGGATCCGAAGCAGCACATTCCCAATGCTTTCCGCACCGCGCGGCAGGGCGTGCACGACTCCATCGTTGGCGGCAGCTATGCCGCAGCGATCGCCAAGGCAAAAGGCCTGAAGAAGTGGGCGACCTGCTCGCCCGACTATGCCTATGGCCGCGACACCACGGCGGAATTCACGCTCTACCTGAAACGCTTTGCGCCCGAGGTCGAAATCATCAGCGAGTCCTGGCCAAAGCTGTTCCAGCCCGACTACACCGAGGTGGTCACCAAGATCCTGCAGGCCAAACCGCAGGCGCTGTACTCCTGCCTGTGGGGCGGCGATCTCACCTCCTATATCGACCAAGCCAACATCTACGCGATGTTCAGCCAGATGGAGGTGTTCGCGGTCAACATGGCCGACTACACCGCGCTCACCGTGGTGAAGAACCTGCCCAAGGGCATTCACTCCGGTAACCGCTACATCAAGACATTCCCGGCGACGCCGGAGAATGCCGCCTGGGGCGACGCCTACAGGGCGAAGTATAATGAATATCCGACCAACTGGTCGTGGGAAAACGCCACCGCCATCATGCTGATGGCGGAAGCCGCCAAGAAGGCGAACTCGGCCGACGGCAAGAAGATCGCGGAGGTGCTGAAGGGCCTCACCATCAGGTGCCCGTTCGGCGCCGACGGCACGGTGACGATGCGCGGCGACGACCATACCCTCGTCGGCTACGCCATCGGCTGGGGCACCACCATCCCGCAGGAGCCTTATGTTCCCGAGGTCAAGGCCGGCGACTGGAAGACCATCTTCGAGCTAGAGGCCGAGTGGAAGAAGAGCAAGGGCTACACCTGATATGACACGCGGCGGAGATGGGCGACCACCTCCGCCACGTTCGTTTCGTTTTCCGCGCCGTATCAGGCGCGCCGCAATGAAAGTGCTTCCGTGGATCTCGACGCGCTCGCCGGCTGCCTCTCCAGCTCCGCCTGCCTGGTGACGCAAACCACCAGCGGCCTCATCATTGGCATGCTCCTGTTTCTCGTCGCGGTCGGGCTGACCCTGATCTTCGGCGTGCTCAAGGTGGTCAATTTCAGCCACGGCGCGTTCTACATGTTCGGCGCCTACTTTGCGATGACGGCCTATCAGCTCACCGGCAGTTTTGCGCTCGCTATGCTGGCGGGCGCGGCCGGCACCGCAATCCTCGGCCTGATTTTCGAGCGCGTCTTCATGAGCCGGGTCTACGGCGCGGATGTCTTGATGCAGCTCCTCGTCTGTTATGCCTTCGTGCTAATCTTCGACGATGTCGTGCGCATCATCTGGGGACCGGAGTTCAAGTCGATGGGCATGCCGTCGGCATTCCAGGTGATGCCGTTGTTCATCGCCGGTGGCGTGGTGCCGCCTTATTATCTGTTGCTGATCGGCGTCGCGCTCGTCGCGGCCATCGTGCTCGGCATCGGATTGTCGCGCAGCCGCATCGGCAAGGTGATCCGCGCCGCCGCACATAACCCTGGCATGGTGTCCGCGCTCGGCATCAACACCGGCCTGATCTATGGCGGCGTGTTCGCGCTCGGCGGCATGCTGGCGGGCCTTGCCGGCGCGCTCGCGGCCCCCGTGCGGTCGCTGACGCCGGGCATGGGATTTTCCGTCCTGATCGAGTCCTTCATCGTCACCGTGATCGGCGGCATGGGCTCGATCCTGGGCGCGCTGATCGGTGCGCTGCTGCTCGGGCTGATCCGCTCGTTCGGCTCGCTCGGCTTTCCCTTGTTCACGGAAGGCTTGATGTACCTCTTCATGGTGATCGTGCTGGTCTCCAAGCCTACCGGCCTGTTCGGCAAGGAGGCGGCATGACCGAGCTGGAGGCCGGACGCGCCGAAACGCTTGCGCCAGTGCGCAGCGGCGCGGCGGTCCAACGCTACCGTGACGTCCTGATCGCGCTGATCGCCTTCATCGTGCTGGCGAGCCTGCCGCTCTTCACCGGCAGCAAGGCGCTGCTCGACTTCGTCATCCGCTGCTCGGCCTACGGCCTGTTCGCGACGTCGCTGAATTTGCTGGTCGGCTACACCGGCCTGACATCGTTCGGTCATGGCATGTTCTTCGGCCTTGGCGCGTATAGCTTCGGCTTGATCATGCAGAAGCTCGGCGTGCCGATTCCCGTCGCCTTCGTCGCGACGCTGGCGATCACCGCAATGGTTGCCGCGATCATCGGCGCGATCTGCGTGCGACTGAAGGAGATTTACTTCGCCTTCGTGACGCTCGCCTTCCAGATGCTGATCCACTCGACCATTTTGTCCTGGGCCTCCTTCACCGGCGGCGACCAGGGTCTGCGCGGCGGCATTCCGCGCCCCGTGTTTCTCGGGATCGACCTTGCCAACCAAGTCCATCTCTATATCGCGAGCTGCGCGCTGCTGATCCTTGGTCTGCTCGCGATGCGCCAGATCGCACAATCGCCGTTCGGCTATACGCTGCGTATGATCCGCGACAACGCCGCGCGTGCCAGCTTCCTCGGCATCGACGTCTGGCGTGCCAAGCTGACCGTCTTCGTGCTGGCGGCTCTGTTCGCGTCAATGGGAGGCATGGTGATGGCACTGTTTGTCTCCGGCGCCTATCCGGAATTCGCCTATTGGACCATCTCGGGCGAGGGCATTTTTATCAACATGCTCGGCGGCGTCTCGACCTTCCTGGGGCCGATGGTCGGTACCGTGCTGCTGCTCTTGCTCAACGACACCGTCACGCGCTTCACCGAGTATCACGGCATCGTGCTCGGTGTGGTCATCCTGTTCTTCGCGCTGGGCCTGCGCAAGGGCCTCTTGGATTTCGTCGCCGAATGGTTTGCGCAGCGGCGCGATGCAGGCGAGGGGCGCTAGCGATGCTTGAGATCCGCAACCTCGCAAAATCCTTTGGCGGCGTGAAGGCGACCAACGATGTCTCGCTCGACTTCCCCGATGGCTCGCTCACCGCGGTCATCGGCCCGAACGGCGCCGGCAAGAGCACCTTCTTCAACCTGATCACCGGTGCCTTGAGGCCGGATTCCGGCCAGGTGCTGCTCGACGGTGTCGATCTCGCCGGCCGCTCGCCGCCCGAGATCGTGCGCCATGGCATCGGCCGCGCCTTCCAAGTGGCCAGCATCTTCAAGTCGCTCACGGTGCAGGAGACCATGCTTGCCGCCGTCAGCGCCGACCAGCGCACCTCCGCGGTGCTGCATAAGCGCTTTCCTTTGCCCGAGACGCGCGACCGCGCCGAGCATGTGATGGAGTTGCTAGGGCTCGCCGGCAAACGCCATCGCACCGCCGCGACCCTGTCACATGGCGACCAGAAGCTGCTCGATATCGCGCTCGCGCTGGTGCTCGAACCCAAGGTGCTGCTGCTGGACGAACCCACCGCCGGCATGGGCCCGGAGGAGCGCTGGCGCATGATCGACAAGGTGCGCGAGCTCTGGGAGACGCAGAAGATCACGGTTGTCTTCATCGAGCACGACATGGACATCGTGTTCAAGATCGCCCCAAAAATCGTGGTGCTTTGCTACGGTCGCATCCTGGCAATTGGCACGCCCGACGAGATCCGCAACAACAGCGCCGTGATCGACGCCTATCTCGGCACCGAACATGCGGGAGCTGCGGCATGAGCGCAGCCGTCATCGAAGTCGCCGATCTCGATGTCTACTATGGCACCAGCCAGATCCTGTTCGGCGTCGGCCTGTCGGTGCGGCAGGGCGAGACCATGGCGCTCCTGGGCCGCAATGGCGCCGGCAAATCGACGACCATGAAGGCGATCATGGGGCTGGCGCCGCCGCGGCGGGGCAGGGTCAGCCTGCGCGGCGCGGTGATCTCGGGCCTGAAGCCGCACACCATCGCGCGCGCCGGCCTCGGCTTCGTGCCGGAGGATCGTCAGATTTTTCCGGAGCACACGGTCGAGGACAATCTCGTCATCGGGAAGAAGAAGGGACCGGACGGCCAGGACGAGTGGCCGGTCAAGCGCATCTACGAGGTCTTCCCGCTTCTGGAGCCGCTGCGCCATCGTATCGCCGGGCGCCTCTCGGGCGGTGAGCAGCAGATGCTCGCGATCGCGCGCACGCTGATGGGCAATCCGGCGCTCCTGCTGCTCGACGAGCCGAGCGAGGGCCTCGCGCCGATCATCGTGCAGCGGATCGGGGAGCTGTTGCGGCAACTCCGCCAACTCGGATCGACGGTGCTGATCGCTGAGCAGAACATGCATTTCTGCCTGGGGCTGGCGAGCCACGCCACCGTCATCGACAAGGGCCAGATCGTCTATGCCGCCGGAATCGACGAGCTGAAGGCCAACGAGGCGATCCGGCGCAGGTATCTGGCGCTGTAAGACGCGCCGCCGGTGTCCAAATAGGCCGAAGAAGAAAACTATTGTCTTGGGGTGGCCAGACGGAAGGAGTTTTCTCTCGGGCGGGCAAAAACGCCAATCGCTTCCATTGCCGTTTGGGGCCGAAAAGACGACATTTCCATCAGAATTTGATGGATTGGCCAGAGCCATGGAACGTACCGGATTTGAACCCTTCGGCGAGCAATTGGTGTCCGCGACGGACACCCAGCCGCGCTCGCGTACGTCAAAGCTCCTGCTGCGGGCCGGCACCGGCCTGTTCTGGTCGCTGGTTGCGGGTATCGTGCTTGCCCGCGCCGCCTTCTTCGAGCCCGGCATCTATGACGGCTTCAGCCGCGTCGCTTCGCTGGCCAAGAGCCTGATCTTCTGAGGCCGATTATTCCGGGCTGAGGATAGAACTTCCCTCGGGCCTGATATGTCGAAAACTTATTTCCCTACGGAAGCGCACTGCGTATAAATCTTTCTCCTCTGGGAGAGATTTGTGTCGCAGAATCAAGCATCCAGCCCGGCCGAGACCAAGCCGGCCTCCGCCGCGATCCGTGTTGCGGCACTGATCCCCGGCATTCTCCTCTGCGTTCTAGTCGCCGGTGTCTCGGCCCTGCTCGAGCGGGCGGAACTCGGCGTGTTCGAGCATCCCTATGTCGAGGCGCTGGTGATGGCGATCCTGCTCGGGATGGCCTTGCGCAGCTTCTGGAAGCCCGCGCCGCGCTGGCAGGCGGGCATCGCCTTCAGCGCCAAACAGCTCCTCGAAGTCGCGGTCATGCTGTTGGGGGCCTCCATCAGTTTCGCCGCCATTGCCGCCTCGGGCATCGCGCTGCTCGCGTCGATCGCGGCCGTCGTCGTGATCGCGCTCTGCGTCTCCTTCGGCCTCAGCCGCATGCTCGGCCTGTCGACGCGTTTGTCGATTCTGATCGCGTGCGGAAACTCGATCTGCGGCAATTCCGCGATTGCGGCCGTGGCGCCGATCATCGGTGCCAACAACGACGAGATCGCATCCTCGATCTCTTTCACCGCGATCCTCGGCGTGATGATGGTGCTGGGCCTGCCGCTGTTGATTCCACTGTTGCAGTTGTCGGCGACGCAATACGGCATTCTCGCCGGCCTGACCGTCTATGCGGTGCCCCAGGTGCTGGCGGCGACGGTGCCGGCCGGACTCGTCTCCACGCAGATCGGCACGCTCGTGAAATTGATGCGCGTATTGATGCTCGGGCCGGTCGTCGTCGGCCTCTCGCTCGTCGCTTCGCGCTGGCACAGCGATGCCAAGAAGACCAATGTCGGCTTCTTTCGCCTCGTGCCGTGGTTCATCCTCGGCTTCCTCGCGCTCGCGACCCTGCGCTCCCTGGAGATCGTGCCGGCCACGGTGGTCGGGCCAGTGACGAAGATCACCGCCTTTCTCACCGTGGTCTCCATGGCCGCCCTCGGCCTCGGCGTCGACGTGCGCGTGCTGGCGAATGTCGGGGGCAGGGTGACTGCAGCCGTGACGCTGTCGCTAATGCTGCTGCTCGGCATCAGCATCGCGCTGGTGCATTGGTTCAAATAATTAGAGCAAAACTGCCGTAGGGTGGGCAAAGGCGCGAAAGCGCCGTGCCCACCACTCGGTTCGGCGTGCAACTAAGTAAGATGGCGGGCACGCTTCCGCCTTCGCTCTACGAGCTACGGCGGACAAGTCGCTTTGCCCACCCTACGAGACTGAGAGCGCTCGCTGCGCCTAAATCACATCCGCCAGCGAGTGGCCGTGCAGCTCGATGTTCAAGCCCTGCATGCCCATGTCGTTGATCTCGCCGCCCATTGCCTTGAGGCTTTCCTCGCGGATCAGCGACATCAGCCCGCGGCGCAGGGCCAGAAACTCTGACGACATCATCATCGATTGCTGCCGCGGCCGCTCCAGCGGGATCGGAATCTCCGCCTTGATCGAGCCAGGGCGCGCTGTCATGCAGTAGACGCGGTCGGAGAGGAAGATCGCCTCGTCGATGTCGTGAGTGACGAACAGCACCGAGATCTTAAGCCGCTGCCACATGTTGGTGAGGATCTGCTGCATGATGACGCGCGTCTGCGCGTCGAGCGCGCCGAAGGGCTCGTCAAGCAGCAGCACTTTCGGCCCCGTGGCGAGCGCGCGGACGATGCCGACGCGCTGCTTCATGCCGCCGGACAGCTTTTCTGGATAGTGCTTCTCGAACGCCTCCAACCCCGCGAGTCCGAGCAGCGTGCGTGCCGCACGCTCGCGCTGCGAGCGCGGCATGCCGCGCATCTTCAGGCCGAACTCGACATTTTCCCGCACCGTCTTCCAGGGAAACAGCGAATATTGCTGGAACACCATGCCGCGCTCGGCGCTGGGGCCGTTCACGGGCTCGCCGTCGACGGTGACGATTCCGGTGGTCGGCTTGAGGAAACCGGCGACCGCATTGAGCAGGGTCGACTTTCCGCATCCGGAGGGCCCGACGATCGAGACGAACTCGCCGGGCTTCACATGGATCTGCGTGTCGGTCACGGCCTGCACCGCTCCCTCGATGGTCTCGTAGGCGAGGGAGAAGTTCTTGACCTCGATATGGCCCTTCGGCGCGCTCGCAAGCACCTCGCTCATGTCGACCTCCACGGCATCACCAATTGCCCCGCGCCTCTGATGAGCAGGCTCGATCCAAGGCCGAGAACGCCGATCGCGATCATGCCGAGCGCGATGTCGGCATACTGGACCAGCGAATAGGCCTCCCAGGTGAAGTAGCCGATGCCGTATTGCCCCGAGATCATCTCGGCAGCGATCAGCGACACCCAGGCGACACCCATGCCGACGGTGAGGCCGGTGAAGATGTGCGGCAGCGAAGCCGGAAAATACACTTCGCGGAAGATCGAGCGCTCGCGTGCACCGAGACATTGCGCGGCGCGCACCAGCACGGGATCGACCAGCGACATGCCGTGCAGCGTATTGACGAGGATCGGGAAGAACGAGCCGAGGAAGGTGATGTAGACGATGCTCTGCTCGTTGGTCGGCCACAGCATGATTGCCATCGGCACCCAGGCGATCGCCGGTATCGGGCGCAGCACTTCGGCGACCGGGAAGATCACCTCATGCACCAGCTTGAAACGACCCATGATCAGACCGAGCGGCACGCCCACGATCGCCGCGAGCGAGAAGCCGATGAAGATGCGCCGACAACTGAGCAGGATGTGCAGCAGGAATTTGGGATCGTGGATCGCCTTGGTGAAGCTCGCATAGACCGCGAGCGGCGATGGCACGTTGGTGAAACGTACGAAGAACACCACGCGATAGGTCGTGAGCAGGTGCCAGACCAGCAGGAAGGCGAGCAGCGAAATCACGCCGATCGCGGTTGCGCGAAGCCGGCCCTGATTCAGCCGGTACCAGCGCCGCGCGAGCGTGCCGAACGAAGGGGGGGTTGCGGGCGGAGTGACGGCGGACACGGGAGCCGTCTCTGCAATGGCTGTTGCCGGCATGCTGTCCTCGGAATGTCTGAGGCGGGCGGGACTGCTCACGTCTTGCCTCCGCCGACCGCCGCCTTCACCGCGTCATCGAAGCCGAGCACCTTGCCGCTGATCTTGGCGGCGTAGGCTTCGGCATCCTTCTTGAGCAGGAAGGGCGCCACGTCGCCATTGCCGACCGCGAAGAAAGCCTGGTCGGCGAACAGCTTGATGCCGCGCGTGGTATCGAACACATAGGCGACGTTGATCTTCTTGCCCTTGGCCTTGTAGTCGGCATAGGCGCCGAGGGTGCAGGCTGCGGACGAGAAGGGCATGATGCCGGCATCATCCACCCAGACCTCGCCGGCCTTGCGCGGATCGGCGATCGGCTTCTTGCAGAAAGAATCTTCGCCGGAAATCTCGTAGTTCTTGGTGCTCGCAAGTTGCGCGTCATAGTCGAGCTTCATCTCGGCGTAGGCCTTGCGGATGTAGCTGTCGTCGACCCACTTCTTCGGATCGAACTCCTTCATGCGACCGAGGTTTTGCAGCACCTTGACGTCGGCGGTGGCGGCATCGATCAGCGCCGGCTTGATCGTTGGATCGGTGGTCATGTTGCCGCTCGGGCCGAGGAAGATGTAGACGACTTCCTTGCTGATGCCGGTCCATTCCTGTATCTTTTCGGCGGCGAGCTTGGGATCGTCGCGCAGCCACTGGTTGGCGGCGATCACCGCCTTGAAGTAGGCGACGACGACTTCCGGATATTTCTCCGCGAAATCGGTGCGGACGACGATGCCGTGGAAGGTCGGCAGATTGGTCTCGACGCCGTCAAAAATCTTTCGCGCGAAGCCGCGGAAGGGCAGCAGCTCGGCGAACGGAACGAAGTCGGCATGCGCGTCGATCTTCTTCTCCTGGAGGTTGGTCGAGCCGACTTCGGGGCTCTGGCTGACCAGCTGGAAGAAGTCAGTGGGATAGCCGCGGTCCTGCATCGCCTTCAACACCATGCCGTGCGCGGCCGAGCCGAAGGGAACGCTGACGAGCTTGCCCTTGAGATCAGCGAGATCGTAGTAAGGCGAGTCCTTGTGAACGACGATGCCGTTGCCGGAGCCTGACAGGCTGTAGGCGGCGATGCCGATCAGGCGGCTCTTGCTCTCGGGATTGCTCTCGAAGGTGAAGCCGTTCACGATCAGCGGATAGTCGCCCATCATGCCGATCTGGAGCTTGTTCGCCATCATCGCGTTCGTGACAGGTGGGCCGGACGTGAAATTCTGCCATTCCAGCTCGAACTTGATGTTGGCGTACTTGCCGTCCTTCGGCAGGTATTTTTCGAGGAGATGCAGCTGCCGGATGACGACGCCGGCGGTCACCGTATTGGTCGTGGTATCCTGCGTTCCGATGCCGAGCGTGACGGTTTCCGCCGAGGCCGGCTGCGCGAGCAAAAGCGCCAGCGACGTCATCGACATCGCGATCGAGAGCGTGGGAAGATGGCGGACCATTCTCATCCTCATTCGGTTGGATGTGCTGTGGTTGCCATGATTGGGTGAGGCAGGGGGCAGGGCAAATCCGGAATGACACCCGCAGTCGATTAGTTGCCGGGAAAAACTGATTGCATACTCCTTGGGCAGTCCTGCACTATAAAGCCGCTTGCGTGTGCACCGGCTCTGGTCGCAAGCTCATTCAGTCGGGCGCGTGTCCACGCATCTCCTCCAGCACGTCGGGCCGGCAGACCACGATCTGCGATCGCTTGGTCAGCACGATTCCCTTTTCCTGCATGCGCTTCAGGCTGATCGTGACCCATTGCCGGGTGGCGCCGACCATGTGCGCGATGTCGGCATGGGTGAACGCGGCCGCAATCACCCGGCCATCGGCATCCTCGACGCCATAGAGCTCGACGAGGTGCAGCAGCAGGTGTGCGAGGCGCTGCGTGATCGAGCGCGTTCCCAGCATCTGCGCCAGGGCCGAATAGCATTTGCCCTTGAAGGTCAGGCCCTCGATCAGGCCGATCGCGAGGTTGGGGATCTCCACGGCAAGGGATCGCAGCTCCTTTCCGGGCAGTTGCACGACGCTGCAATTGCTGGATGCGACACCGGACCATTGGTGAACGGTGCCCTCGAACACTTCGGGCCCGCCGACGAAATTGCCGACATGCCAGTAGGCCAGCGTGATCTCGCGCCCGAGCGGGGAGGTGTAGAACACGCGAATGCGGCCGCTCTCGATCAGCCAGATGCCGTCATGCTTGCCGCCCTGGCTGAACAGCGTCTGGCCGCGGTTGAGCACTTTTCGGCGGCCTTGTTTCAAGACCAGCTCACGCTCGCGCGGCGACAGCTTGTCCATCAGCGGCGGCGGGCCGCCGATCCATTGCTGGTTCTCGGTGAGCAGCAGCGAGGAGCCGCCGGCAGGCCGCACTGCCGGGGGAACAGCCCCACGAACTGCATTCGCCGCCTGCAACATCATCTGCCTCCGGAACGCTCAAATCGTTCTAAAGAGGAGCAATGTCCGTGCCAGATGGAGTCGAGGCGAGGTTTATTCCGCCGTCATGCCCGGGCTTGTCCCGGGCATCCACGTTCTTGGCGCGGCAGGAAGATCGTGGATGGCCGGGACAAGCCTGGCCATGACGCTGGTTGCGCAACCGAACGCTCAGGATGCAGGGTTGTCTGCGGCAGCCAAACTCAGCAAATACGGCTTCGGGTAAATCCCCCGGTTATGTCCATCCGAAAACGAGATATTCAGCCCATAGCCGAGATCGCCGATCTCGGTGATCGCAATGCGCGGAAATGTTTTAGGGAAGCGGCCGTCGAACCGGGCGCGGGTGCAGTGGGCGCATTTGCAGGAGAGGCGGAGCGTTTCCGCCGGTAGGCTGATCGCCTCATCCTGCGTGGTGCGGACGAGGAGCGAGGCGAGGTCGGCGCTGGCTTCATAGTCGGCCACGGTCGGTGCCACCAAGGTCATGGTCATGACGTATCTCCGACCTTTCTCTACGTTTCGCGGCGCCGCTGCGATAGCAACTAATTGCCGGCGCAGGCGTGGGCCGCCGATCTTCGATGCCTGCATTCAAGCATCGCCCCCGAAATGTGAAACTAATCGACCGGGAATTTCACTTCCGCGTTGCCGTATTCCCCGCTCTCCGAAACCTTGTGCGCAATCGAGCCAAGGAGAGACGGCGGATGAGCGCATTTCAGAAGGAAACGGTTTTGTCGGTCAGGCACTGGACCGAGTCTCTGTTCAGCTTCACTGCGACGCGCGATCCCGGCTTCCGTTTTCAGAACGGTCAGTTCGCGATGATCGGCCTCGAGGTCGAGGGCAAGCCGTTGATGCGGGCCTACAGTATGGCGAGCGCCAATCACGAGGAGGCGCTCGAATTCTTCTCGATCAAGGTGCAGGACGGCCCGCTGACCTCGCGCCTTCAGAAGATCAGGGAAGGCGACATCATTCTGGTCGGTCGCAAGGCGACAGGCACGCTGATCACCGGCAACCTCATTCCGGGAAAACGCCTCTTGCTGCTCTCGACCGGCACGGGGCTCGCGCCGTTCGCAAGCCTTATCAAGGATCCCGACGTCTATGAGAACTACGAGACCATCGTGCTCGCCCATGGCTGCCGCCAGGTTTCGGAACTTGCCTATGGCGAGCACGTCGTCGAAGGCCTGCGCAATCACGAATTTTTCGGACCGCTGATCCGCGACAAGCTCGTTTATTACCCGACCGTGACCCGCGAGCCGTTCAGGAATCGCGGTCGCATCACCGACCTGATCGCATCGAACCAACTGTTCGACGACATCGGGCTACCAGGCCTCGATATCCAGACCGACCGCATCATGCTCTGCGGCAGCCCGGCGATGCTGGAGGAACTCCACGCAATGTTCTCGGCGCGCGGCTTCGTCGAGGGCAATCACAGCCAGCCCGGCCATTTCGTGATCGAAAAGGCCTTTGTCGAGCGCTGAAGCGCAAATCGCACCCCGTCGACAACTAATTGCTATCGCCGGGACGTCACCTGAACAAATCTGACGCAAAGGCGCCGACCATCGGCGAACCAGGAGCAAGCGATGGCACTAGATCAGATCGTCGACGGACTTTCGGAGGTTTCCTGCGATGTGCTGGTGATCGGCGGCGGCACGGCCGGCCCGATGGCGGCGCTGAAGGCGAAGCTGAAAAACCCGAAGGCCAACGTCGTCCTGCTCGAAAAGGCCAACGTCAAGCGCTCCGGCGCGATCTCGATGGGCATGGACGGCCTGAACAACGCCGTCATCCCCGGTTACGCGACGCCCGAGCAGTACACCAAGGAAATCACCATCGCCAATGACGGCATTGTCGACCAGAAGGCGGTCTATAAATACGCGCAGAACTGCTACAAGGTCATCGAAGAGCTCGACAGTTTCGGCATCCGCTTTCTGAAGAACGAGAACGGCGATTACGCCGTCAAGAAGGTGCACCACATCGGCACCTATGTGCTGCCGATGCCGAACGGCGAGACCGTGAAGAAGGCGCTGTACCGCCAGCTCCGCCGCGCCCGCATCCTGATCTCCAACCGCTACATGGCGACGCGGCTCTTGAAATCCGCCGACGGCCGCATCGCCGGTGCGGTCAGCGTCAATACCCGCACTGCCGAGATGCTGGTGATCAAGGCCAAGGCGGTGATCCTGTGCATGGGCGCCGCCGGCCGTCTCGGCCTGCCGACCTCCGGTTACATGTTCGGGACCTACGAGAATGCCGCCAATTCCGGCGACGGCTATGCCATGGCCTATCACGCCGGCGCCGCGCTCGCGAACCTCGAATGCTTCCAGATCAACCCGCTGATCAAGGACTACAACGGTCCGGCCTGCGCCTATGTCGCGGGCCCCTTCGGGGCTTACACCGCGAATAACGAAGGCTCGCGCTTCATCGAATGCGACTATTGGTCCGGCCAGATGATGCTGGAATTCTACAACGAACTCTTGTCCGGCAAGGGTCCGGTGTTCCTCCAGCTCAAGCATCTCCACCCCGACACCATTTCGGAGATCGAGTCGACGCTGCACAAGGTCGAGCGCCCGACGCGTGGCCTGTTCCAGCAGGGGCGCGGGGTCGACTATCGCAGCGAGTCGATCGAGATGCACATCTCCGAGATCGGCTTCTGCTCCGGTCACAGCGCTTCAGGCGTGTTCGTCGACGACAATGCCCGTACCACCGTGCCTGGCCTTTACGCCGCTGGCGACATGGCGAGCGTTCCGCACAACTACATGCTGGGCGCCTTCACCAACGGTTCGGTCGCCGGCATCGACGCCATGGAGTTCGCCGACAGCCACGACTTCGCGGAGTTCGATGCCGCGGACGTCGCGATGGAGCGCGACCGCGTGACGGCACCGACGAAGCGCGAGGACGGCATTCCGCCGAACCAGATCGAGTACAAGACGCGCCGCCTCGTCAACGATTATCTCCAGCCGCCGAAGGTTACGCGCAAATACGAGCTCGGCATGCGCCGTCTCGCCGAGGCGAGGGAAGACATGCAGGAGCGCATGATTGCGCGCAATGCGCACGAGCTGCTCCGCGCGCTCGAGGTGCAATCGATCATGGACTGCGCCGACATGGCCGCGCACGCCTCGCTCTACCGCGAGGAGAGCCGCTGGGGCCTCTATCACTGGCGCACGGATTTTCCGGAGAAGGACAATGAGAACTGGTTCTGCCACACGCTGCTGTCCAAGCGGAACGGCAAGATGACCAGCGAGAAGCGGGCGGTGGAACCCTATGTCGTCCCGATCGCGGACGACGAGAAGGACCTTTACGACAAGCAGCGCATCCGGGCCACAGCCTGAGCCCTCGTCACAGCAAGCAACAGGAGATAACGATGCCTCTCGCTTCCTATCAGACATCGGTTCCGGTGGTCGTCGACGACGCCAAATGCATCGCCGACAAGGGCTGCACCGTGTGCGTCGACGTCTGCCCGCTCGACGTGCTGCGCATCAGCGACATGACCAACAAAGCCTACATGGCCTATGACGAGTGCTGGTACTGCATGCCCTGCGAGGCGGATTGCCCGACCGGCGCCGTCACCGTCAACATTCCGTATTTGTTGAGGTAGTCATGTCGAGCCCGTTCGAGTCCTATGACGATCTCGACGACGCTGATGAGCGGCTCCAGGCGGCCGATCCCGCCGAGCGCCGCGTCGCCATCATCGCACTCGGCCATTCCGGCGATCCCGCCGCGGTCGCTCATCTCGCCAACATGGTGGCCGATCCCGACGCAGGCGTGCGCCAGCAGGTCGCGATGGCGCTCGGCGAGTTCGACGGGCCGGAAGCCGCGAGCGCGCTGGTGAAGCTGCTGGTCGACCCCGAGAGAATCGTCGCGGGCGCCGCGGCCGACAGCATGGCCGAATTCAAGGATCCCGCTTGCGCCGATGTCATCCTGCCGCTGGTGAGGCATGCCCACGCCTTCGTCCGCATGGGCGCACTGCGCGCGCTCAAGGAGCTGCGTCGCAAGGACACGCTGAAGCCGGCGCTGGAAGCACTCCAGGATTCCGATGCCGCCGTGCGCGTGCAGGCGATCGGCGTGATTGGCTTCCTGAAGCTGGAAGAATCGATCCCCGCGCTGACCGCGCTGATCAACGATCCCGACGCCCATGTGCGTCGTGCCGCCGTGAGCGCGCTTGCATTCTCGCAGATGAAGCCCGCAGCAGAGACAATCACCCGTGCGTTGAATGACTCGGACTGGATGGTGCGCGAGATGGCTGCGGAAACGCTGGGCCTCAACGTCAACGGTTCGCTCGCGGCCGATCCGCTCGTCGCCTGTCTTGGCGACGAGTTCTGGCAGGTGCGGCTGAAAGCGATCCGCAGCCTCGGCAAGATGAAGATCGAACGCGCGGTGCGCCCGATCGGCAATTGCGTCAATCACGACCAGGCCAATCTGCGCAAGGAGGCCGCCGCAGCGCTCGGCGAGATCGCCCATCCCGATGGCGAAGCATTCTTGGCTGTGATCGCCGATGATCCCGATCCCGATGTTCGCAAGAACGCACGCTGGGCGCTTCAGCAGATTGCAGCGCGGAAGGCGCGGGCGGGGGCATAGCCGCCGCTCTGGACTTCCCTCGCCAGACGTTTATTGGTCTTCGCCAAGGGGACCGGCCGCCGAATGATGCGGCCGGTCCGAAAAACAGCGAGGACGCGGCCATGACGACATTGACGGTTAAAGACCTTCTCCCCGAGGACGGCACGCGGGGAACGCTAGCCGGCCGCGTCTGGCTGCCGCAGGTGAATGGGCCCGCTGTCGTCGCCGTGCGGGGTGACGGCGTCTTCGACGTCACGGCGAAATTCCCCACCATCAGCGCGCTCTGCGAAGAGGACGATCCGGCCAGGGCGCTTAGCTCGACCAAGGGCGAGCGCATCGGCGATCTCGAAGCCATCGTCGCCAACACGGCACCCGATGGGCGCGATCGTCAGAAGCCGTGGCTGCTTGCACCCGTCGATCTCCAGACGCTGAAGGCCGCCGGCGTCACCTTCGCGATCTCGATGCTGGAGCGCGTGATCGAGGAACGCGCCAAGGGCAACCCGGCCTCGGCCGAAGCGATCCGCAAAGAGGTGACGCGGCTGATCGGCGACGATCTGTCGAAGCTCAAGCCCGGCTCGGACCAGGCGATGCATCTAAAGCAGGTGCTGATCGACCAGAACGCCTGGAGCCAGTATCTCGAGGTCGGCATCGGTCCCGATGCCGAGGTCTTCACCAAGGCGCCGACATTGTCGTCGGTCGGCACCGGCATGGATGCCGGCCTGCATCCGAAATCGACCTGGAACAACCCCGAGCCCGAGCTCGTGCTGTTCGTCTCGAGCCGCGGCAGGATCGTCGGCGGCGCGCTCGGCAACGACGTGAATCTGCGCGACTTCGAGGGCCGCTCGGCGCTGCTGCTGTCGAAGGCCAAGGACAACAACGCGTCGTCCTCCATCGGGCCGCTGCTGCGCCTGTTCGACGATACGTTCTCGCTGGATGATGCGCGCAGGCTCGACATCAGCCTCAACGTGAAAGGCGCGGACGGTTTCGTCCTCAACGGCCATTCCTCGATCAGCAAGATCAGCCGAGACCCGACCGACCTCGTCGCGCAGACCATCGGCAAGATGCATCAATATCCAGATGGTTTCGTGCTGTTCCTCGGCACGATGTTCGCGCCCGTCGAGGACCGCGATGCGCCGGGGCAGGGGTTCACCCACAAGCGCGACGACATCGTCACGATCGCCGCGCCCCAGCTCGGCAAGCTCGTCAACCGCATGCGCACCAGCGACGAGTGTGAGCCGTGGACCTTCGGCATCGGCGCACTGATGAAGAATCTCGCGCAGCGGAAGCTGATTTGATTTCTTCGCCTCTCCCCGCTTGCGGGGAGAGGCCGGAATTTGCGAGAGCAAATTCCGGGTGAGGGGGACTCACCACGAGTCGATTAGGTCGACATACGCACAGCTCTCGCCACATCGTCATGTATGGACGGCCCCCTCTCGGCAAGGGCTTTTTGGTGCTTCAGCAA